>NZ_JBHTHA010000034.1:0-22827 GCF_042676385.1 Paenibacillus sp. GCM10027628
TCGTCTTTTTATCGTTTCTCTTAGCTACTCCGAAAAACTAGAAGTTTTTCAGTGGCCTCGGTCCCTAGTGGGGCCGTTTTTTTTTATTTTATAGAAAGTATAAGTTTTAGGGGAGGACTTGTGACGCTGATACGATACGCTAACGATGTTATTCAGCGTTTCGGACGTAAAAGTAAATGGAAACGAGTGAATAGTGATATTTTCCATCGTTACAGAGTAGAAAAAGGCAGCGTGGTGAGCCAGAGCGAAGCAATAGCGATGTTTTTCATCGCTACAGACGTAAGACAAAATGGAATATAGCCTATAGTGATGTTTTCCATCGTTATTGATTTGAAGAGGGCAGATGCCATACCTATTTTTCGCCTAAGTCGCAAACGTATTTACAACGCAAAAGGACCGCTAGGGAAGACCTTAGCGGATTTTTTTATTTCAGGGCGTCTAGCTTAGCTAGGTGCCAACTAGTTGCTTTGTAGCAGACAGTGGAATTTATCCAACAGAAAGGGCAAGTGTCGATAAGCTGAAATGTCATGTTGGAAAATATCCAATGGATTCATTTTCGAGCACCATCATTACCTCTCTTAAGGAAGATAAGACGGTATGAAATCCAATTAGGAAGGCTTAAAACTTCCAAAATAAGTATGTTTCACTGGATAAAATCCAATCCGCTCTCGTAAATTAATCATGTATTCACCTGAATTATTATCTATTTGCCTATCGACTAATAGCAGACTGATTCCGTGTTCTATTCTAGTAACCCCTCTCATAAGATGAGGTATAGCTAAACTACCTGCTAGCGACCGCAGTTATGGAGGCACTAGACGATGTACAAGAAGAATAAGGCTCTGAAGAAGAGACTGAACGGCAGGGTCATCCTCTGGATGGCTGTTTGCTTGTCGACCATGCTAAGCGTCACTATCATAGTTCCTGGATTGCTAGTCAAGAAGATTCCCCAGAACAGTACCCCCGTCCACACCGGCACGAGCGACTTGCCCGTTCAGACTACGGAACAAGGCCTGATGGTCCCTGTGTATTTAACCAAGCAAGCTAAGATTGAAACCGTTCCGTTGGAGCAGTACGTCAAGGGCGTGCTTGCCGCCGAAATGCCGATTGAATTCGAGCTGGAAGCGTTAAAAGCGCAGGCGATGGCCGCTCGCACTTACGTGGTGCGCAGAGTGCTGGATAAGGATTACAGCAATATGCCTGTTGGTGACGCGCTAGTGACGGATACAACGGCTCACCAAGCTTATTTAAGCGAGCAAGAACTGCGGGATAAGTGGGACAAGAGCACGTATGAGGCCAATATGGCCAAAATCGATAGAGCGGTAAACGAAACGAAAGATAAGATTATCACCTATCAGCATCAGCCGATTAATGCCACCTTTTTCTCTACGAGCAACGGGTATACCGAAAATTCGGAGGACTATTGGCCATTCAAAAGCCCCTATCTTCGCAGTGTCCCCAGTCCTTGGGATATCAAGCTATCCCCGCGTTACCAGGAAACCGTCCAGATTAGCTATAAAAGCATGCTCCAAAAGCTGGGAGTAACCAGCATCGCCACCGTCAGTACAAGCTCGAAGGGAATGAAAGTGCTAGAATGGTCGGCAGGGCATCGCATTAAAAGCATGATGATCGGCGGCAAAACCTTCTCCGGCCGTGAAGTGCGAGAGAAACTAGGACTGGCTTCCTCTCAGTTCGCGTGGAAATGGAAAGGCGCGCAGCAGATTGAGTTTACGACCTATGGATATGGGCATGGGGTCGGTCTTAGCCAATGGGGCGCAAACGGGATGGCCAAGGAGGGCAAGACGGCTGAGCAAATCGTAGCCTACTATTACACTGGCATCTCTATCGAAAAAGCAACCCCATTCGTCCAAAAATCTTAAGAGGAATTATATCTTTACCGTTTCTATAAAAATATCTTTTTCCAAGTATAAAACCTTTAAATGTGTCAAGAATGGTTGATGAGGTGATAACCATGAATGATCAAAACAAAGGTTTTCAAAAGGAAGAAGCTCCTAAAACTGCACAAGGAGCACAAGGCACTACATCTGCATGGAAGAGGTTGCTTGCTAAGAAGTGGGTATTCCCAGCAACGTATGTGGCAGCAGCGGCAATTATCTTAACCTTAATGTGGGTGTACCAAGACGCCGGAAAGAAAACAGTCAGCCAAGAAGATCTGGGTATTAAGGTTAGCAGCAATGACAAAGCGACAGACGGCACCAAAGCTCCTGACAACTCGGTAGCGGTATCCGCACAAACCGAAACGATGGGCTGGCCTTTAAAAGACAAGGCGCAAGTTACCGTATCCATCCCGTTTTATGACACCAACGCTAGCAATGAAGTGAAGCAGGCGGCTATGATTCAATACGGAGATAATCAGATGACGCCGCATACGGGTATCGATTGGAAAGCAAAAGATGGTTCCGCTTTTGACGTGCTGGCTGCGATGAGCGGCAAAGTAACAGCTGTGGATCAGAACCCGGTTGTCGGCAATCTCGTCGAAATCACACACAACAATGGATTAGTAACCATCTACCAAAGTTTGGCTGACGTGAAAGTAACCAAAGGCGCGGATGTGAAAAAAGGCGATGTGATCGCCAAAGCGGGACGTAACGAATTCGAAAAAGAAGACGGTGTACACTTGCACTTCGAAGTCCGCCAGGGCATTGACGGCGCAGCCGTGAATCCGGATACGCTTTTGAACGAAAAACAGCAATAAGCCTACATAGGGTGAAAGCAGCGGGTCTATCCTGCTGCTTTTTTGCGTTATTTTAAAATAAATGTGCGAATTCGGCTTGTCAGGCTTGGCTACGTAGAATATCTAGTCATGCCCCTCATATAATGTACCAAACTATCTCGAGTAGGGAGGCGAGGGGAGTGCACGATTACATCAAAGAGCGGACCATTAAAATTGGTACTTGTATCGTCGAGACCAAGAACACGGTTCGCACCATTGCTAAGGAATTCGGCGTTTCCAAAAGCACGGTGCACAAGGATTTGACGGAACGGCTGCCGGAAATCAACCCGGACCTGGCCAATCAGGTCAAGCACATCTTGGAGTATCACAAATCCATCAGGCACCTCAGGGGAGGAGAAGCAACCAAAATCAAATACCGTAAAACGCGCAGCCCTAAGTCCTCCGAAAACTTAGTCACCGTCAAATCTTGACGGTTCCAACATCCGTGAAAGCTTCCTTTTAATGGACATGTCGAAATTTCACAAAAAAAAGAGGAAATTATGCATTTATAGCGAATTTAGCTTATAATTAGAACTATATATAAGAGCGCCGATTCTTCACGGGATGGACGGTTTAGTTTAGGGAGGATTAACTTGAAATGTTAAGCAAGGATATTGGAATAGATCTCGGCACGGCGAATGTGCTCATCCACGTAAAAGGACGCGGCGTCGTGCTCGATGAGCCTTCCGTAGTGGCAATTGAAAGCGATACGAAGCGGGTGCTTGCCGTTGGCGAGGAAGCCTTCCGCATGGTAGGCCGGACACCGGGCAACATCATCGCGATTCGTCCTTTGAAGGACGGGGTTATCGCAGACTTTGACATTACGGAAATGATGTTGAAGCATTTTATTGCCAAAGTGGGGGGCAAGAGCTGGTATTCTCATCCGAGAATTCTCATATGCGCCCCTACCAACATCACCTCGGTCGAGCAAAAGGCGATTCGCGAAGCGGCGGAACGCAGCGGTGCCCGAGAGGTATTCATGGAAGAAGAGCCTAAAGCGGCAGCCATTGGCGCCGGCATGGACATCTTCCAGCCTAGCGGCAATATGGTCGTAGATATCGGTGGAGGAACGACGGACGTCGCTGTCTTGTCCATGGGCGACATCGTCACCTCCTCCTCCATCAAAATCGCGGGGGACAAGTTCGATACGGCCATTACGAAGTATATCAAAAATAAGTACAAGCTCCTTATTGGGGAACGGACGAGCGAAGATATTAAGATCAAGATCGGAACGGTATATCCACACGGCAGAGATGAAGAGATGGATATTCGCGGAAGAGATATGGTATCGGGCTTGCCGCTCACAATCACGATTCATTCCAGCGAAGTGCAAGAAGCGCTCTGGGATCCGGTATCATCCATCGTGACAGCAGCGAAGAGCGTACTGGAGCGTACACCTCCAGAGCTTTCGGCTGATATCATCGATAGAGGCGTCATTCTGACAGGCGGCGGAGCATTGCTGCATGGTTTGGATCAGCTTCTCGCAGATGAGCTTAAAGTGCCTGTTCTTATTGCGGAAGATCCGATGTCCTGTGTCGTTAAAGGAACGGGCATTATGTTGGATAATTTGGATAAAGTAAGCAAACGCAAATTCAATTAATGCATACCCATACTACCTAAGAGGTGAAATATGCTAAGAGGATTGTACACTGCGGCTTCGGGGATGATTTCTGAGCAGCGACGGCATGATACGATTACGAATAATATTGCCAACATTAATTCGCCGGGTTTTAAACAAGGCAATGCGCTGTCCCGTTCGTTCCCGGAGATGCTCATTTCCACGATTCGCGGTGGACAAGGCGCCTCGACGGCTCCGCTTGGGAAATTAAACACCGGGGTGTTCTCCGAAGAGAACATTTCCTTACATACACAGGGTGACCTGCAGGAAACGCAAAATCCGTTCGACTTTGCACTGGTCTCCAACATTCAAGTGCCGGGCGTAACCTTCGATTCATCAGGCAAATCCGTAAATGCAGACGGAACGCGTACGTTCCAGCCACAGGCTTTATTCACGGTTTTAGATGCTAATGGCGAGCAGCGTTATTCCCTTAACGGCAAGTTTACCGTGGATACGGCAGGCGATCTGGTCAACGCGAACGGTAACCTTGTGGTCGGACGAGATGGTCAACCGATTCGTCTTATCGACGGGACAGGCCAGCCGATTCATGCATTCAAAGTGACGGACAAAGGCGAATTCCTGGACAGTAATGGCCAGCAGTTAGTTGATGCTGCAGGAAGGCCGATCGGCCTGATGCTCTCCCGAGCAGAGAACCCTAACCTGCTTCTTCGCGAAGGAAACGGTTTGTACCGCATTAATCCCGGTGATGAAGCGACCATTACCCAAGTTGCTGCAGGCGATCAGGTAGAGGTGCGGCAGGGATTCGTTGAGCGTTCTAACGTGGATTCTGCGCAATCCATGGTCGATATGATGTCGGCCCTGCGTGCTTATGAAGCGAACCAGAAAGTCATTCAATTCTATGATAAAAGTATGGATAAGGCCGCCAACGAAGTAGGACGCGTATAATCCAGCCCGCGAAGGAGTAGTCCATGAACAATTCCATGATCAACTCATCGGTATCCATGCACAGCTTACAGCAAAAGCTGGATATTCTTTCGAATAATATAGCGAATGTGAATACGAACGGTTTCAAAAAGAAGGAAGCTTCTTTTGAGGACGTACTGACGAATGTCAAAGGCCAACCGGAAGGATTCCGCCAGCAGGGCCGGTTCTCGCCACTCGGCTTCAACCAAGGATGGGGCTCCCGTTTGGTGCAAATTCAGACGAACTTGGCTCAAGGTCCGATCCAGTCAACAGGCAATGCGACGGACTTTGCGATTCAGGGGGATGGGCTGTTCGAGGTTGCTATCAGCAAGATTGATGCGAACGGCAATCAAGTATTTCAACCGGCTTGGACCCGCAACGGTGCATTTAACCTAAGCCCGGACAAGAATGGCAATACAGTTCTTACGACCAAAGAGGGTCACTTCGTAACGGGTTCCGACGGGAATCCGATCCGGGTTCCGAATGGGTACCGTGCAGTCGTTGATCCGGATGGAGCCGTGAAAGGTTACAATCAACAAGACCCAACCGCAGCGCCTGTTAATTTGGGTGAAATCAAGTTGGTTCGCGTTGTCCGGCCGCAGCTTTTGAAGGATTTAGGCGATAATCTATACACGCTGCCAGCTGGTATTACGGCTGCTGAGCAAGCTAACGTTTTGCAGACGGTCAACGGTACGGCCAACAACGATGCGAATCGTGTAACGCTTATGCAGGGGTATCTGGAGCAATCCAACGTAACCCTATCGGATGAAATGACAGATTTGGTCATGGTTCAGCGCGCCCTTCAGCTCAACTCCCGAGCTATTACTTCTTCGGATCAGATGATGAACATGGCGAACAATTTGCGCGCCTGATAGAGGAAAGGGAGGGATATGGCTACATATGACGGACAAGCCTACTCCAAAAAAGAAGAAACCACAGCCGAAATGGCTGAAAATTACGTTACTTGTTCTCAAAATCATTCGTGTTCCCGTCTTAGCTGTGCTGGCCGTGTTCATCGGCCTCTGGATCGGTTATAGCAAGTTGGGCCATCAGCCGGCTTCGGAAATTTTCCATATGAGCACATGGCGGCATTTGTACGAGCTGGTCTTTGCGAAATAACCCAAACTCCCTCGCGGGAGTTTTATTTTTTGGAAAGCAGCGGTATAATGAATGAAGGTTTAGGATCGTCTTATCGATTTCACGGCACGGGAGGGGTACCTTGAATATACCGAACATGCTTACGATCAGCAGGTTTGTCCTGATCCCTGTCTACCTCATGTTCTTCTTCAATGGCTATATCAAAATCGCCTTCCTCATCCTGCTCCTTGCGGGACTTACGGATATTCTAGACGGTTACTTGGCGCGAACTAGGGGACTTATTACCCAGGTGGGTGTGATGCTAGATCCGCTTGCAGACAAAAGTATGATGATTACCGTGGTGCTATCGCTGTTAATATCCGGGATGATTCCTTGGGAAGCCGCTGCCGCCATGTTTATTCGTGATCTGGGGATGATTATCGGCTCCGCATTCTTTCATTTTCGAGGCAAGCTGACGGTTCCCGCCAATGTGATGGGTAAATTAACGACCGTCCTTTATTATCTGGCCATATTATTTATCGTTTTTGATTTAACCTTCGCGTTGACGTATCTGTGGTTCGTCATTTTAGTTTCGTTCCTTACGTCCATCATCTATATTATTCAGTTCCTCTTATTAAACCGTAAAGATAAAGCCGAGCACCTTTAACATTCCCATGTGGATGAAAAAGAGCCTATGTATCGACCAGCCAATCAGGCCTATACATAAGCTCCCTTATATCAACCTTCACTTCCTGCAGTTCGTGAAGGGACAACATTATTGTAAGTTGTTACCTTGTATTTTATGCAAGTATTTTGAAAGGAGACATCCGTGTTTATGCTAGATATTAATCAAATTCAAGAGATTATTCCCCATCGCCCGCCATTCCTGTTGGTCGACCGGATTTTGGAGGTAGAAGAGGGTGTTAGAGCGGTTGGCATTAAAAATGTAACGATGAACGAGCCGTTTTTTACCGGACATTTTCCGGGGTATCCGGTAATGCCAGGAGTGCTGATCGTCGAAGCGCTGGCGCAAGTAGGCGCTGTAGCGGTTTTATCTATGCCGCAATACAAAGGGAAAATCGGTTTGTTCGCAGGCATCGACGGCGTACGTTTCCGTGAGCAAGTGGTACCGGGGGACACATTGACCCTTGAGATGACCATTACCCGAGTTAAAGGAACCGTGGTAAAAGGCCAAGCTGTAGCGAAAGTAGGCGACAAGGTGGTAGTCGAAGGCGAGCTTATGTTCGCCCTTGCTAATAAATAATACATAGACTAAAGGAGATGAACCTGACAACTATGACGCGTGTGCAAACTCAATACCAACTATGGCTGGATGACCCAGCAATCGATGCTCGAACCAAGGAAGAACTTCAATCTATTCGTGAAGATGCAAAAGAAATCGAGGATCGATTCTACAAAGACTTGGAATTCGGCACAGGCGGACTGCGGGGTGTCATTGGCGCCGGTACAAATCGGATCAACATTTATACGGTTGGTCGTGCGAGCCAAGGTTTAGCGCAATTTGTGCGCGGAACGGGTACTGCTGCTCCTTCCATTGTTATTGCTTACGATTCGCGTCATATGTCGCCGGAGTTCGCGCTAGAAGCGGCTCTCGTATTTGCAGGAAACGGCGTTAAAGCGTATGTATTTGAAGCGCTGCGTCCGACGCCGCAGTTATCTTTTGCGGTTCGCTACTTGGGAGCGACGGCCGGTGTCGTTATTACTGCAAGTCATAATCCGCCGGAATATAACGGATATAAAGTATACGGATCAGACGGCGGACAGTTTGTTCCAGTGTTTGCCGAGCAGGTCATTGCAGAGGTTCAGAGTGTAGATTCCTTTGCGAAGGTGAAGAAGTTGACGAAGGCTGAAGCCGAGTCGCAAGATCTTCTTCAGTGGCTGGGTGAAGAGATTGATAAGAAGTACGTAGAAGCTGTTACAGCGGTCAGTCAAAATCCCGATATCATCAAGCAAATCAGCGATGATTTCAGGGTCATTTTTACCCCGTTGCATGGTACAGGAAACTTACCTGTTCGCGAAGTGCTGAAAGCTGTAGGCTTCGGCCAAGTGCGCGTCGTAGCGGAGCAAGAGCTGCCGGATCCGCAGTTCTCCACCGTCAAATCGCCGAACCCTGAGGAAAGAGAGGCCTTCACGATCGCCATTGCGCAAGCTAAGGACTGGGATGCCGATATCATTATCGGAACGGATCCGGATGCGGACCGTATGGGGGCGGTAGTGAAAGATCCGAATGGTGAATATGTCGTACTGACGGGCAATCAATCGGGTGCCATTATGGTGAACTACTTACTCGCGAGCTTGAAAGAGCGTGGAACCTTACCTGCAAATGGCGTAGTGATCAAGACAATCGTGACCAGCGAAATGGGAGCGGTTATCGCGAATCATTACGGAATCCCTACATTAAATACGTTAACCGGCTTTAAATATATCGGGGAAAAAATGACGCAGTTCGAGCAGACAGGTGAACATACGTTCCTGTTTGGATATGAAGAAAGTTATGGCTATTTAGCGGGCGATTATGCGCGAGATAAAGATGCTGTGATTGCAGCGATGCTCATATGCGAAGCGGCAGCTTACTACAAGAAGCAGGGCAAGACCTTGTACGATGTTCTGCAGGAGCTTTACGAATCCTTTGGGTACTTTTTGGAAAAACTTGAATCAAAGACGCTCAAAGGAAAAGACGGCGTGGAACAAATCGGCCGAATCATGGAAGCGTGGAGAACGAATCCGCCTACTGAGATTAATGGGATCAGCGTGACGGGCGTCGAGGATTACGAACAAGGCATTCATGGTCTCCCTCGGGAAAATGTGCTGAAGTTTAAACTGGCGGATGGATCGTGGTTTTGTTTGCGCCCTTCCGGTACCGAGCCGAAAATCAAATTTTATTTTGCGGTCCGAGGATCGACAGGTCCCGGGGCTTCGAAGCAATTGGATGGTATTATTCAATATGTACTCAGCCGTGTAGACGGGTAAAGTAAGATAAGGAAATAAGATGGAATGAACCTCTTTAGAACCTAAGTCGGGTGTAGGTCGTCTAATGAATTGTGGAAACCAGTCCGCTTTCATTGGACCTATTACCCAGGCTTTCAGTTCTGGAGAGGTTTTCAAATGTAAAAGGGAAAAGATACAGCAATTTCTTACGAAGAAAGCTTTCCAAAGGAAAGCTCTAAGGAGTGGACAACTTGGCTCAGTGGTATAAAACATGGAATAATCCTGTGAAAAATGTATTATGGTGGCTTGTTATTATCGGCATGCTAAGCTCGCTGCCCTTAGCTTACGCCCGCCATCAGACGGAAACGTCCGCCAATAAGGTGGAATTTGTATTTAATTATCGCAACCTGCTCGATATCGCTGATATCCAGACAAATCCTCAAAACTTTGTTGCAGATCAACTGAAAAATATGAAGGCGGCAGGCATAGGCTCGATGTCCGTTTTCGAGAGCACGCTTAATGAGCTAAGAGAGAGCCGTCGGATTGAGATGTTTAATTCGCGCGACGCCATGGCCATGATGCAAACCTTCGGCGATCCGAACGAGAATTACACCTATATTCTGTTTGCGGACAGCGCTACTCAGCAGAAGCTGGAGCCGATGATTCAAAAAACATTTAGCGATTTAAAAGTAGCAACAAAACCATGGAATTTTAAGAACAAAAGCGGGCTTATCATCCAAATGAGCATGGACGATGCGTCCATCAAGACGATGGACCCAGACCCGATGAGTATACAAATGTTGAAGGAGCAAGGGTTCCAGATCGTGGTGAGGCTCTCAAACCGCAGACCTTTTGTGACCAATGATATGGACCGGTTGTTGAAGCAGCTCCACGACCTCGGCGTGAAACGAATGATTGTAGATGGCAACGAAGTTCCGGGCTATACGGAAGAGAATACGGAAGTAAACCTGAAAAAAATGGCAGAACTTCTTCATAAAAATGGAATTGGCCTAGCAGCCATTGAACTCTTGAAGGAACCGCAAAAAGGATTTGATACCTTAGCGAAGGAAACCAATTACAATGTCGTTCGTCTTCATTCCTTTACAGACAAAGACGGAGAAAAGCTCACGGAGCCATTGAAAAAGGCCGATTTGGCTGATCGGATCCAAGGCGTCGCGGATCGATTCGTGCTCGCTGTGAAAGATCGCAACATTCGCATGGTTTATCTGAACGCTAAACCGGTAAAAAGTCTGGATAAAGGCAAGCTTGTAGATCCGTTATCCGCGCTTTACGATAGCTTGCAGGGCAAGGACGGAGCGATACCAAGAATCGAGAAAGAAGGATTTAAATTAGGACCTGCTGAACCGTTTACGGTAAAAACGACAGGTTGGCAAAAAGTAGCCCGAGTGTTAATCCTCATCGGTGGGGTTAGTCTAGTCGTGCTTACCGTTTCTTTCTTCATTCCAGAGGCAACTTTATTCCTTTTCGTCTTAGGCTTGCTTGGCGCTGCGGCTTTACACGTGCTTTCGGCGAATTTGTATGCGCAAGGACTTGCGCTAAGTACGGCCATTTGCGCACCAAGCGTTGCCGTTATGCTTGCGATCCGCTCGGTACGATCCGGAGCAGCGGCTAATTGGAAGTCAGGACTAGCTTACGGATTGTGGCAACTTGTTAAGACATCGGCGATATCTCTAATCGGGGTCGCCTATGAAGTGGCGCTGCTCAATCACATTTCGTATTCGCTTGTTCTGCAGCAATTCAGAGGTGTAAGCTTGCTGCATCTGCTGCCAATCGCGATTGTCGGGCTGTATTTGCTCTTCTTCAGCGAGAAAACTACGTATGCGGAGAAGTGGGGGAAAGTTCGAAGTGTATTTGCTTCGAATATCAGCGTGCTGTGGGTTGTGACAGCAGTGATCGCGATCGCAGCGATCTATTATTACTTATCGCGAACAGGTAACGAAGGACAAGCTTCTTCATTTGAAAAACTGTTCCGATCTTTCTTGGAAAATACACTGCGTGTTCGGCCACGAACGAAAGAGTTCTTGTTCGCCCACCCGGTCTTCTTGGTCGGCGCGTATCTCGCAGTTCGCTATAAAAATGCGGTTTATCTGATGTTCATTGGCGTGATCGGGCAGCTTTCCATTGTCGATACGTTCGCGCACTTGCATACACCGCTGCATATCTCGCTCATCCGTATTACGTATGGTGTGGTATTCGGTGCTCTGATCGGGCTCGTATTCATAGCCATTTGGGAAATTGTTGCAAGGAGTTGGAAACGATGGGCCCCACAGTTAAAATAGCGCTATCCGGCTACTACGGATTCGATAATAGCGGCGATGAAGCTGTGCTCCAATCGATTTTACTTGCCTTGCAGGAGCAAGGACAGGCCAAAGGGATCCGGATCGAACCTATCGTGTTGTCGGCGAATCCGGAAAAAACGTCACAAATGTACGGTGTAAAAGCGTACCATCGGATGAAGCCCGGCGCTTTGTTTCGCGCCTTGCGCGAAGCGGACGGCCTAATAAGTGGTGGCGGCAGTTTGCTCCAGGACGCCACGAGCGCCAAGACGATTCCGTATTACTTGGCGGTTTTGAAGCTGGCGCAGTGGCTGGGCAAGCCGACGTTTGTGTATTCGCAAGGCATCGGCCCGGTGAACTGGCGAATATTCGATGGCTGGATCCGCGGCGTGTTTAAGCGCTGCCGGTATGTGTCGGTCCGCGATACGGAGTCCGCGGACTTGTTGGGTCGGATGCGCCTCCCGCGGGAGCGCATTGAGGTTGTGCCCGACCCGGTCATGGGCCTGCCGCTGCGCGAGGCGCGCAGCGCGGCAGGGCCCTCGGCCGGGCCGGGCCAGACGGACGCTGCTGCGCAGGCGTCCGGCGGGGGTTCGGGCGCGGCTGATGGCGCGCCCGCTAGCGTGCGGACGGTCGGCGTGTCCGTCCGCTTCTGGAACCAGGACCGCTCAGAGCTGGAAGCTCTCTCGCGGTCCTTGGCCCTGCTGCTCGCAGCCCGCACCGATGTGCGGCTGCGGTTCTTGCCCTTCCACCTCCCCTCGGATGAGGTGGCGTCGCAGTTCGTGATCGACCGGCTGGGCGATCACGGAGGTCGGGTGGAGATGGCGCGAGGCGTCGTCCATCCGCAGGAAATGCTGGAGCAGGTCGCGAGCTGCGACCTGCTGATCGGGATGAGGCTGCATTCCTTGATCTATGCAGCCTCGCAGTATGTGCCTATGGTCGGCATCTCGTACGATCCGAAGATCGACCAGTTCCTCCATAGGCTCGGCATGCAAGCCGCGGCATCGACTGCACGCTTCGATGCAGAAGCCTTCACCGAGGAAGCGTTGCGCCTCCTCGACGGCAGAGCCGAGTGGGCGGCGTCCCGAACCGCCGCCATCGAAGAGCTGAAAGCGCAGGCGCAGCGCCCCGCGCAGCAAATCGTTTCCTTTTATATAATTCACAAATAAAAAGAACCAAATGTCCGATTCCAACGTCATAAAGGATGAGAGATTTATGAGTCTAACAACAACTGCAACTCCTGCGGCAGCCTTGACTGCCAGCACGATACCGAAAGTACGCATATATGGCGTTCCGATTTCCAAAATGGGAATGAAGCAAACCGTCGCCTATTTGACGGGCGTGATCGAGCAGAGACAACCGCATCAAATCATTACCGCGAATCCGATTATGGTGATGGCCGCTCAAGACGATCCTGCTTATTTACGCATGATGCAGGAAGCCGAGCTGATCGTTCCCGACGGTACCGGTGTCGTTTGGGCTGCTAATTATGTGGGAGAGCCCGTCGCTGAGCGAGTCCCAGGGTATGATTTGCTTCATGAACTCATGAAAGTCGGAGAGCCGCGTGGCTGGAAGGTTTACCTGCTGGGTGCATCGGCTGAGGTCATCCAGGCTGCAGCTAATCGACTTCGCACTTCCTATCCGGGAATCGAGCTGGTCGGCGTGCGCGATGGGTATTTTGGTGCTGAACAGGATGCTGAAGTCATAGCAGACATCGTTCAGGCTGCGCCCGATCTTCTTTTTGTAGGAAGATCTGCAGCCAATCAGGAGCCTTGGATCGCCAAATATAAGGAACAACTTGGCGTTCCGATTATGATGGGCGTCGGCGGAAGTTTTGACGTCTTATCGGGCAAGCTAAAAAGGGCGCCGCTTATTTTTCAAAAACTTCGTTTGGAGTGGTTCTACCGCCTTCTGCAGGAGCCTTGGCGCTACAAGAGAATGCTTATACTTCCGAAATTCGCATTGAAAGTCATGCGCGAAAAAGAGAAAGTCACAAAACCATGAAAAAAACTATGAAAATTACCTGAAAAAGGTCATTTCAGACAAAATTAGCAGTGGTATTTGCGGACAATTCGGAGTATAATTCATTTCGGCGGATGCCTGCCACCCAAGACAAGAGGAGCTGTGAAGAAGAAGATGTATGGATTATATGCGATTGGGTTTATCGCTTCGTGCTTAATGGCGCTGCTGCTGACACCCCTGGTCAAAAAATTTGCCTTCTGGGTAGGAGCCGTTGATGCCCCGAACCACCGTAAGGTACATACTCGAATTATGCCGCGTCTCGGAGGATTAGCGATATTCCTTGCGTTTGTCGGAGCCTATTTCGTCATCTCTCCAGCACTCGATGTGGTCAACTCGGATGCAGCGTTCGGCTTGCTGATCGGGGGATTCGTGATCGTCGTCACGGGGGCCTTGGATGACCGTTTCCAACTTTCGCCCAAATGGAAGCTGCTTGGACAGCTCATTGCCGCTTGCATCGTCGTCGCATTCGGTTTGAAGATCGACCTTGTTAACATTCCATTCGGAACGACTAACTTCAACATTGGTTGGTTAAGTATTCCAATTACAATATTATGGATCGTTGGCGTGTCAAACGCCATCAACCTGATCGACGGCCTAGACGGTTTGTCTGCCGGTGTATCCGGTATCGCTACGACAACAATTCTGGTTTTGGCACTTATGATGGGTAACGTTACAGTTATTCTACTCAGCGTGATTTTACTAGGAAGTATTGTAGGCTTTATGTTCTTTAATTTCCACCCGGCCAAAATATTCATGGGCGATTCCGGCGCCTTGTTCCTGGGCTTCGCCCTAGCGACGTTATCAATTCTCGGCTTTAAACAAGCCGCTGTCGTCTCTTTACTAATTCCGATCATGATCCTAGGCGTGCCCTTATCCGATACCTTTTTCGCGATCATGCGTCGTTATGTTAATAAATTACCGATCTCAGCACCTGACAAAAGCCACCTGCATCACTGCTTGCTGCAGCTCGGCTTCAGCCATCGTACAAGCGTGCTGATCATCTACGGTATCGCTCTAGTATTTGGCGGCAGTGCAGTTGCCTGCTCTGTGTTTATCTCCCAAGACTTCACGTGGGGATTAGTGATGATCATCGTAGCCCTATTCCTGGTAATGCTCGTAGGTGCCGAAGCCATCGGCATTATCAGCAAGAGCCGCAAACCTATCTTGAACTTCTTCCAGCGATTGCTCCGCAAGCCTGTTCAGAGCGATCGTATGGGTAAATAATAGTCATTATATAAATTTAAAACCCAGTCCAATGCGACTGGGTTTTTCTTGCTTTTTATGATTTTTTTTCTTGCTCTAAACATTTCTTGCGAATCAACCGATAAGAAAGATACAACAACTTTTGGCTCATGGCCGCGTCTAATGATGTAGAACGATGTAGAAAATTTGGAGGGGATTTGAAGACTAGAATAGACATTTAGCAAGTGATAAAGAGTGAACAAGAAACATTCACATAAGGAGGAACCTTCTTTGAAACTGTTAAGCAAGAAATGGACAAGTATTGCGTTAGTCCTCAGCATGCTAGTGGCGCTTTTGCTGCCGCTTACCGTTAATGCAGCATCAACAATCAATATTACAAACTTAGTTACACATGTGGATCCGCTTGACACAGCAACCGACAGCGCGGTTCAAAGGTTTACTCAGAATCCGATCAACATCACAGCTGATATCAGCGGCTTTTCTGCTGACCAGATTTCGAGCATTTATTATGAAATAGTTAACGTTAATACGGGTGTGACAGCTTCGAATACAGTGAATAAGCCTGTCTTAAGTTCAACTAACAGCACGGAGATAACGTTTAACAATGTACAGCTTTCAGAAGGTCTAAATAAAATTACGCTTAAATATGGAGCGTCAAGCGCAGTCGCTTCTCTTCCTGGATGGGCTTATTTTACGCCTGTCGCTAACATATCCAATTTGCAGGTCAATGGGGCTACTTTTGCAGATAATGGAACGTACCCGACGCAGGCACCGTATTCTAATGTCATCATAACGGGATCTGCACCTAACGCAACGGAAGTTAGCGCGACTGTAGCGGGCACGACCTATTCGGCGTCTGCTTTTACTAATGGCAATTTCACTTTTATTGCGAACTCAGGCAGATCATCGGATATGACTTTTTCTCCCGGGGATAACCTGATTACTTTTATCGCGAAGAATTTAACAAACTCCTATACAACCCAAAAGCCATTTGTTTATGATAACGGAAAAGCATTTGCATATAATGCAAATGTTCTGGCACAAAGTGCTGCAAGCACAACCGTTCAAAACTTGTATACCGTTCCCACAGTAAATAAGAACAGTAATGATAATGTTACAGTAAAAGCGTCTATCAAAAATCCGATATCATCCGGGACTGCAACGGATTACGTGTATATGGACGTTACCGTTTTAGGATTGCCGAACTTTAAAATTCATTATGATTTTACCCAGCCTGGCGCTGCTGGCTCGAATCCTGCTATTAGCGGGGGATTAAATCCTAACGTAGCTACTACGCCAACCAATACAACGATTTCAAACAATGCTGGCAAGAGCACAAGTGCATATAATATTTATGACTTCTCTTCCGATTTGCCGGTAAACACCAACAGTTCGTATCAACAAGTGTTGTTTACATTTGTAAATGCCGGAGGAGTACCCACTCAGACTACTTATACGTATTACTTTTTGGATCCAAATGTCGCATACACCGATCACGTTGCTCAGCAATTTACGTCAACTAATGGAACCACTTCCTATGAAGTCAACCTTAATGCCTCGGGATCGTCGTCGATTAATCAGTTCCCTGCCGCGTTAAACATCTATACAAATTCAAAGACTAGTAGCATAAAGGTTCAGGTGGGAGGAAGCTATTATAACGATGCAACCTCTACTGACTATGACAGTACAAACAAGGTATACAAAACGAATGCTACTACAATTAAAGATGCTCAGGGTAATTTCCTTAATAAAACAACCGTCAATCTTCAAGGTATACAAGATGGACCGACAACACTGACCATTATACCTTATGACTCAACCGGCAATAGCTCTCCAGCCGGAATAAAGCAATACAATGTAAATATTGCAAGCTCTCCTTATGTGATTGTAACAAACCTGTTTAATGGAAAAGTCGTATCTAATCCAGGATTGTTTTCATGTCCGGGAAGTGCTGCAGGATCAGGACCATGTGTATCAGGTCGTCTGGTTAACTTGCCTTATAGCGAATATAAGAATGTAAAATTAACAGTCAACGACAATCCGATTCCGCTTCAGGTGCAAAGCGCTGCATCTCCTGCTACAGGGGATATGATCTTTAAAGATGGAACCTTTATTATTCCGAAAAGTGCATTCAACACTGTACCTGCAACCAACCCGGCTAGCACTTATTTTGACGCAAGCGGAAAGAAGAGCATCAAGTTCAATCTCTATCTCAACGGTCAGCTTGTAACATCGACCAACATTGATGTATTTGTTCTAAGCGATGCATCGCCATTAATTAGCACTTTCATGCCAACGCAATCGCCGAATGCGCCTACTGCCCAGTTTACACCGGGTACATTGCCGGATTCGTACACCACTAATGCGAGTGAGCTACAATTAAAGGGAACAATTTCAAACGTTGATATAAGCGTGGCGTCCGGCACGTCTACTACGTCTCCGTCTTCTAAATGGTCTTTGACCGTTACAGCTCCTGGTGGAACCCCGACCCCATTAAGTGTATCGATGGTGGTGGGCAGCTTTCAGCAAGATCAGACCGATTTGAAGAAATTTACTGAGGATTTTAAATTAAGCACTCCTTATGTACTGCCAAGTGGCGTTTATGGAGATTTCGTATTCCAGTTAAATGCTACCAATGCATCCGGAGTTACAACAAATAAAACGGTTACGATTACCCGGCAACCTGTAGCGTATGTCGTTATTCAGCCATCGTTATTAATTAAAAACGCAAGCAATCAGGATCAGGCTAATATTAACTCCAACTATCAGAATATTATCATTCAAGCTGATAATGCAGACAGTGTCCTATTTGGTAAAACAGCGGGAACACTGGTTTCTGGGACAACTAATCAGTTCCAATTTGAGGCGACAAATTTAAAAGCAGGATCGAACGTAATTACTTTCGTTGTAAACCGTGGAACAACGAAAACAAATGGTACGTTGGTGCTTAACAATCAAAATGCGGCAATCGAAGGCGCCCAATTCAAATCTTTGCTTAATTCCAAGATGAATGTATTTAATGGAAAAATGCAACTTGCTTTCCCAGCGGGTACAAAATTGATGCGGAATGACTTTACACAATCCGTAGATAATCAATTTATTACTTCGGATCGGAAATTGTTGTTTGGGATTGCCAGTATGCTTGACGGACGTGTCGATAAAACAGTTGAAAACTCTTCAACGCCTGGGGCTTCACTTCTGATCGAAACATCAGGAAGATTCAAACCAGCCAGTCAGCGATATTGGATTGATGCAGGTTCTATTCCTTATACATCTCTTAATAACGCAAATCAATTACAGCCTTCTCTAACGGGCAGCGGGACTTTGCCAAATTCGACTGGTGGACAACAATTTTATAACCGCGGTTATACGGATCAGGTAGTACCGACGCAATCTGGGCAGCTAACTTTAAGTTTTGATCAGAGCATTCGGGCAGATTCCAGTAAGTATATTGCTGTATTTCAATATGGGACCTTTTTAAACCCTGGGGATCCTACCATTATCAATAATACGGCTAATCAACAGCAGAAATGGGTAAATCTTGGTGGTGTAGTCAATACGAAAAACAATACGATCACTGTACCTATCACAAGTTTCGGTTATTTCCAAGTTATGTATATGGATAATAGCTTTACCGATGTTACTAACCATGCCTGGGCAAGAGATGATCTGGATACCTTGTATTCCAAGGGATATATGCAGAACAAAGTGACTGGGTTATTCATGCCGGATGATCCCATCTCACGTGGTGAATTTGTTACAATGCTTGTCAATGCTATCGGTATTCCTTTGATCAATACAGATACATCAACGAATATAACGAGTCCAACTGATCCAAATTACTCAGGAACATTTGGAGATATTCGTAGAGGCGTTGCAAATCCATTGTATGATTTTATGCATATTGAAGCTGCTGCTAGAGCCGGATTAATCAGGGGAGCGGCACAAGGTGTGTTCTTGCCTAATAACTCTATTAGTCGGCAGGATGCTGCAGTGATCATTGCAAGAGCTATGGAGTTAAAACTCACTTCTACGGAACAAGCTTCTTTGGCTGCCTTGCAGAAACAATTTACAGATGCAGGAAGTGTTGATATCTATGCTGTGCAATCAGTAGAAGCTGTTGCGAAGGCAGGCTTTATACAAGGCGTACCAAATGCCCTCCTTCCGGGACAAAAGAAAGCAACTTCCAGCTTCGATCCAACAGGCACCTTCACCCGCGCACAAGCAGCGGAAGTAACGATTCGAATTCTTCAAAAACTAAAGAAAGTTTAATGTTGCGTACGGATCCCTGATGTAATGAATCAACAAAAGAAAATACCTTATATGAAAAATAGACTGTGTCTGAAATCTGGACACAGTCTTTTTGTGTTTTGAAATCACTTTTTCATGTAATTTTAAGTGATTTTTTATCTAGCTTTCAGCTTCAATTCTCAATTTGTTCATAAATCGGTAGTAAGCTATTTCTAGGCGAATTTAAAGAGTGATAGGACTAGATTCAATGGAAAATTCTTATCAATGAATTCGCGAATAGATGATAGTATACTCAATTTGTAGCCGAGGTGATAGACGAGTAGCTACATGAAAGTATGCGCGCAAGACGCAGTCGCCCTGTTGGTTATAAGTTTTTATAACAAAAACTTCAAAATATTAGGAGGAAACAAACCCTTATGAAGAAGACTTTATCCGTCGTACTTACATCTGCAATGGCTTTGTCGATGTTCTCTTCCGTAGCATTCGGTAAAACATCCGCAGACTTCACAGATCTGAAAGATCTTGATGCAGCAACACAAGCCAAATTTGACGCGATGATCAGCGCCGGTATTTTTGACGGCGTAAGCGACACAACATTTGGTCTGAAAGACGAAATGAACCGCGCACAATTCGCAAAAGTAGCAGCCTTNAGTAGAGTCCAAGCAAACTAACAAAAACAAGTTATTGCAGGGAAAAATAGTCATTGTTTTGATTTCAACTTCCCTACAAGTTCATCAGCAGCGGTAATGTAACTGTAGATCAAAATGGTGTAATCAATGCAAGTGCGGCCATGTACGACATTTGATCTTACAGCAAACGCTGTGATTGTAATTAACTAATTTAGTAACTTATACAAGTTAAATCAAAGCAAGTAATAATCCTATTGAAATATAAATACAAGTACTCGAAGTATAGCACTGGAAATTTCTTATCAATGAATTCATGAATGGATGGTAGTATACTCAATTTGTAGCCAAGGTGATAGACGAAAAGCTACACGAAAGTATGCGCGCAAGACGCAGTCGCCCCGTTGGTTATAAGTTTTTATAACAAAAAACTTTCAAATACTTAGGAGGAAACAACCCTTATGAAGAAAAGCTTATCCGTAGTGCTTTCCGCAACAGTAGCGCTGTCGATGTTCTCTTCCGTGGCATTCGGTAAAACATCCGCAGACTTCACAGATCTGAAAGATCTTGATGCAGCGACGAAAGCCAAATTTGATGCCATGATTTCAGCTGGTATTTTTGATGGTGTGACGGACACAACATTTGGTCTGAAAGACGAAATGAACCGCGCACAATTCGCAAAAGTAGCAGCCTTGATCATGGGCCTTGATGTGAACAAAGACTTGAAAACATCAAGCTTTACTGACGTTAGTGTGGACGATGCAGCCAACGGTTATGCATTGCCTTACATCGAAGCGTTGAAAACAGCTGGCGTAACAGACGGCGTAACCGATACTACGTTTGATCCAGCTGGTAAAGTAACAAAAGAACAATTGGCGACATTCTTGGACCGTGTATTGGGTAAAGACGCTGATGCAAAAGCAAAAACAGGTACAGACGCAACGGTTTCCGGTTGGGCACAAGGCTATGTAGCTCTTGCACTTGAGCTGAAACTGCTTCCTAACGGCGCAGACGGCACATTTGGCGGCCAAGCGAACGCAACTCGCGACCTGCTGTTAACTGGCGCATACGAAGCCAAACAACAATATGTACCAGCTGGTAAAGTATCTGTAACTGACGCGAAAGCAGCAGGTGTTCAAACTGTTACTGTTAACTTTAACAAGCCAGTAGATACTGACAAAGCGAAATTGGCTTTAACGAAAGGTACTGTTGCTGTAGCAACGACTGCGAAATTCGCAGACGACAAGAAATCCGCTACATTGACTCTGACTGACACCAAGCTTATGGCTGGTGACTACACTGTAACCATGAGCGGCTTGGATGCAGCGGCTGTCGATAAAACAACAGCTACATTTACAGCTCAAGACGAGCAAGTACAAAAAATTGAGTTTGTTACTGCAAGCGATACGATCGCAAAAGCTACTAACACTCAAGTTAAGTTGAAAGCTACTAACCAATACGGAGAACTTGCTTCCGCATCTGCTGGAAACTACAACTTCTATGGTGATGTTGTAAAGCTTACTAAGAACACTGATGGTTATTTGATTGCAACAATCAATTCTAACAACGCAACTGCTGGTGTTGGTATTGTTACTGCAACGATTACCAACAATGATAGCCATGTAACAGCAACTAAGAACTTTACTGTCGGAACTACTCCGATTCTTTCGAAAGTAGAGCTTGGCACACCGGTTTACTCTAATGGCACAGCCATTAACGGTACTGGTGACAATGCTAAATTTGCACTGAACTTCTTTGACCAATACGGTAGCTTAATCAGCTATGACACAATTACAGCTAACGCTTGGAACCCGACTTTAGTCTGGAATGACTACACAGATGCTGCAACTTACGCTATGGAAGACGACGGAAACGGCAACCCTGTGTTGAAAATCTCCTTGACTAAGAACGTTGATAAGAGTGGAGATTTCACGTTTACGTTCATCGATCAAGCGGCATCTTCAACGGGTAAGGTATCGATCAAGTCGGCAAAACTTGCAACGAAGGTTCAAATTGGCAACGTTGACGACGTTATCGCAGCAGGCGACAATGATGCTTACGTACCGCTCATCGCATACGATGCTGCTGGTAACCAGTTGAGCGCAGACGATATTGTCAGCACAGAGAACCAAAACCAGATCCGAATCAGCTCAAGCACTGGTACTGGTAACTTCTCGCTCGAAACTGTAGGTTCACACAAAGGTCAGATCCATTTGACTAACATCCCTGCACAGAAAAACGGATCTATCTCGGTAAGTGCATTTATTGCTACTTCTAATGTATCAAGCAGTGACACTAAGAACTTTACTGTTCAAGCAGCACGTATTCCGGATCACATTAAAGAGGTAACTGCTCCTGGAAAGCAACTTCTTCCGGGTGGTTCTACTGCATTCCAATACACTGTAATTGACCAGTACGGCAAGCAACTTGATACCTTGAACAGTGTTGATTCGAATGGTAATGTTGTTACAAGCGGTGGCAACTCTTATAGCGTAACTGTAACTGCAAGAACTTATACGCCGCAATACACTGGTACTCCAGCAGTATTCACAGGATATGCGAGTGCCCCTGATTCAAACGTTGCGGTTGGTACTAGCTTGAATGGCACAACTCCGATGCTGATTACAGCTGATAACGACGCTGTTGTAAACAGCACTGGAAGCCAAGCTGTATTTGCAAGCAGTGCGACTCCAACTACGATTACTGATGTTAAAGCATTCAACGGTAACACTTACCGCTTTGCAGCAGCTAATGTAGCGAATGCTAAGAACTACAAAACAGATTTAGTTGTGACGATTTTGAAGAACGGCACAGATGAAATGAATAAACTTACAAGAACTGTAACAGTTGCTGACTCGGCATCCACGGATATCACTTATTCGGTAAACAGTGTTGCAACACTTTGGAATGCTAAAGACAGCGGCATAGTTGATAATGCAGCATACGGTGCTTCCCCTGTTTACAACGGAGACAATGACGGAACGAATGTTCTTGGAAAGAACACTCAGCTGAGCGCAAACAGCATGCTTGGTCGTGAAGTAACGATCTCCGCTAAGAATGCTGCTGGTGAAGTAGTGGGTCTGCCAAAACGAATTCTTTCTATTTCTTCTTCCGATACAAATGTAGCTA
>NZ_JBHTHA010000035.1:0-104617 GCF_042676385.1 Paenibacillus sp. GCM10027628
GGCCGTTGAAATCCTGCGAATAAGCGAGAATACATGAGAAAAAACCTTAAAACCGAGGGAACGATATTTTTCATCTTTACAAACGAGAAGATGGATGATGGACAAAGACAAGTTCGTTCACAAACGTATGGCTTTAGGCAAGTAACTGGCCATCGGCCAGGTTTTTCGTGCGAGAGGAGGAGCTGCGGACACCGTGCCGCTAGCGGAATAATCGCGGCAGTAAGTGCCCAGCCGGCCCTTACAGCGTGGCAATCGCCCGCCCGCCGTTCCGTAGCGGCCGAAAAGGGCGCTACAGAAAATTAATGCTGCTACAGCAGCATGTTTTCGCCATAATTCTGCCCCGGACCTCGCAAGCCGCGCCACCAAATCAGCTTGCTTTTCTGCCGTTCAAGCGCTGCATCGCCTTGTCTTATCCGCAGGTCTGACCCCCGCCCCGACTTAGGTCTAGGTTTAAAAACCGTCGCGGGTCCGTTTTGGGCAGTCTCGTTTTTACCTAAAATAAAGACATGAACAAGAGCACAACACACGAAAGGCGGTGACGAAAAACGATGAAAAAAAACACAGGCTTGGCATTTCTGCTGATCGCATTTGGTGCGCTGATCTTACTACACAAAATCGGCATCCACACGGGACCATTCATTGGCTCGATTATGGCTTACGTAATTCCGCTCGCTATGGTGGGTCTAGGTTATGTAGGAATCAAAAACGGCAGTAAATTCGGATGGATCATCGCAGGACTCGGTACCATTATCCTGCTTGGTAAATTAGCCGGTTGGATCGTAATCCTACTTGCAATCGGGTTAATCGCTTACGGATTCTCGTTGTTGTCGAATAGAACGCGAGTGTAAGCACAGTAACACAAGGTATCGAAATGTATCGCAAGGTATCGCAATGTAATGCAATACAGAGATTGAAAAAGGTGGTATGAGAGATGAGCCTGCTTAGGCGTATGAGAGACATTACCGTAGCAACACTGAATGAACATTTGGAACGGTCGGAAGATCCGGTTCGGTTGATTGATCAATACTTATCCGCTACTCGCGAGCAGCTGCAACAATCCGAAAAGCTGTACCAGCAATGCGTCAGCCACGCGGCGGCGCTCCGGCAGCAGTATCTGACTGCGCTGGAAACGAAAGAAAAGCGCGAGCATCAAGCGATGCTTGCTCTGAAAGCCGGCGAAGAACAGATGGCACGGATTGTGCTTCAAGAGAAGCTGCAAGCCGAAGAAAAAAGCGAGCAATATCACGAGCTGTATGAACAGGCGAAGCAGTCCATCCTTGATCTGGATGAAGAACTGCAGCAAATGAAAGCCGATTACAAAGAAGTGGCAGACAAACGCAGCTACTACCTGGCGCGAATGGAATCCGCCCGCTTGCAGCAAAGACTGCATGCCCGGATGAGCAGTGTGACGCAGGATGCGACACCACGCATGTTCGGCCGCCTGGAGGAGCGCGTATCCGATATGGAGCTGCATGCTAGAACGCTCCGCGATGTAAGACGCATGAGCCGTGAAAGCTACTATGCGGCGGGTAACCCGGCAGTAGACGCTGAAATGGAAGCACTACGCAAAAAATTGAATAGCTAAAGAGATTCTGTGAAATTAGGAGGGATAGCACAATCATGAGCAAACTTTATCGCTCACGAAGAGATAAAAAAGTTACCGGACTATGCGGCGGACTAGCCGAAACGATGAATGTAGATGCAACGTTGTTACGCCTGCTGGTTGTCATTACGACATTTTTCACTGGAGGCACGGTCATTTTCATCTATTTCCTAGCTGCGGTTGTCATTCCGAAAGAACCTGGCTTTGATCAGCCGCCATATGATCCTTATGCAGGCGGATATGGCCGACATGCTTATAATGGCGGCGGCTGGCAGCCCCACAAGCCTCATCATACAGGTCCGGCAGCTAGCAACTTTAACACAGCTTCAACTTATGATGCTGCTAAAACCAATAACATTGATGAAATGATGAAAGATATCGAAAAGAAAGCTTTGCAAAGAGAAGTTGAAGAATTAAGAGCCAAAGTCGCTCGCTACGAAACTACTAACGATACTAATAAAAAGGACGTGTAAACAATGGGAGTATTTACAAGAATGAAAGATATGACGAAAGCATCGATTCACGAGGTATTAGATAAAATCGAAGATCCGATCGTTATGCTTAATCAGTACTTACGGGACATGGAACAAGAAATTGCGCAAGCCGAAGTGACTGTTGCCAGACAAATCGCCAATGAGCGCAAGCTGAAACAGCGCCTGGAAGAATCCGTACGCCTTGTAGCCGATCGCGAAGCAAAAGCGGCAGCAGCGCTGAAAAACGGTCAAGAAGCAATTGCCCGCCAAGCTTTGGAAGAAAAACTATATCATGAAGATAAAATTGTTGAATACACAGATATGCATGCAGGATCCAAAGCACAAGCGGATGAGCTGACTCAACAGCTGCACGAAATGAAAGATGAGTTCTACAAAATGCGCAATAAGCGCAACGAACTCGTAAGCCGTGCCCAACTGGCTAAAGCGAAAAAGCAAATGGCTCAAGTTTCCTACAACGGTGTGATCGAAAGCGGCAACGCATCCCGCGGCTTCCAACGCATGGAAGAGAAAATCATGCAGATGGAAGTGGAAGCGGAAATCGCCCGCAAGCCTTATGTGCCTGCAGGTTCCATCAACAACTACACACCAGTTGATGTCGCGAAACAAGCTAAAGTTGACGAGCAGTTGAACCTGCTCAAAGAAAAATTAACCGGCAGCGCTGCCGAGTAATGACTAAACTTTTATCGAAGTATAATCATGAAGCGCGACCGCTTTGAGCGGTAAGTTTAGACGCCGATCGAGCAAAGCTCGATGCGGACGAATTTTGATGAGAAGCTCCTCCTAGAGAGGGGCTTTTTTCGTGTTTTCTTATATATTGCATCATGGTGCTTTAGACATCAAAGACCTACTTCAAGACTAAGTTGGATGCTATGCAATAGGGGATCCACTATTTAACAAATCAAAGAGACTTAGAGGGAAGTCCCGACAAATTATTGAAATTTTCCACAACTTGATGCCTATTGCTATATCTAAGGGTCTATTACAGCGTATTGCTTTTGATATAGGCATGGTCGAATTATGTTATCAGAAAATTGAGGAAATAGGACGATTCCAAGCCGATCCGTTCGTAAGCTAAGATGAACACATAAATCGATTTCCCGACATGCTTCGCGGAATCTCGATAAAGGCAAACCCGGCGAAAGCCGGCGACGCAAAGCTATAGGGGCTAAAGTGCGAAAGTGCTATGCCAGCCAGCTACCGAAAGATTACGGGGGGAGTCTGTCTTCAATCCCCACCTTTCGGCAAAGGCGGGGATTTTTTATTTAGGAGGTGGAAGAGGTTGAAGCTGGTGAACCTGAATACAGGAGAGATCCTGGCTGAGCAGGTAACGGAAGCCCGGACGTTTGCACGCAGACTAAAGGGACTTATGTTTACGAAAGCTTTGCAACAGGCAGCCTGTCTTCATATTGAGCCCTGTCGTTCGATTCATACGTTCTTTATGAACTATGCGATTGATGTCCTGCATCTGGATCGTAATTACACAATTGTAGGGATTGAAAGCCGCGTAGAGCCTGGCCGCATGGGCGCGGTCATCAAGAACACCGCATCAGTAATCGAGCTGCCGGCGGGCAGCCTAGCGCAGACACGTACGCAAATCGGACAAGCTGTCCAATTCCAGTAAACAAAAGGAGCGATTTTATTATGTTGAACAAAATTAAAGGTCTTATCGTAGAAGAGCAAGGACAAGGGATGACAGAGTATGGCTTGGTGCTTGGCGTTATCGCGGTGGGTGTAGTTGGCATTTTGGTTGCTTTGAGAGGAAAAATTTTAACTCTGTTTCAAAAAGTTAATACGGATCTCGGTACTGCAACTAATACTCCATAATGATTATTTCCTACTCGTTATAGATGGGGAGTTTATGCAGCATAATATGCATTCTTTTAAAGGAGCGACTTTATGATGATGAACAAGATTAAAAGTCTTATCGTAGAAGAGCAAGGACAAGGGATGACAGAGTATGGCTTGGTGCTTGGCGTTATCGCGGTGGGTGTGGTTGGAATTCTGATTGCCTTGAGAGGCAAGATAATGACTCTGTTTGAAAAAGTGAATACGGATCTTGGCAACGCAACGAATGCTCCATAATCATGATATCCTTCTCACTTTAGAAGGGGTGTTTATATGCAAGACAAATTTATGAGTTTCTGTGCGAGTGAGAACGGGCAAGGCGTGACAGAGTATAGTCTAGTCCTATCTTTGATTGCGGTTGGTGTCATTACAATCCTTGTAAGCTTCCATCAAAAGATTGAAACGATTTTTCAAAATGGTGTAGGTAAAATCAATAATGCAATCAAAGATAATGGACTCATCAATTAGAGTATACATCTATTACGCTCCTTCATAGAGCATAGCAAACATTCAATTAAAGGGTCTTACGTTTCTCGGAACGTTAGACTCTTTTTTAAAATCAGAGGTTCGGAGGCAATCATGATTGTACTGGATGGCATACTAATTCTGATTCTTGCCACTTGTGTTGTTACGGATCTAAAGTCTCGCAAAATCTACAATATGGTCACCTTTCCGGGCATTCTCTTGGCGTTTATCCTGCATGGTCTCATTGACGGTATTGGCGGACTGGGAAATGCGGCACTTGGATTTGCTGTTGGAGGGGGAGTACTTTTGATTCCATATCTGCTAGGAGGAATGGGTGCTGGAGACGTGAAGCTGCTTGCGCTTGTCGGTGCCTTCAAAGGCATGACATTTGTACTGCTTACTTCCGTCTATATGGCGCTTATCGGCGGCGTGATCGCACTGGTACTCCTCCTATTAAGGAAGCGCGTTCGCGAGATACTGAAAAGAATTTTGTTCTCCATGCTGCTTTTAAGATATGGGGTGAAAATGTCTCCAGCTTCGAGTGATGATACCGCAACTTCTACGTATCCATATGGGGTTGCCATCGCAGGCGGCTCGGTGTTGAGTTTATGGCTTAAAGGATGGGGATTCGTATGATCAAAGACGAACGGGGGCAGTCGCTAACTGAGTTTGCCGTCATTCTTCCGATATTTTTGTTGCTTGTATGCGGCATATTCGATTTCGGGAGGCTGATGTATGCCTATATGAATATGAACAATGCAGCTCAAGAAACAGTGAGGCTCGGTGGGCTTGGTAAAAAAGATGCAGAAATGACTGCCTTTGCTGCGAACTATGTGCATCTGGGCGATCAAAGCAAATTGAAAGTTACGATCTCTCCGAAGGATACGACCCGTCATTCCGGAGACTATGTCACTGTTAAACTGGAATATCCCCTAACATTTATGACACCCGTCATCTCTAAGCTGCTTCCTGCTCCGACCGTTAAAGCTGCTTCGACGATAAGAGTTGAATAGGAGGCTAAGTGTGGAACACATCGGTATACTTGAAAAGTTAAAGCGCTGCATCACAAAGCAGGATGGAAACGTATCCGTATTGGTTGCGTTTGTTTTAGTCGTTTTAATGGGCATGACGGCTATTGTGGTAGAAGGTGGCATGTTATATGCAGTCAAAATGCACCTGCAGAAGACAGCGAACGCAACGGTTCTATCAGGTGCGCAAGAGCTGACTGCCACTGAGCAGAATGTTCGCAGTGTAGCAGATATAGTACTGAATGATCATGGAGAAAGTTCAAGTCTGGTAAAGCTAACCACTACTATGAAAGACCGAACCACCGCAGTTCTGAAGAAAGACGTGGATGTGCATTTCGCCAAAGTACTTGGTATTGATAAGATACCGATTAGCGTGAAAGCAACAGCAAAGATTGAGGCGATGGGTGCCGCGATGGGTGCCGCGCCGATCGGAATCGACCAATCCGTTCAATTGACATATGGCCAAGAATATCACCTAAAGGTCGACCAAACGGGATCCTCGACCGGCAACTTCGGAATTATTGCATTGGGAGCTCCGGGTGCCAGCACCTACGAGACCAACCTGACTTATGGCTATCAAAGTATGCTCTCTGTCGGGGATGTCGTTGATACACAGACAGGGAATATAGCTGGAAGTACGAGAGATGCGGTGCAGGCGAGAATAAACAGAAGCCCTTATCCGCCAGGCGATTACAGTCACCGCGATGATTCGCGTATTCTGCTGGTTCCGGTATATAAGCCCTATAACTATTCTGGCGGACAAATCAAGCAAATCCAGATCACCGGATTCGCATATTTCTATATTACTGCACCTATGGACTACAATACCAAGGAAGTCATCGGTATATTCATAGAACGTACGGGAACCGGATTTACCAAACCAGGGGCCGTAAACCGCGGCGCCTATGCTATTAAACTTTCAGAGTAGGTGACATCGATGAGATCGAAAATTATTTTAATTGCGGCACTCATTATGGGACTAGTGACGACTTTTCTATTTTTCAATTATATGAAACAGTTTGATCATGCGAAGGCGGCCAATGGAAATATGGTCGGTGTCGTGGTTGCTAAGCAGCAAATTAAGAGAAATCAGAAAATGCAAGCCGACATGTTGGAGATTAAGCAAGTACCGTCGCTAAGCGTTCATCCGCAGTCACTCAAAACCATCCAACAAGCTGAAGGCAAGTTTGCAGACGCAACGCTCGAAGCTGGGGAGGTTCTGCTGGGCAATCACGTGAAGGCAAGTAAAGACGAATCGGCTGTAGTTGCTAAGAAAATACAGAACGGATACCGAGCTGTCTCGGTAGGCGTTAATATTGTGCAATCCGTATCGAACCTCATCGAACCGGATGATTATGTGGATGTCATCGTTACGATTCCTCCAAAGGATGGAAATGATAAGCTGCTTGAATCATCTACGGTACTGCTTGAAAACATTCATGTGCTTGCCGTCGGCCGGAGGATGGTCGAAACAGACAGCGAGCATCCCTATGCGGAGTATGCAACAGTAACGCTGGAAGTGAAGCCGGAGGACGTTCCGAAGCTGGTTAATACGAACGATCGTTTCAAAGTTAGCCTGTCATTGCATAGCAGAGTCATTCCTGAAGCCGCCAAATAATCAAAAGAAGAAACCGTTACTAACGCAATGGAATGGAAGGAGGCATATAAGATGTCCGTTGAAGAAAAAGCATTCGTAGAGCAGGTCCGGAATAAGCGAGGAGAAATGATCGCAATCTGCAGCGCGAAGGGAGGTATCGGTAAAACGGCGATGGCCGTCAATCTTGCGGTTGCGCTCTCAAAAAACAATTCCAAGAGCAGCCATAGTCAAATCTGCATCATGGATGCGGATTTCCAGTTCGGTGATGTGGGGCTGTCCATGGACCTGCATTCCACATTTACTATTAAAGATGTAATGGAAAGTATAGACACTATGGATCAGCATACGCTATTAAGCTATCTTATTAAGCACAGCAGCGGGGTAAAAGTACTGGCAGCTCCGGACCGCCCTGAATACGCAGACCTTGTGTTCCCAGACCGCTTGGACAAGGTGTGCGATTTGCTGCTTTCCCAACATGACTACGTTATTGTGGACACACCGTCAGGTTTTTCTGATAAAACATTACAAATTATCGAGAAGGCCGATTCCGTCTTTATGGTTACTACGCTGGAGATGGCGGCGATAAAAAGCACGAAGCTAATGCTGGAGACGCTCATTTTGCTAGGGCTCCGCGATAAAATAAAACTGCTCGTCAACCGCTCTACGATGGATAGTGTCATCAAAGCCCCTGATGTACCGGACTTGCTTGGCGAAGATATGCCATTCTACGTACCGAACGAGTGGGAAGTGGTGAGTCACTCGCTCAATAGCGGGGTTCCTTTTGTCCTGAAAAATGGAAAATCCGACATTGCCAAAGCGGTATGTAAAATTGCCGAGCAGCTCATTCAAAGACGTGAAATCAGTGTATTCCAACCGAAGCAGACTTCGTTCATTCAATCGATTATTCAGCGGGCGCTAGGTGGTCATTCCTCTATGTTCTAGCCAAAACGACACTATCTGGAGGTGCTAAGCATGAGTTTACTTGAGAAATTGCAGGCGAAAAGTGGATATAATCAGCCTGAATCAGCGCAAGCGGAGCCTCAGGAGGCTGCCGATGTGTCTAAGCCGGAGAAGAAAGATCTGATCTCTACGTTCCGCCGTATTCGCGGTACCGAGCAGCCGCAGAAAGAGCAGCGCGAGCAGCTTAACAAGCAGCATGAGTTGAAGAACCGGTTATATAAACAAATTTTCAATGAGCTGAAAGATGACAATGTCGAAGAAATCATACCGAAGCTTGACGCCATGGCTGTTGAAATCATGAAAGAAGATGAGTCGTTCCGCGGCAAAGTGGATCGCAAGAAAGTCATTGATGAGCTTGCCAATGATTTGACCGGCTTCGGACCGATCAATCCGCTGCTGCTTGATCCGGAAATAACGGAGGTCATGGTGAACGGACCTAATCAGGTTTATGTGGAGCGCAAGGGCAAAATTGAATTGACTTACGTGCAGTTCCGCGATGACGAGCATGTGATGAACATTATCGAGAAAATTGTCGCGCCTATAGGCCGGCGGATCGATGAAAGTTCCCCGATGGTTGATGCCCGTCTGCCGGACGGTTCCCGTGTAAACGCCATTATTCCCCCTCTCGCGCTGAACGGACCGACAATTACAATTCGTAAGTTCTCGAAGGATCCCTATAAAATCGATGACTTGATCAATTTCGGCACCGTTTCGCGTGAAATGGCGATTTTCCTTGAGGCGTGCGTGAAGGCGAAGCTGAACATTTTTGTAAGCGGCGGTACGGGTTCAGGAAAAACAACGACGCTCAACGTACTCTCGTCCTTCATACCGAGCGATGAGCGCATCGTTACCATTGAAGATGCGGCTGAATTGCAGCTGTGGCAGGACCACGTTATTTCACTGGAATCGAGACCTGCGAATATAGAAGGCAAAGGCGCTATTACGATCCGCGACCTGGTGAAGAACTCGCTGCGGATGCGTCCCGAGCGGATTGTTATCGGGGAGGTTCGAAGCGGCGAGGCGTTGGATATGCTGCAGGCCATGAATACGGGTCACGACGGCTCGCTCGCCACAGGCCACTCCAATAGTCCGCGTGATATGATCTCGCGTCTGGAGACAATGGTGCTGATGGCGGGAATTGAACTGCCGGTCAAAGCGATCAGAGAACAGATTGCGGGTGCCATCGATCTGATTATTCAGCAGTCACGGTTGAAAGACGGTTCGCGCAAAATTACGAACATTACTGAAGTCCTTGGGATGGAGGGCGACGTCATTGTGCTTCAGGATATTTTCACATTCGAGCAGCATGGAGTGGATGAGCACGGCAAAGTCATCGGCAAGCTCATTCCTACAGGGGTAAGGCCAAGGTTCTACGACCGCCTGGAGTCTTCGGGCATTCATATTCCAGCTTCGGTGTTTATTGAGGAGGGGTGGCCGAATTGATCTGGATGTTGACCTCAATGGTTATGCTGACGGCGCTTTTATTTTTTACCGCAATCTTTCAAGGGTTGTTTAATACGAATCGCCAGATCAACCGCCGAATGAAGAAGTTTCTCGATCTGAACGACAAGAAGAAGCTTGGAAAAAAGAGGTTCAACTTTCTCGTCCAGATGCAGGTATACCGCCAACAGATGAAAGAGAAGGTGCTGACCAAGAAAAAAAGCGACAAGCTGGAGCAGATGATTTCACGCTCCGGCGTGGCTATGGCACCGGAAGAGTATGTAATGTTTCAATGGATTGCTGCGCTGCTGCTGGGAGTCCTGCTGTTTGTGATTTCGGACAGTATGGTTATCGTAATTTTCGGATTAATAATTGGATTTATGTCGCCAAGATTCTGGATCAAGAAGAAAACGCGGGAACGTATGAAGAAGTTTAATGACGGGCTGGAAGACATGATTATGACAGTCATCGGTTCTCTTCGAGCGGGATTTAGCTTTGCACAGGCGCTGAAGACAGTCGTCGACGAATCCGATGCGCCGATTAAGGATGAGATCGAACTGCTGCTTAAAGAAATGCAGTATGGCACAAGCATGGAGGAAGCGCTCGAGCACTTGAAGGAAAGGATGCCGAGTGAAGATTTGGATTTGTTGGTTCAAGCGGTCTTGATCCAGCGGCAGGTGGGTGGGAATCTGGCCGTAGTTCTTGAAACGATTGTACATACAATTCGCGACCGCAACAAAATTCAACGTCAAATCAGGACTTTAACCGCACAGGGAAGGATTTCCGGATGGGTTATCGGGCTCTTGCCGTTCGGACTTTCCGTCGCTCTATATTTAATTGAGCCCAGTTACATCGGATCGCTGTTAACGCATCAGATTGGGCTTATGCTGGTTGGCGGCGCGGGCATATCAATGATCATTGGGCTTTTCTTAATTCGCAAAATGACGACGATCGAGGTGTAGCCCATAGTATGATGTATGTTACTTATTTTATTACGTTTATGCTGCTTATTCAATTCGTCTTATCACTTAAAAAGGAAAAAAACGACAAGGTTAAGCGTCGTTTGTCCATGATCACCGATAAGGAAACGGCCGCTGGCCGGATTATCGAAGAAGAAGAGAAGAAAGAGATGTCTGCGTTGCAGCGCGTATTCCACAGCATGTGGCTGCGCACGAAACGCAGATTTGAGCGTAAAAGCGGGATGCAGGATACGGGGATTGAACTGAAGCTCCTGCAAGCCGGCAATCCGCTCGGCATGGGACCATTCGAGTATCGGCTTCTGCAGATTGTGATGATCGTAGTGCTGCCTTTCATCGGCGTGTTCTATAGTTTATTGGTTAAGCCGAGTATCGGCGGCCTGCTGCTTGGCGGATTGATCGGGCTTTTGATAGGCCTTGTGCTGCCATCGTATTATTTGGGCTTAAAAACGAAGCAGCGCAGCAAGAAAGGGCTCCGCGAGCTTCCCGACACCCTCGATCTGCTGACGGTCAGCCTGGAAGCGGGATTGGGATTTGATGCCGCGCTGAATAAACTGGTTTCGAAGTCGGAAGGCGTTCTTTCACAGGAGTTTCACCGCTGTCTTGAAGAAATACGTTTCGGCAAAACGAGGCGCGAAGCGCTGCTCGGGGTACGCGACCGTCTGGTCATCGAAGAATTGCGTGTACTGATCAGCTCCATTCTCCAGGCGGAGAAGCTCGGTATCGGCATGGTTCAGGTGCTGCGTGTCCAGTCGCAAGAAGTACGCGAACAACGCAAACAACGCGCGGAAGAAGCCGCAATGAAAGCGCCGATTAAGATGTTGTTCCCGTTAGTCATGTTTATTTTCCCGAGCTTGTTCATCGTCCTGCTCGGACCTGCGCTGATTCAGTTCATGACGGCGTTTGGCGGGGGCTAAGATAGCAGGAATGCAGTCAGCGGGAGTGTTAAAGGCAGCCTCATGAGGCTGCCTTTAATGATTCTAATACCCTAGATCTGCTGCCCATTACGACTATTCGGGCTCCTTTGGAGGAACGTAAATGCGTTATATGCCGAAAGCGTCCGATTTAATGAGGCAAGAGGAATGATGATCCTCTATTCCGTACATTCGGCCTTCGAAGAGACCTACTTTCCTCGTATAACGTACTCACGTTCCGCCATTTCAAATCGTAAAGGGATATTCCCGAAATAGGGGATTGTCGTTCCTCTAAAGGGTTATGACTATACAGCCGTCTTTCGCCCGATATGATCCTCCAGCCAACCGCTCAGCTGACGAAGGCCGTCGATCGTGAAATGCATCGTATGCTTCACTTGGTTGTCGCCACTCATTTCGATCAGCAGTTTATTCTCGCTCTCGGTGCAGACGACGGTGAACGTTGCCGTCTCTCCGTTGATTTCCTCCTGCCAATTGCACATAATACTGCTTACAAAGCTTCTCAAATTTCTATTCCCCCTTGGCGAATTTGATGCTTGTGTGTTTTCGACGGCGTTCGGCGGAGCGACTTGTTCTGTGGAGTTCCGGCCTTCTTGCACCACATGCTCGGTTAAGGATGCTGCATCTAAAGACGGTTCCTCTGAGCTCTGAGTGAGCGTAGCTTCTTCGTGACTCGGCGCCATCTCCAATTCCGGCGGAATGTCCGCTATAAGCTCAGCAGTGCTTGTCGTTACCGCCGCTTCGATCTTCAGGCTCACATGAGGTTCCGCGTATTTGCGGATGATCTCCAATACCTGATTCGTTTTAAACGGCTTCATTACGTACCCCTTCGCTCCTGCTTCCATTGCCTCTAGGATAGAGTCCTGTTGATTGGAGGCGGTGCAAACGAGAATCACGGCTGCAGCTTCGAGCTTTAAAATCTCTTTAATGGCCTCAATACCGCTCATCTCCGGCATATTTATATCCATCATGACCACGTCCGGCCGCAGCTCTTCATATTGCCGAACCGCCTCACGGCCGTTGCTCGCTTCTCCTGCCACCTCATACCCGTTTTGTTTCAGGCAATCGGCTAACATTTTACGCATGAACTGCGTGTCATCCACAATAAGAACCTTGAGCGCCATAGCGATTTCCTCTCCTTTATGTCGAAATGCCGATTCCGTTCACTGCTTTAACAATGTCTTCAGCAATGGTCAACCCTTCTCGCGCTTTGCACAAACCATCATAAAGCATCGGTTTAAAGCCGGTTTTTTCCAAATGCTGTTCCAGCTCGGACATCGATGGGGTTTGGAGCAGTAACTGACGCAGGGGCTCGTTCACTTCCAATACCTCATGAATGGCAATAAAATCTTGTAACCCTGTTTGGTCGCATAACCGGCATCCGGCACCCCGGGTCACCGTTATTTTCCCATCGATTTTCGCCTTCGCGAACATACGGAAATTCCCCTTGGACTGCTTCGAGTCATTATCTTCAAGCAAGCTATGGGCTTCAAATAGCCGAATTTCCTCATCGGTAGCCGCTACGGATTGGCGGCATTGGTGGCAAATCCGCGGTACCAATCGTTGGGAAACGATGCAGGATAAAGATGACGCCAACCGGTACGTGTCAATGCCCCAGCCCCGCAGCCGGTCGATCGTTTGAAGCGCATGGCTGCCATGTACGGCCCCGAGCACCAATCGTCCGCACAGCGCCGCACGCACAGCGATCTCGGCCGTTTCCGCGTCCCGGATGTCTCCGATCATTAAGATATTCGGGTCCTGCTGCAGCACCGACCGTAATGCGGAGGCAAATGTCAATCCGATCCGTTCGTTGACCTCCACCTGCGTCGTGCCCAAGATTCTACGCTCCATGGGATCTTCTATAGTCACAATCCGCTGTTCTTCCCTAATCAGATGATGCAACGCCGCATACAACGTAGTCGTTTTCCCGCTACCGCACGGCCCGGATATAAGGACAAGCCCGCCGCCCGGACGACGAAGCACACGTTCGAACTGCTGTGCATGGTCTTCCCTGAGGGCAAGATCCGTCAACTTCAACCGTTTCGCCGAGGGGTCCATGATCCGGATGACAATACTTTCACCATTTATAGTCGGCATAGTGGAAACGCGGCATTCCACGGCAACACCGCGGATGTTGCTTTCCAAATGGCCTTCCTGCGGCAGCCTACGCTGGGCGGGATCTAACCCGGCTTGGTACTTAATCCGGTTGATCAGCGCCTCCCGCATGGCGGAAGGAATGGTCCTCTGCGTCTTCAGCTCGGCCCCGATCCGGTACTTCACAATGAGCCCCTGTTCCTGCGGATCGAGGTGAATGCTGCCAGCCTTCTGCTCCATCGCTGAACCTAGGATTACGGTCAGCACTTGAACCGTTTCCGCCAGCCCGTATTGCCGGATAATCCCTTCCTCTACCTCAGTGCGGGCAGCTAGAAATGGCTGAACGATCATTCCGGTTTGGATTTGAATTTCTTGAATCGCCCCTTCATTTAGCGGGTCAGCCATGGCGATTTTAAGTTTTCCGTTTTTACACTCGATGGGGATCAGACCGTACTTTCGAGCAATCGATTCATCGACAAGCTTAACGGCATCCAGATCGTAGTGGATATCCGTTAAATTCACGGCCGGTATACCCAACTGAAACTCCAACACTTCAACCAGCTGCCGTTCGTTAATGAACCCGTGCTCGATTAAAATTTCCCCGATTTTTTTCGTTGTATGGGCCTGTGCCTTGAGCGCTTGCCCGAGCTGCTCTTCCGTTATCAGACCATTCATGACCAGAAGTTCACCAGCGCGCATAAGGACCTCCTTTCGCCATCCTGGAACAGCAAAAAGCCAACTGGCTTTGAGCAACCCGGCTATCGTACCATCGCTTGATCGAGATGGTGTAGACCCGTGGCTTTGCGTCCCCGACTTTCGAACGGGTTTGCCGTTGTTCGTTCCATTGGCTTCATTGACGATTTTAGACAAAAGTTAACTTCATATACTACGATTCTACAGAATCGGCCACAAGTTTGGGATAGCGCAAATTAATCATTTTGCACTGCCTGTTTCCTAGGTATTTACGGTTGTGTCCGTGTAAAAATATGTCGTAATACATCTAGCGGAGTAGGTCAAGAGTAGGGGCTTGAAATAGAAATTCATTTCGTATTACGCAACAAACCCTTTAAACCGCAAAACTAACCAAACATAAAGAGAGACGGATACCCAAATGAACAGAGCAAAATAGATAACCGATTTCCAAACGATGAATTGAGCATGACCAGAATTCTTATCTGCGCGTATCAAAACTTGGTCTACATGTTTCCCAAGGAAAATAAAAAGGGGGAAGATGGCTAAAAAATATCGCATAAATCCATGGGATGAGATCTGAACTGCCCGGTTCAAAGTCGAAGATAGCGGCATCAGCACTAAACCGAACGTGTAAATAACCTCGGACCAAGGTACAACGTTATGCTGCCGAATTGTTGAAATCATATAGCTGATAAAGATCAAAAACAATAGCATATGAAATATGATAATAGGTTCAATCCTGCCTGTTTGAATTGAAGTTACAATATCCTGATAAATAGGAGAAAAGGGAATAGCTGAATAACGTCCGTAATCAGGAGCCATTACTTTTAAAAACAACAAAGGCTCTCCTTTAGTCAGCCAAAGATAAACCGGATAGACGGCAAACATCAAACTGCTCAAGGCCGCCCAGATAAAGTCCTTAACGTCCAATTTCCGTCTGATCCATCTTTCCGCAAAAAAAGCCAGAGGAATCCATACTCCAACGATTCTGGTGAGGGCGGCCAGTCCTCCGATGAAGTAGGCGGCTTCTCTTTTTTTATTTCCCCAGAATCGGAAAGCGAGCAATGCCAGAAACAGAAAGAAACTTTCCGTATAGAAGGCACTGAAAAAATAAGAGGATGGAAAGCAAACGAGCACAGAGAGTGTCAGAATCTTTACTCTCTCACTAAGCCCTTTCTTTGTCATAAGTTGATACAGCAGCCACAAGGAGCATACAAAAAAGAAGTTGGATAGAACAAAGCCGGCCCAATAAACATCCATCCCGGTAACAGCGGTAAATCCTCGGACAATAAGTGGAAAAAGCGGAAAAAAGGCGGTTAATCGGTCCTCTGTATATCCTTCCGTAGCGATCTGCGCATAATTATAGGAATCGTAGAGTATAAAGCGGTCTAAAACAGGATTATCCACTTGCAGCTGGTTATCGGCATAATGAATCTGATCGGGTTGGCCGATCGACAAGAAACCGAACATGATCAAGCGGCTTACGACAAAAAGCAAAAAAATGGTTTGGAGAGCTTTCATTTATAAAATCTCCATAAATCCCATACCTGGCCGAAGCTTCCTGTAAAATCAGGCTTGCCTAATTGCTGTTTCACTTCATCAAGCTCAACTGCCGATAAGGAATGGACGTTTTTTTTCGAATCCGGAGTCTGGAGAATCAGAAAGTCAGGCCGGTCCGACTGAATGACATCCATTAAATATCCGGACCGAAAGCCATTTACGGAACGTTCGAACGCTGTCCACTCGTGAACGCCTTTAGTTGCTTCCAGAATAAACGGATCAAATCGGCCATCTGCGAGAACGTCCCCGCCCCTGAACATCACATATCCGGAAGTGCCGTAATCGGATAGTACTTTTGGCCTGCCGCCGGAATTATTCTTTTGTAGAATGTAGTTCATCTCTTCGACCGGATACTTGGTTAGGGGTTGTTTATAATCCGTAAACACGTCTGCCGAAAAGTTTAACAGCAAGCCCGTTACTATCAGGGGAAGCACATATTTCAAACCGATGTAAGGTTCCAAACTCCGGAACGCTTTCGACCATTTGAACCGACCGACGATAATGGCCACAAAGTACGGAAGAAACAGGACCAAAAATAAAAACTGTTTGTAACTGGCAAGCCCGAGATACAGCATTCCGATAAAAAGCATGAGACGGAACGGCCGTTGTTTGATACTGTACATGGCAGTCAGGACAAATGTAACCACAATAATGAAAGCTATGTAATTGTTTGAAAATGAAACGGGCTTCCATTCGTCGATGATTTGCGTAAAGGGGCTTTTACTTAAGGTTAAAAAATACGTTAAGCTCTTTAACCCTCCGAAATTCGCCAACCCGCCGATAATAATGGAAATCAAAGCGACCAGATCAAATCGGTTTAGCTTTTTCTCCCATATTCTTTCCAATATTTGCATCATGAACAGGACGGCGATGACCGCCCATACGCCTGTATGAACGTTAGCGAGAATCAAAGAGAGCAGGCCGAGAACCCCGGCTTTTTTCACCGTGGCGTTCATAGAGAACCGCCTGAGCCAAACGGCGAACCAAATAACAAGACCCGCAGAAATCATTTGCGGGCGAATTTTAAAATAAGCCAGATAAATGTAGAACATGAACACAGGAAGAGCGACATAGACCAAAAAAGGGTGCATCCGAGGGAGACCCATCTCTTGTCTCGAGATCTCCATCAATCGATATAGTCCCCAAGCAAGAATGAAGACCGACAACAACGTGAATAAATGAACGCCGTTCCATTCCCATAAGCTATATAACCCTCCGACGATCCACTGGAAACCGACTTCATGAGGCACATACGGCAGGTTGCCGCCTGCAAATGTATGGATCGCCGTATGAATGACCTTGCCTTGCGTGATCATTTCCTTTCCGACTTCAATGTGCCAGAACGTATCGGGGTCTTTTCGGGAAGAATTGGCATCCATGAAAATAAATACGACAAGAAATAAAGCAGCATAGACTGCGAATACGATTCTTTGAAACTTTATCTGGTTGGAATTCATCGTTGAGGGCTCCTTCTATCCAAGCTACAACTTTTGGCCGATTGCTATGATGGAAACGCCGAACGGCATTTTTCCGTGCTTCAGGATATGTCTTTCACTGGACATTACGCTCATTAGCAGCTGATTTAGAAATCGGGAAGGCAGGGACAAATCATCCGTTTTTCGAGTAGATCTTAATTTGTTTTGCAAAATCCGAACGAGAGCAATCACTGGAAACAGCCAAGTATTAAAATAGCTCGCGTATTTCGGATGAAGATTGCAATGACTCATTTTCCTGATCAACTCGTTCAATCGGTATCTTCTTTTATGATGATGGGATTCATCGTGACTGCTCCATAAGAAAGAAAAAGCGGGGACTGTGATGAGCAGATTCCCTCCCGGTTTTAGCTTTGCAGTGAGCGCGGCGAGTGCCCCCATATCATCTTCAATATGCTCAAGCACATCCAGAAGGACGATGAGATCGAATGATTCGTCGGCAAATGGAATCTGATCCGGCAAACTGCCAATATAAACGGCTTTCCCGCTTTTGGATCTTGCAATTTCAGCTGCATCCGGCTCCATTTCGAGCCCGGTAACGTTAGGTCCCAGACTGGATAGAAAGTCAAGGTTGCCTCCGGTTCCGCAGCCTGCATCGAGGATTTGAAAGTCGGGCCCGATTGATTTCACTTGCGATCTTAAAACGGTCTCAATGATGCTGCGCCGGCTGACAAACCACCAGTGTTCATGCTCCAGACGATCCATTTTCAAGTAGATGGTTTGTTCCACTATTTGACTCCTTCCAGCCGAGGCATATCTTTGCTCTCTTCAAGGCCGGTCATATCCCTGACGAAATATAATGGACGACGCTTCGATTCGTTGTAAATACGCCCGATATACTCCCCGATAATGCCCAAAGTCGTAAGCTGGACGCCGCCGAGAAACAGAACCGCAACCATTAGCGATGGATAACCGGGTACCGGATTGCCGTTCAATAAAGTCGTAATAAACAAATAACAGGCAAACGCCATGGCGAAAAAGGAGATGGCAAAGCCCAAATAAGTTGCCGCTTGCAGCGGCATGAAACTGAAAGAAGTGATTCCTTCCAGGGCAAAATTCCACAGCTTCCAGTAGTTGAACTTGGTTTTACCGGCAAATCGGGGCTCTCTCCGGTAGGAAATGCTTGTCTGACGGAATCCGACCCAACTGAATAGCCCCTTCATGAACCGGTGCTGCTCGCGAAGTTCTTTTAATGCATTCACTACTTTGCGGGACATTAATCGGAAATCGCCCGTATCCTGCGGAATGGGGATAGGGGTCAGCCTTTTGATAAATCTATAAAATAAATGCGCCGTGATCTTCTTCAGCGAACTTTCCCCATCCCGCTGAGTACGTGTGGCATAGACCACGTCATAGCCTTCTTCCCATTTGGCGAGCAGTTCCGGGATGACTTCCGGCGGATCCTGCAAATCTGCGTCAATCGGAATAACGGCTTCGCCGCGGCAATTGTCTAGGCCGGCCGTCAATGCGATTTCTTTCCCGAAATTCCGGGAAAGATCAATAATTTTAATGCGATGATCCTTCTCGCAAATACCGTGGAGCTGCTCCAAAGTATCATCCTTGCTTCCATCATTAATGAACACCACTTCATAACCGTAACCGGTTTGATTCATAACGCGTGTGACTCTAAAATAAAATTCCATGATGTTGGAGCTTTCGTTAAAAACAGGAACAATGATGGAAACCATAGGTTCTTTCACCGTTTTTCGCATACTAGCAACCCCGCTATTCATCATGTAATGGTAAATAAAAAAAGCCCCTTTTACCGAAAAAAGGGGCAAGAACTCCCGCACCTTGGTAACTGGCTGGCATAGCGCCTTATTGGCACCTTAGCCCCTGTAGCTTTGCGTCACCGGCTTTGACCGGGTTTGCCTTTTTCAACTTTTGCGAAGATTATCGTTCGAATTATAATATAGTCCCATCATAATGCATGTCCGATTTCTGCAATATCCGACAGAAAGATTATTTTGGAAGATATCGATCATAGCATAAAGAACTAATTGGTCGGATATGAATAGATCGCGAGGAGCAGCTGAACTAGGACTTATTTCTATAAAGTACCAATGCTTCAAAAAGCAGAGAAAGCCATAATAAGGGCATCATGTGGTTTGCATGCCAATGAGGGGGACTTGTTATGAGCAATTCTATGGTACAAGTAAGGACTGCGGCGTTTATTGGCATGATCTGCGTAATGATATCCGGCTGCAGTGCGAAAGTTTATCCCAACCATGCATCAGAGAAAACTCCGGAACCTGCGCCCTATGTGCAAGCCAATAAGCACTCAACTTCCGATGATTCCATCGTGGAAACGCAGCATTTCTACACGGGACCTCGAAAATTGAAGGTTGAGGCTTCCACCCGTGATGCCCGATCCGAAAATAAAACTGCCTACCTGACCTTCGACGACGGTCCATCTCAGAGCACGGCGAAGATTTTGAGCATTTTAAAAAGCTTCGGCATTCCCGCCACCTTTTTCGTGGTAGGGACGGACACCATTGAAGGAAGAGCACTGTACAAACGAATCGCAGCTGAAGGCCATGCGCTTGGCAATCATACATACTCACACAATTACAACACCATATATAAATCGCCGGAAGCGTTTCGCAGAGACGTCCGTAAGCTGGATCAGCTTTTGGAAGAAACCGTGGGCTATCGCCCGGATATCCTTCGCTTTCCAGGAGGTTCTAACAACCATCTCAGCTGGAAGCCCGGCGGCAGAGGTATTATGAGCAAGGTGGCTAGGGCGATGAAGGAGGACGGCTACCAATATTTTGACTGGAATGTAAGCTCCACGGATGCAGCTGCCCCGGTTCAAGACAGGAACATGATCATTGATTCCGTACTCGGCGCTAGCCGGGGAAAACAAAAAATCATTGTCCTTATGCACGACAATAGTTTTAAAACAACGACCGTTGAGGCGCTTCCCATCGTGATCAAAAGGCTGCAAGCAGCCGGGTTCCGGTTCGATAAGCTGACGAAATCCTCGTTCACTTTTCAATTTTTGACGCCATGAAGGTTGTTCGCTTGCCTCTCATCGTTTACCATAAACGTAAGGTCCAAAAGGAGAGGCAGGAGTTGCTGTATGCCGGATGTGTTACGATTAGGACCGCTGCAACTGCAGGGTCAATTGCTTACGTTGCTTCTCGCTTGTATTGTTGGCTATTGGCTGACCAGGAGGCTAGTGCGGAAGCTGAAGAGCGATAGAGGAGTTGCTTATCCCATCGATGATGTTGTCTTTAATGGCGGCGTTATTATACTGCTCTTCTGGAAGTTTGGCGTCATACTGACTCAGCCATCCTTGCTTTGGAAGCAGCCGGGGAAGCTGTTGTTGGTGTCCGGTTCCAGCGCCGAGCTGCTAACAGGGTTGTTAGTTGCTCTCATCTATGCTCTTTTTCAGCTGCGCAAGCATCAAATTCCGATCTTCCTGCTGTTGGATGTTCTCGCCTGCGGCCTCACAGGGGCTGTGTTGCTATATGCTTCGCTAGTACAGGAATATGGAAGTCCGACCTCGCTGCCGTGGGGGATCGGTGCCCAAGGGACTACGGGCAGGTTCCATCCTTATTACCAATATTTTGCGTTACTGCTCGTTCCCTTATGGATTTGGCAGCTTAAACGTTCAAGCGTGCACGCCCCTGGATCAGGCAAGCTCCTCAAATACACATCGCTTTATGTGGGCGGCGCCGGCATGTTGGCCAGTTTCTTCGCCCAATCCGTCCCAACCCCGATCTATCTAAGCTGGGCACAGCTTTTGTTCCTGACTATGCTCATCATCGGAATGCTTCTCCCGCGGTTGGCACATAATACAAACAGAAGGGAGCTGAGCTACATGAGCCAAAATGATTCAAAAGAACAAATCAAACAAGATCAGCAAAACAAAGAGCGCCAAAAAAGCTCGCCTGCCTCTGGCAAAGAAGGCTTTGTCGATAAAAAACTGGACGGTCCGAACCGGCCTTCCACATAAGCTAATCTAATACCCCACAAAGTGACCCCAAGCTCCGGAGCAGGGGGCCCAATTGAACATGGAGGTACACCATGAGCGACCAAAATCAAAGCAATCAGACCAAGTCTGCTCAGCAAGGCGATCTGGATCCGTTCGAGATTAACTTTCTTCCTCAATTTAAGGAAGGGCGCGGTCCGCATCAGCCCTTTGTGAATGAGCATGGCGTCGTCATCGGCGATCATAATTATGAGTCTGAGAACTCACCGCTCGAACAGTGGACGGCGGACACAGACCCTGATGTCATGGCCGGGGATGAGTGGGTTCATCCTTACAAGGACATTGGATTTCAAACCGCGGAGAACCGGGATCTTTTTGAGAAGGGCGTCCCCCCGCAAAGCGGAATCTTCATGCATCCGGATAAAGACGTTGCGTATGAGTACGATCTGGGACAATCGGATCCGGGCCAAGCAGCCATCGATAAGCCAAAAGATGAGGCGGAAGCATAGCTTTCGTCTTCTTCCTTTTTGTGGACTTTGGTTACTTTGCGCTTTGCTTTCCTAGCTGACGGATGTATAATAATGATAAAGATTATTATTTTCTATTAACTATAAAATCCTAAGGGGTGGAACATATGGCAATGTCCTTTGATTCTTACATGAAAGATATGGTTAAACCGATGAGAGAGGATTTGACTCGTCTCGGTATCACGGAGCTTCTGACGCCGGAGCAAGTGGAGCAAGCGATTGAAAGCTCCAAAGATGGCACGATGCTGCTTGTGATCAACTCCGTTTGCGGTTGCGCAGCAGGCCAATGCCGTCCGGGCGTAGCCAAAGCGCTGCAAAATGACGTACTGCCTACGTACACTTACACCGTGTTCGCGGGTCAAGAGAAGGATGCAACGGCTAAAGCGCGCGAATATTTGGCGCCATACCCGCCATCATCCCCGTCCATTGCATTGTTCAAAAACGGTGAGCTGGCGCACTTCATCCAACGTCACCAAATTGAAGACCGCTCTGCTGATATGATCGCCGGCGATTTGATCGGCGCTTTTAACGAATATTGCAAATAAGAGAATGTGATCGATCCCCGTTGCTTGCAGCGGGGTTATTTTTTTGAGTGCAAGCCTTTGAATTTTCAACGGCTAAAGTCTATACTAATCCTTAAAGAATGAGATAGTTCGATTACGAGAGAAAAGGTGGAGAGATGCATGAGCCTGCAACAGGAAATTATCGCTAAGCTCGGCGTGAAGCCGGAAATTGATGTGGACGCGGAGATTCGCAAGCGTGTGGATTTTCTTAAGGATTATGTGCGAAAAGCAGGCGCCAAAGGCCTGTTGATCGCGATTAGCGGAGGCATCGATAGCGCCGTAACGACGGGGCTTTGCAAGAAGGCAACGGATGAGCTTACGGCAGAAACCGGAACCGAATACAAGACAGTCGGCGTATTCCAGCCTTACGGCGAGCAAGTCGATATCGAAGACAGCTACGCCACGGCCAAAGCCTTCGATTTGAAATATCAAATCGAGAACAACATCCAGGAAGCCGTCGATGAAATTGCGATCGAAGTCGAATACGGACTTAAACATATCGGCGTTCACCAGCATGTCAGCCGCGGCGGCAAAGGCAACATCAAAGCGCGTACGCGTATGGTGATGCAGTATGCGCTAGCTTTTGAACTTGGGCTGATCGTCGTGGGCACTGACCACGCTTCCGAAGCGATCACCGGCTTCTTCACCAAATATGGCGACGGTGCCGTGGACATCACACCGCTGAGCACGTTGAACAAGCGCCAAGTGCGCTCGCTTGCTGCGAAGTTAGGCGTTCCGCAGAGCGTTCTCGATAAGGCGCCGACCGCCGGCCTATGGGAAGGCCAAACCGATGAGAGCGAGCTCGGCATTACATACGGCGACAACAGCGATTATCTCGAAGGCAAGCAAATCGACCCTGCCGTTCAAGAGAAGCTGGAAAAGCAATATTTGAAAACAGAGCACAAACGCGCGCCGATTCCGGGCATTTAACCACATAAATTATAAAAAGGCTGAAAGCTTCTCCTCGGAAGAGGGGGCTTCAGCCTTTTTTTGTATGCAAGGATATAGACACAAGCCAGTTGCAGATGTACCCTGCTTGAGCGGAACTACAGGACGCTATTTCTCCAAAAGATCCCTTGGAGCACGAGATGCGGAACTACAATCATCTATTTCGCAAATTGGAGCCAGAGGAGCACAATTTCGTGGAAATAAGGTACTGACGTTCCGCGAACTACCAACTTTAGCCCAAATTGTCGGCAATAGCGAGTTATAATTCCGTTCGCGGTGGAAAGGTTTCGAAGGAAGACGCCAAGACTGGCCGGGTATGGTGTTTTAAGACCGTTCTATTGACCTGATTTTGGTCAAGCGCCTACGGCACCTGGTGCCCGCGCGACTTCGCATAAAGCGCATACCACTCTTCGCGGCTCATCAGCTCGGATTGGCGAACCGCATCCTGGCAGGCGAGCACGCGCGCTGCGGACGAAGTACCGATAACCGGCTGAATGTAAGCCGGATGCTTCATCAACCAGCCGAGAACGATCGCTTCCGGCGTCGTTTCTTTCTCGCGTGCCAATTGCTGAACGAGCGCAGCCGTTTGCTGAACGGCGTCACTGGCATCGTCCAAGCTTCTTCCGCTATATATCCCTTGCGCCAGCGGACCCCATGCCTGAATTTGGATGTTCTCCATCTGGCAATGCTCCATAATGCCGTCGGTGAAATTAACGCTCGCGCCTTCTTTACGGTTGACGAGGATGCCTTGATCCAGCCAATCCGTGCGATGGAGGCTCATCTCCAATTGATTGACGACAAGAGGCTCCGCAATGGATCGTTGCAGGAAGCGAATTTGTGAGGCTGTCATATTGGACACGCCAAAATGCCGCACTTTGCCGGCTGATCTTAGCACGTTGAACGCTTCAGCAACCTCGTCCGGTTCCATCAGCGGATCGGGACGATGCAGCAGAAGCACATCGATGTGCTCGACGCCAAGGCGTGCCAGAATTCCATCGACGGAACTTACGATATGACTTTTGGTGAAATCGTAACGTCCCGGCAAGTCGCCGTCGGCAAAGCGGATTCCGCACTTGGATTGAAGCACGATTTGATCGCGAAGATCGGGTCTGTTTTTCAGAATTTGTCCGAAAACACTCTCGGATTTGCCCATTTTATAAATATCGGCATGGTCGAACATCGTTATGCCAACCGCAAGAGCTGCTTCCACAGCAGCTTCTGCGGTGATGTAATCTTCCTTCGTTAAAGGCTCATGGTTCCAGTCGCCACCAATCCCCATACACCCAAATACCAATCGGCTGTTCGAAATTCCACGTTTTACAAGCGGCATTGCTTTCATTAAGTTTGCCTCCTAGCACTGTGAGTTAAGCCTATTATACCTGCTAAAGAGGTTTGACATAAGAACTGAAAAAAGGTTCACTTACTTACCTCAGGGTAAGGTAGGATGGATTTGAAACGTGTGCTTCTTGTTATTGAGCGATTTATGGATAAGGTGACGGCGTTAGCTTGACCATTTACCGAGAATCGGGTACATTGTACGCAAAACAATGCAAGTTAAAGTGAGGCTGGGCACGCGGATGATTATCGGAATTGGCACGGATCTGGTGGAAATCGCGCGAATGCGCAAAATGCTGGAAGGCACGACTGCGGCGCGTTTCTTAGAGAGGATTTTGACGCCTCAGGAGCGAGGGCTGGCTGAGCAGCGAAGAGGCCGTCTTGCCGAGTTTGCCGCGGGGCGGTTTGCGGCGAAAGAAGCGATTGTGAAAGCGGTTGGCTGCGGCATCGGCAAGCAAGTCGGCTTTCAGGATATTGAGGTGCTGCCGGATGCGCTCGGCAAACCGGTATGCCGCATAACGGCGGAAGCGCTGGAGCGGGCAGGCCTAACCGGCAGCAGCCACCGCATCCATATCAGCATCACGCATACGGATTCGATGGCTGCCGCATATGCCATTGTAGAGCAGCTCTAATCGAGCCGCTCTATTTTTTTGAGCTGAGCCAGTCGGTCAGCAGCCCGACTTCCTCATCGGAAAGCTTGCTCTTATAGCCGGGCATGCCGCCGCCGCCATTCTTGATTTGGTTCGCGATTTGCTCTTTGCTAAAAGCAGTGCCGGCCTTTTGCAAGTTCGTTTTCGGACCGGCTCTGCCTTCCAAATCAACACCGTGGCAGCTAATGCACTTGTTGGTCGTAAAAAGTTCCTGCGCCTTCACATACGCAGGGTTGCTCTCTTGCGCAGCGGCAGTAGCGGCAGGCGATGCCGACGGCTTCGCCGCGCCATTGCCGGTCCCCCCTCCGCAAGCGGCCAAAACCAATGCCATCGGCGCAATGACCATCATAGCGCTACCTACACTGATCGTGCCCCGCCATATTGCAGTGCGGGTCCTCCATTTTTTAGTAGACGGTTTGCTTGTATTTTCCATGATTCAAGCCCCTCCAAGATAATCATCTTCTAATTGCTGTTAATGTGGCGGCCATTGGGTTTCATCCAATAGACTTTTTGACTGGCAGCTGTCAAAGGACGAATAGATGGATTTTATCCAATGAGGGGGCAAATTACTTCCCCCAAACCCGTAATATATACGCGCTAACCAGCAAGCTAATGCCGCCCATACCTTCAAGCACAACAGCCGAATAGCCGAGATACCACACACCCATGATCGCGGACAGGGCGAACAGCCACAGTCCCAGATACACCAGCGGTCTTCCCAGCAGAAGCCCGAACTGCACGAAACCAATCGCGAGTATAAATGCTCGCAATACCGGAGCGAAAAGCGGCCCGACAGCGCCAATCGCCTCTAACAGCGCTACCGCTGCAATAAGCAGAGCCCCTGGCAGCAGCAGGAAGATGGGGTGGCCCCAACCGCTGCGGTCAGTCACTCTAGCTTCTCCGTTGCCATCATTGCGCGTTTCCTTACGCAAGCTCCAAATCTGGATTAAGCTTGCCACGACGGCTGTAATCAAAGCCGCTTGCTTCAGCCAATCCAAGTCCCGCCATATGATGGCGAAATCCACAAGCGCGCTGAAGATCCATTCCGCGCCCCAAATACTCAATAACGGCAGCAGAGCGCGCGCTTCCCCAATCCAAGCCTTTCTTCTATTTGCCAAATCTGTTTGCTTTGCGTTCTGCATACATTCACCTCTAGTTTTCTCTTCCGCACATCTCGTATAATGGAAGCATGTCCATTTATCCATTATAACTTGAACGTGTCTGATAGAGAAGGAGAGCGCATGTACAGCGAAAAACAAAAGTCATATTTTTCCAATAACCTGTTAGACTGGTATCGCACACATAAACGGGATTTACCTTGGCGAAGAAGTAAAAACCCTTATTATATATGGATTTCCGAGGTTATGCTGCAGCAAACGCGAGTGGATACCGTTATTCCCTATTTTCACCGGTTCGTAGATCAATTTCCTACCGTCGAAGCGTTGGCGCTGGCACCAGAAGAAGATGTGTTGAAAGCGTGGGAAGGCCTGGGCTATTATTCGCGCGCGCGTAATTTACAGAGTGCCGTAAGGGAAGTGCATGAGCGTTATGGGGGCGTAGTTCCGCAGGAAAAAGAGGAGATTTCCTCGTTAAAAGGTGTCGGACCCTATACGTCCGGAGCGATTCTAAGCATCGCTTATAATAAGCCGGAGCCGGCTGTGGACGGTAACGTGATGCGGGTGCTTTCCAGATATTTTCTCATTGAAGAAGACATTATGAAACCTGCCACCAGGGTGCGGATGGAGAAACTGGCACGAGAGCTGATCCTGGATGGAACGGCGAGCGACTTTAACCAGGCGTTGATGGAACTTGGGGCGATGGTGTGCACGCCTCGTTCTCCGCATTGTCTGACATGCCCCGTGATGGCGCATTGCCGTGCACGTGAAGCGGGTATGGAAGAGTCGCTGCCGATTAAGAAGAAAGCCAAACCGCCACGCCCTGAACTTCGGGCTGTTGCATTCATCGAGGGTACGGGTGAACATGAAGGGAAATGGTTGATCCGGCAGAGGCCGCAAGAAGGGCTGCTGGCGAAGATGTGGGAATTGCCTCATGTGGAGTGGAAGTCTTCGGAGTGGCATGCGGATGCAGCCGACAATATGAATGAACTGCGTCAAAGCCTGGCCGATCAAGAACAAATCGTCATCAGTCCGATCGAATGGTTCATGGATACGGAACACGTGTTCAGTCATATTGTGTGGAACATGAAGGTGTACCGGGCCAAGCTGGGCGATATCGGCCGCCAGCGGGACGGGGGAGAATGGGTACCGTTTCATTATCGCTGGGTAGATGCGGATGAGCTGCATCAGTATGCGTTTCCCAACGTTTTTTTACGTATTATGAAAGCCTGGCAGGAAAAACACAAGAATTGACTAACGAGTAATTAACGGATTTCACGTTTAATGGCATCAATGTTTTTGAGTGTAATCATCTTCTTATCAATCTGAATCGCGCCCTCATCCAGCAATTCCTGCAGCACCTTGGTCACGGACTCCCGCACGGTACCGACCATATTGGCCAACTGCTGATGCGTTAGCTTGACGTTAATGACAAGTCCTTCTGCCGTTGAGATGCCATGCTGCTCGGATAGGCGGATGATCGTCTTCATAATGCGGGAACGAACACCAAGGAACGTGAGATCATAGATTTGTTCATTGGCTCTACGCAATCTGTCCATCGTAGTTTCGAGGAGCTTTAAGCACAGCTTAGGGCTCTTTTCCATAAATTGCACAAATGACGAGCGCTTCAGCGCATACAGCGTACAGACTTCCAATGTTTCTGCCGTAGCGGATCGTGTGAGCCCCGTGCTGATCAAGGACATTTCTCCGAAAAAATCCCCTTCCCGGAACAACGCTAGGATAATTTCCTTGGCCTCATCCAAGCGATAGATTTTCACGACACCTGATTTAATTAAAAATAATTCCTCACCTTCATCGCCTTCCAGAAAAAGGATGGTACCTTTCTTTACCTTCTTTTCTGTAAATAGCGGGGCTAACCCTAGAAGATCCTCTTCCGATAGCTCTTGAAAAAGGGGAACGTTTTGAAGCAGCGAAACGATCGTTTTCAACGGGCATTCAACTCATTTCGGTCATATTAAACGACGACCAGCTGCTCTCCGATTTGTTCAATCATTACATTCAATGTGCGCGATAAGTCAACTTCGTAAGGCTCCTTCAGCTCGTGTCCTGAGGCGGGTCTAAGTATACGTATAACGGGGCGCTGCATACTGTGGTTGTTTAAGCGGGAGACGATGCCTTTTTCACCGGTGCTCAGGGAAACACCAAGGCCGAGAGGGTAGATCGCGACATTGCCAACGGAACAGCTTGACCATATCTATATCGTACAGCTTTCCAGCGCCCCCGTAAAGAACCTCCAGAGCATGGTGCGGCGGAATCGCTGTGCGGTAAGATCTGGCATGGATCATAGCGTCATAGGAATCCAGTAGACCGACCCATCTGGCATAGGGGTGAATTTGTTCCCCATACAGGCTGTAAGGATAGCCGCTTCCATCCATCCGTTCATGATGCTGGAGGGCGCATTGTGCGGCGAGCGCGGGAATGCCGGCCTCATCTTTGGGCATTTGGAAGCCGTAGGTCGCATGCTTTTGAATTTCGAGATATTCGCTAGACGTTAACCGGGCGTTTTTTTGCAGCAACTGAACGGGGATATGAATGCTCCCCACATCGTGCAGCAGGGCTCCGAGGCCGATCGCCATGAGATCATCACGAGTATGGATACCTTGCGCCATAGCCAGCTTCGTTGCGTATACACATACATTAAGGGCGTTCTGGCAAAAATGTTGTTCGATATTCGCTGCGGGAACCATATTGAGAGTCGTTAGCATGACCGGATCATGCTTGCGGTACTGGAGTTCGTTGATGACGCTGGACATGCCTTCATGGAATAGCTTGCTGATCGAGGTGGAATTACGGAAGACTGGGGAAGAAAAGACTGCTGTAGGACTGAATTTTTCGAAAATCTTGCCTAACGAAGTTCGAAGCATCGCTCTCGTGTCTTCATGAATCGGATCTTCGATGATGATGTCATCCGTTCGCGGATCTTCAATGTATAAGTAATCGATGCGCATCTGGCTGAGTTTCCGGAGCATGGAGTTTGTCAGTTCAACACGATAGCCAACTAGAATTTGGCCTTCCTCCGTAAAGATCGCTTTGCCAAGCCTCATACCGGGCTGACACATTATGGTTGGAATGATTCTCATCTATAATTACCTACTTTCCTTTCGTTACAAATAATCCGAAAATAAGCTGAAAGTCTTATTAAATCCATTCAATAGACTCATTCGTTCGACCTTATGCAGACTATTATTTCATAATCGACCTATTAATTCTGTGAGAAAGGTAACAAAATCTCGGGAAAGTTTCGTTGAATAAGAACTAGTGGGAGGTGGGGATGGGAGAGGAGAAGTCAGGGGAGAGGTGCAAAACACAGTATAAGGAATTAACGAGGAAGGGAACAGCACTAAATTGATATAGTACCGACCTGTAATCCAGGCAATCAAAAGAGGTGAAAAAAGACGACCCGCAAAGGATCGTCTTTTTCTATGCCTTACTTCGCAGCGTCATAACGTTTGCCAACTTCAGACCAGTTGATCACGTTCCAGAACGCTTTGATGTAATCAGGGCGTTTGTTTTGGTAGTTCAGGTAGTAAGCGTGCTCCCATACGTCCAGACCAAGGATCGGAGTTTCACCTTCCATGATCGGGCTGTCTTGGTTAGGCAAGCTGTATACTTTCAGTTTGCCGTCTTTGCCGACAACAAGGAACGCCCAGCCGGAACCGAAACGAGTTGTAGCTGCCGCTGCGAAAGTTTCTTGGAATTTCTCGAAACCGCCAAGTTCGCTGTCGATAGCTGCTGCAAGTGCGCCTGTAGGTGCTCCGCCAGCGTTCGGGCCGATTGTTTCCCAGAACAAGGAGTGGTTCGCGTGACCGCCGCCGTTGTTGCGAACGGCAGTACGGATATCTTCCGGTACGCTGTTAAGGTCAGCAATCAGGTCGTTCAAGGATTTCTCATGCAGCGCAGGGTGCTTATCCAGAGCAGCATTCAGGTTAGTGACATATGCATTATGGTGACGACCATGGTGGATTTCCATCGTTGTCGCGTCGATGTGAGGCTCGAGTGCATTGTGTGCGTAAGGTAGAGCTGGTAATTGATGTGCCATTGTACAAAATACCTCCTAAAATTATGTAGTTTCTACCCCTTCATTATGAAGGTTTTTCGATAATAAAGCAACATTTATGTTTACTAAGTCAGACCTCCACGACGTTCGATTTCTTGAATGATTTGACTGTGCATCTGCGTTCCTTGCGCATTGAGCCAAGGGGCAAGCTCGCTCATGGATTTGTGATGAGACTTCAATTCGATCGCCGTCCATTCACTTGGCTTTATGGAACTCAGCACCTGGATATCCCTCGACTCATAGGAGCGTGGTTCTGCAATGTTTGCCATGGTTTCACCTCTTTCTCTCTATGTAAATACATTCCTACTATAAACTCCGAAATTATTCAGTTTTTTATACATCCTTAGATGAATATCCCGGTTTTCGACAAGAGGGAAAGATCAGAAAGTTCAGACGGATGGACCCGATTCATTTTGCCGCCGATACATGCTGATAGACCTGGGGAGGAATGGGAGAAAAGGATGGATAGGAATGGGAATTTTCACACAAAATAGTTGTAAACGCTTGCATTTAAGCGCTTCCAAGAGAAAAGTCGAAAAAAACCTTGTTTTTTGTGAATTTTAACACTTTTTCAGCAGGATTTCGGATTTTTTTGTCGTATTTACTAAGTCACCAGAAAATGAATCCGAAAAAATTTATATGGAATTGGGAGAGAACCGTATGCACGTTCGTTCATTTCAGCTTTCAGATACTTCTTCGGTAACTACACTTTTGCAGGACGTTTTATCCGAAACCTGCTATGAAGAAACAATCGAAGCATTCGCCCGTCAACTGTCCTGGGACACAGAGCTTGTCCTGATCGCGGAAGAAGAAGAGCAGATTGTTGGTATGATCATCGGAACGATTGATAACAACAATGGCTACTATTATCGAATCGCGGTTGCAACTGAGTATCAACGTAAGGGTATCGGCAAAGCATTGATCGAAGCCATGAAGCAAAGATTCCTCCACCGGAACGTGAACAAAATTATGGTGACTGTAGATGTACATAATGAAATTGTACTGCCTGTTTATGAATCCGCGGGCTACAGCACATCGGACTTTTCAAGGGCGGCGCATCGTCTTAGCATTGTGAAAAAAGTTAGTGTTTAATAGAACGGCCATAGCCATATGAAATTAAAATAGTTCGGACCATGGGAGCATATCTTTTCCGCCGTTGCAATTGGGGAGGAGATATGCTTTTCTATATAATATCGGAACATTACCGGCAGGAACGTGTAGAGGAGCTTTGAGACATGGATGTATTTACGCCGTATGTGATAAAAAGCTTCAAACACGATGGACATCTTCACCGTATGTGGTTGAGCAATTGGCGGGTTCCCGAAGCTAATCTCCATCCTGACCACCAGCGGGAATCCATGATGGTGTTTATCAACAGTCAAACCAAGATCCAGGAAGCGGACGGTAAAGAATGGGTGAGCCGCATTCCGGGCGTGTCTTTTTTTATTCCTCAGCAATGGTTCAACATCGTAGCTCTAATCGAGGAGAACGGCATTAGATACTACTGCAACGTGGCATCTCCCTTGTATGTGACGGAAAACGTGCTGACATATATCGATTACGATCTGGACGTGATTCGGATGCCTGATGGTACGATTCATATCGTCGATGAGGAAGAATATGAGCGTCACAAAATCAACTATCACTATTCTCAGCTTGTCGAAGAGAAGGTGCACGAAGGTCTTGCTGCGGTGCTGGAGCTGCTCCGTGCCGGCAAGCCACCGTTTCAGGACGATTTGGTTCTCTACTATTATGAGCAGTGGGAAAAGCAAAAGAACGGAGGGGCCTGAATTGAGCTTCTTTGTGCAGCGCGGTGAAAGGAACAAAGCCGCGGCTAGACATGTCGCGGATGCAGAGGCGAAGAGTTTGACTCACGAGCTATGGGATTGGACGAAATCGATCCTCGTTGCTCTGCTTGTCGTTATTCTCGTTCATCAGTTTGGTTTCAATCTCTCGACTGTCAGAGGCAACTCGATGCAGCCTACGCTGCAGGAAGGCGAGTGGCTGTTCGTGAACAAGGCAGTCACGTATCTTAAAGCCCCTGGGCGCGGCGAAGTGGTCATCTTGAAGGAGCCCGAAGAGCAGTTCGCGCTTAAACACCCTTATCTGGTTAAAAGGGTAGTCGCCGTCGCCGGCGACGAGGTGGAAGGCCGAGGCGGTGTTTTGTATGTGAACGGCGACGCGGTACAGGAGCCGTATACCGATACGCCCATCAGTGACGGGGACTTCGGACCGATTCAGGTCGGACCGGGGCGCGTCTTCGTGATGGGCGATAATCGGCACGCGGCGGCGAGCGCCGACAGCCGCCGGTTTGGAGCCGTGCCGGCCAGTATGATACTGGGGCGGGCGGAATATGTGCTGTGGCCATTCCAGGTGGCCGCGAAGCTTTAATGTGAACTCACCATGCTAAGGAACGAGAGGTGGAGAATATGGCGGTTTCCCTTGCAGCAGGAACAGATGCGGATTGGCGCACTATCAAACAAGAGATCGTGGAAGCCGCGTCATCGCTCGGTATAGATAAAATAGGCTTCGCGACGGCGGAGCCGTTCACAGAACTGAAAGAAATCCTTCTCCAGCATAGGGAGAAGGGGTACGAGTCCGGCTTTGAGGAGCCGGACATCGAGAAGCGGGTACGCCCGGAGCTCAGCTTCGAATCGCCGCAGTCGATCATCGCCATCGCTGTCGCGTACCCGTCGAAGCTGCCGAATCCCCCGCGCTCCGAGCCGGGGGCTTACCGCGGGATCATCTCGCGCACCTCGTGGGGGCGCGATTACCATGACGTGCTTCGCGACCGGCTCGCGAAGCTGGAAGCATTCATCGCGGAGCGCGTGGAAGGCGCGCGGATGCAGAGCATGGTCGACACGGGCGTCCTCGTCGACCGCGCTGTCGCCGAAAGGGCCGGCATCGGCTGGAGCGGCAAAAACTGCGCCGTCATTACGCCCGAATGGGGCTCTTGGGTCTATTTGGGCGAAATCATCACGAATATTCCTTTTCCAGCCGATACATCTATTATGGATCAGTGCGGGGATTGCACAATTTGCATTGATGCGTGTCCGACCGGAGCGCTAGTTGGCCCAGGGCAGCTGAATTCGAGCAGCTGCATCTCGTTCATCACACAAACCAAAGGCTATGTAGAGGACGAGTATAAGCTGAAAATCGGCAATCGCCTCTACGGCTGCGATACATGTCAGATCGTCTGCCCGAAGAACAAGGGGATGAATTGGACGCATCAACCCGAGCTGCAGCCGGATCCGGAGAAGGTCAAGCCGCTGCTAATCCCCTTACTGACGATGACGAACAAGGAGTTTAAGGAGCAATACGGCAGCCTGTCAGCATCCTGGCGGGGCAAAAAGCCGATCCAACGCAACGCGATCATTGCGCTGGGCAATTTCAAGGATCGGACCGCGGTTCCGGTCTTGACGGAACTGCTGCATACCGATCAGCGGCCCGAGATTCGGGCGACCGCAGCATGGGCGCTGGGGCGAATCGGCGGCGAAGCAGCTGCTGAGGCGCTCGGACAAGCCGCGTCCAAGGAGCAAGAACCTGCGGTGCTAAGCGATATTGAAAAAGCTATCCTGCAAGTTCAAAGCGGTGTGGATAAAGCCGGTTGTTCCGGCGAATGATGCCAACTCCGTAAAGCTATACACGGTCTGTTCACCACATTTGACGTTTAACACGGAAAAACCGCCTTAAAGTGACGGATCCACTTTGACTTACGCCGGATAAGCTTGAAAAACCGCGCTAAAGTCGCGAAATCGGCGAAAAAGCATTGCCGAGTTACGTTTAACGCGGAAAAACCGTCTTAAAGCGAGGGATCCGCCTCGACCAACGCCGGATAAGCAGGAAAAACCGCGCTAAAGTCGCACAGCTGAGAATTCGGTAAATACCGTCTCAGGGAAACTTCACTTTCATTACGGTTCTGCGACCTGATGATACGATACACACCAGATAGGTTACCTGTTTATGCTGGCGAAGCCAGATTTCCTCACAAAAAAACTAAGGGAGGAACCGAAATGACTCAGGCAGCGCAAGCCCAAGTACTCTACTATACAGAGATTTCTTCACCTATAGGACCGCTCGTCCTCGTAGCAAGCAGCCAAGGGCTCTGTTCCATCGAATTCGGTACATTTGCCCATAATCACGAGAAGCTGGGCGTTTGGGCCAACCGTTGGTTCGGCGCGCACGAGCTGCGGGAGGATGAACAACAACTGCAGCCGGTAAAGCAGCAGCTGGAGCAATATTTTAAAGGTGAACGATCCGGCTTTGAAGGGAAGTTAGACCTGCATGGAACCGAGTTCCAGAAAAGGGTGTGGACTGCGCTGCTCGATGTCCCCTTCGGCCAAACAGCCTCCTATAAAGATATCGCAGAAGCAATCGGCTCGCCCAAAGCGGTTAGAGCCGTTGGTGGTGCAAATAATCGCAATCCGATACCGGTCATCGTCCCTTGTCATCGAATTATAGGCGCTGGCGGTGAGCTTGTCGGATATGGCGGCGGGCTTGATATCAAAGTTCTTCTATTGGAATTGGAAGGCACCAGGACTAAACAGACTATTACCGTGGAGTGAATCCTATGAGATATGTGCATCTGGACTCCGTCGAGCCTGGGCAATATTTAGGGCGGACGATTTTTTCCAGCAATGGGGCCGTTTTGCTTTCGGAAGGCGTGCAATTAACGGTCTATATGATCAATACACTCAACCGGATCGGGGTTACGATGATCTATATTAAGGACCCTAATTTGGAAGATATCGAAATCCCGGAAGTGATCTCTGATGAAACGAAACGTGCAGTGATGATGCGAATGAGCGAAACATTCGACACGATCCGCTCCGGCAAAGATTTTAATTCGCGTTCGATGAGCATCTCGATCAATACATTGCTTGATGAAATCATGAAGAACAAGGATGTGCTCGTGCAATTATCCGATATACGCACCCAGGATAACGAGAAGTATGTGCATGCAACTAATGTGTGCATGATGTCCGTTCTAGTCGGCATCAATATGGGGATGAACGCAACTCAGCTCAAAGAGCTTGCGATCGGAGCGCTGCTCCACGATGTCGGCAAGGTCGAGCTGATTACGGATGACACGTCGACAGACCCGAAAAAGCACCACACGTGGCGCGGTTTCGAACTCATCAAAAATAAGCGGGAGTTCAGCTTGCTCATTGCTCATGTCGCCTTCCAGCACCACGAAGCGCTCGATGGATCGGGCGTTCCGCGCGGGCTCATGAGCGAAGAAATCCACCTTTATGCTAAAATTACCGCTGTCGCCAATATGTATGATAATTTGCTCTTCGATGTTTCCTCAGGACGCCGCATGCTGCCGCATGAAGCGTGTGAGCACATGATGGCGTTAGCAGGGACCAAGCTGGATCGGGATGTGCTGATTGAATTTCTAAAAATCGTCTCAATATATCCTACTGGCGCCTCAGTTCGCTTGTCGACCCGTGAATCCGGCGTTGTGGTGGGGCAGCATCGGGGGCTGCCAAGCCGTCCGATTGTCAGAGTCGTGAAGCAGGATGCACTCGACAAGGAGCTAGAGATCAAAGAAATCGATCTTGCGAAGCACACGACCGTTTTTATCGAACAGGTGCTCCTGTAACATCGATTTGAAAAGGGACGAATAGAAATGCTATGATGGAGCAAATGAACCATTTTTTAAACAAATATATTGGGGCCCCCACAAAATAGTATTGTGGGGTTAAATTAGGGGGCAAGCTTATGTGGAATATTATTATTCCTATTCTTACGCTGATTGTGGGCCTGGTCGGGGGCTTCTTCATTGGGGTATTCTACTTGAGAAGACAACTGGAATCCATGCAGAACAATCCGGAAATGCTGCAAAAAATGGCCAAGCAAATGGGCTATAACATGAATAAGCAGCAAATGGCGAAAGTTCAAAACATGATGAAAAACCAAAAGTGGAAATGAAACAAGAGTTCAGAGGGCTTTGCCGTCAAACCGTACAAACGGCGGGCGGCACGAGCCCTTCCTGTTACAGTCCGTTATGAGTAGGACGTACCAGTACTATCCAGAGGTGGCACAGGCATGACGAACAATAAAGACCGCATTATGGAAGCTGCGATGGATTTGTTTCATGACCAAGGCTTTCAAGGTACGGGTCTTGAAGAAATCCTGTCTAGCAGCGGTGTATGCAAAAGCAATTTTTACTATCATTTTAAAAGTAAAGAAGAGCTTGGCGTAAAAGTCATTGAACGTAAGGTGCAGGAGATGCGGGAATCCGTGATGGAGCCAAGTCTCGGCAATATGAAGCTTTCGCCGAAACAGCAAGTTATAGAATTGTTTAATCGGATGCTGGCCTTTTGTGAGGAGCATGAGTGCCGAAAAGGTTGCTTCTTTGGCAATATGGCGTTAGAGCTTAGCGATCGATCTGAGGCGCTGCGAATACCGCTAAGCCGCTTTTTTAGCGAACTTGAAGATAAGGTCGCACGCTGCCTGCAGGAAGGGAGCAATCGAGGGGAATTGACGCTGAAGGGCTTAACGCCAACGGAGTTGGCACTGCCCATCGTTTCGCTGCTTCAAGGCGGTTTGCTGCTGACGAAGACGCACAAGGAAAGTAAAGCTTTACGTGACAGCATTAAGCTGCTTACAATTTGCATGGTGTAGAAGAGGAGTGAAAAGAATATGGCATCTATCGATTATAAAAACGAAAGAGTCGCGGAGAACCGCGAGCTCATTGAACAGCACGTCAGAGCGATTTTGCGCTTGATCGGAGAAGATGTGGATCGGGAAGGGCTGCTGGACACCCCAGCTCGCGTAACCCGGATGTATGAAGAGATTTTTGCCGGCTATTCAGCGGATCCGCGCGATGTGCTGGGTGTTACATTCGATGAACAGCATGAAGAACTCGTCATCATTAAAGATATCGTCTATTACAGTCAGTGCGAGCACCATATGGCGCCGTTTTTCGGCAAAGTGCATGTAGGTTACCTGCCTAGCGGCAAAGTCGCCGGTTTGAGCAAATTTGCCCGTCTGGTCGACGTTATCACCCGTAAACTTCAGGTTCAAGAGCGAATTACCTCTGAAATCGCCGACATTTTGGATGAAGTGCTGAAACCGCATGGCGTCATGGTCGTCGTTGAAGGCGAGCATATGTGCATGTGCTCCAGAGGCGTGAAAAAGTACGGCAGCCAGACGGTAACGTCCGCCGTTCGCGGTTCGTTCAGGACCGACTCGACACTGCGCTCGGAGTTCCTGTCGCTTTTAAAATAAAGATCCAAATAGGGATGTGCACGATGACAATCGTTTTGTGCAGCATCCCCTTTTTTATGGCGTGATAGAGGGATGACTTGTTGTACAGCGGATGGATATAGTATTCTGTATCATAATAATCCTCGAGTAACTACCGTACATGCCATCGCATAAACTGATAGGAGGACAAGAGGAATCACGGAAGTGGCAAAGAGGGAGGCAAACTTATGAATAACATACGCAAATTTCGGCCGGGGGAGGCCGCTTCCTCTAAAGTGAGCGAAGAACGGGATGAATTTGAAAAAGATTATGCCAGATTGATTCAGTCGCCGGCGTTTCGCAGGCTGCAAGGCAAGTCGCAAGTATTCGGAGCCGGTTCCGGCGATTACTACCGGACAAGACTTACCCACTCGCTTGAAGTCGCGCAAATTGCCCGCGAAGTGGCAAAACGGCTTGAACGCACGAATCCTTTTCTAAAAAAACGGGAGCATCCGGGCTTGATCATTGATCCCACGGTGGTGGAATGCGCCTCGCTCGCGCACGACTTCGGTCACCCGCCATTCGGCCACAAAGGAGAAGAGGTGTTGAACCACCTTTTGATGAAAGAATACGGGCTGAAATATGAGGGTAACGCGCAAAACTTCCGGATTCTGATGTTCTTGGAAAAGCGTGCAGGGAGCGACAGCGGCCTCGATCTAACCGCAGCCGTGCTGCTGGGTATTAATAAATATCCGTTCCTTATCGAAGAAGAAGGCAGGCTTAAAGGCGTGTACGGATCTGAGTGGGACATCATCAGCGAGCTTCGCTCGGCATGGAAAATGCCGGAAGGATGTTCCACGCTGGAAGCGCAGCTCATGGATCTGTGCGATGATATCGCCTACTCGACGCACGACATCGAAGACGGCATCCGAGCCGGCAAAATTCAAATGAACGCCACTTTTTTCGAGGATCAAAGGTTGAATCGCCATCTCGTCATGGAGATTCTGAACGATCCGAATAACAAGAAATTCGGCTGGGAAGAAGTCGACATTGAAGAGATGGTGCGCCAGGTACTTTCCGACTATCTGGAGCAGTGGCAGCAGATTTTCACCGAATGCAACCGTGAGGAATCACGGACCCGCCGTGAGATGAAAGCGCGATGGGTGAGCTCTTTCGCGAACAGTTTGGACATCATCGACGACCCTGATAAGGGGTGGAAAAAGGTGACCCTCGTCAAAGCGGATGCCGAAGACATGACCCTGCTGCGGACAATGGAAATATTGAAAAAGCTGGCCTGGGTAACGCTAATTAAAGACTTCCGCGTACAGCGTCTGCAAAAGCGCAGCGAAATCATTGTGGAACGTCTGTGGGACTCGTTCATCGACCCTGACAAGGGCCAATGGATCATCCCGCCGGACTGGATGGACAGTTATGAACGACATAAGGACAAGTGGAGCTGGCCGCGCTTTATCGCCGATTACATATCGGGGATGACGGACGCCTACGCGGAGAAGGTGTACGCAGAGCTGTTCGCGAGCAAGTCAGGCTCGATTTATGAGATGGATTAGGTGACTTAATTAAAATAAATGTTTAAAAAGTCCGCTTTCAGAACCGAGAAGGTTGGACGAAGGCGGAGAAGGAGGAACGGAGCGTAGAGATTTGCTGCGAGAGTACCGGACTTCCCGGTTTCGTGCAAGATTCGATGTCGAATTACTTCTAGAATCGCTTCGTTATCAAAGTGGGCTTTTTAAGCTACCTCTATAGGCAAAAAAATACCGACCCCGCAAGGGGTCGATTTTATAGGGAGGAGGAAATACCAAGGTCGGCATGCGCAGGTGCCTGAAGCCCCTGCAAAAAATTCAGCGTCTGCTTAACGTAGGCTTGCGGTTCGGCGCGATAGAGAAGCTCATGCTGGGCATTCGGGATAATCCATAGCTTGTCGGATGTATCCTTCTGCTTCTTGAACATATCCTCAATCATGCCATAAGGCGCTTTGGTGTCGGCGGTGCCATGAATAAAGAAAATCGGCATCGGGTAAGAGGTGCTCGTAACTTTGTTGTAAGGCACTTCATGAAGGCTTACGCCGTTCAGAAGCGGGAAGAACAAACGGACCAGCGGCAATGAAGGGAATTTTGGTACATTTACATATTGTTTCATATTGTGATAAAGCGTATCCGGGTTGAGCAAAAAGGTGCTATCCAGAATCATGCCGGCAATATCGCTGCCGCTTTGCAGAGCGGCCTGTAGAGCCGTTCCTGCACCCATGGAGAATCCCCATATGTAAATAGGGCCATCGGATAGTTGTTTTATATAATCTACTGCCCCAAGAAGTTCTTGGGATTCGCGAATGCCGCCGGTCATAAGATGGTCATTGCCAGGCTGGACATAACCGTAATCAAACATAAGAACATTGTAATTTTGCATATGAAGCTCGCGGGCTAAGTTATAGATCGGAACCCATAGCTCTTCGCGGTTGCCGCCGTAGCCATGCGAGAATATGACCGTTTTGTTGGAGCTGGCCGGAATGAACCAGCCATCGAGATTGGATGCACCGTTTCGGCTTGGAAAGGTGACGCTGCTATAAGGCAGCCCGACAGCTTGCATCGGATTCGAATGCAACGGGTCGATATGAGGCCGCGCAAGCGTCCAGGCGATATAAGCGTGAAAAGCAAGCAGCAATGAGGTGCATAGCAGTAAGAATGAGATAAGGATGGTGGAAACCAGCCTTTTTTTGCGAAGGAGCGGGCGGGTTACCGCCTGCTCTAAGGGCGATTGCAGCGACCCGGATCCGGGTGTGATAGATGTAGTTGACATGGCGATTCCCTCCCTCAAAGTTCAAAAATGAGTCTAATCTTGCCCTGGTGTCAGATCGAGGTGTCAGGGAAAAGATGGTAAGTTTTTGTAATATTCAGATAAGTATTCTATTAATTTAATGTTAATCTGTATGCGCTTACAAGTCAATGAGGGTGCGGTAATTGTAAGCCTTCTGTAACCATTCTGTAACAGTAGACTTTCTGCTTGATGGGGGCAATTTGGCGGTATCCTTTCTCAACTTCGGGAGGGCTAATAAACAAATCTTGTTAGACTAAGCAGTTTGTTGGAATGAACCTTTACTGAGCCAAGTAGATTCGTTATACTAGAGGTAACTGGGTTTCACAAGGTGAAACTAGGACAAATTCTTCGATGAGCTGTTAAAATAGGATCAACCCGCTCAATTGGCGGATAATGGATCCGAATAATGAGAGTGGTGTAGCTATGGAAGATGCTAAACTAACCGTTCGCGCGGTTGAGCGCGCTTTAGATATTTTGCTATGTTTTACAGGAGCTTCGGAGTTGACGCTAACCGAGATTGCCAGCCGGGTTGAGCTGCATAAGAGCACGGTGCACCGGTTGCTTGCCTCCTTGGAAGGCAAAGGCTTCATTATGCGCGACAGCTCCTCGGAAAAATACAGGCTGGGCTACCGGCTGTGGGAATTGTCCGCCAACCTGTCGAAGGAGGGCGATCCGGGCATCATTTTGCTGCCGGAGATGGAACGGTTGCGCGACCAGCTCGGCGAGACGATCTCGCTGTATGTCCAGGACGGTCTGGAGCGCGTGCGCATCCAAGCGGTGCAGAGCAACCACGCCATTCGCCGCGTGGCCCCTGTCGGGGCGCGGATGCCTTTGTACGTCGGCGCCTCGAGCAAGGTGCTCGTCGCCTTTGCTGAGCCTGCGGTGCAGGAGCAGCTGCTAGCCTCGGCCGATTGGCCGGCGGGGCTAGACTCGCTAGCGTTCCTGCAGCAGCTCAGCGACACCCGGCGCGCGGGCTTCGCCACGAGCGTCGAAGAGCGCGAGCCCGGTGCGGCGGCCGTGTCCGCACCGATTCTTGACCGCGGAGGCCGGCTCATCGCGGCCCTCGCGGTGTCCGGTCCAGCGAACAGGCTCACGCTGGAGCTGATGCAAGAGCAGGCGCCGCTCATTATGGAGGCGGCGCGGCGTATGGGCACGATGCTGCGCTAGCGCATCGCGAGCCCTTGCAGAGGCTTCGGCGCTGCGCCGAAGCCATTCATCCCTCATCCTTGTGAGAGCTCAAGGATGGGGGATGTTTTGCTTCCAGGCGGTCATACTAGAAGAGGGAAGGGGAGTGGCAACGTGGGATGAGCAAATCGGCCTCTATGCTGGCCATCTGGATCAGTCTTGCCAGCAACATCGTACTGACCGCCATCAAAATCGTAGTCGGCCTCCTGTTCAAGAGCCAGGTGCTTATCGCCGACGGCATTCATAACGCGGGAGATGTCATTGCGACCGCCACCGCCTACAGCTCCATGCGGGTATCCTCGAAACCGGCGGATATCGATCATCCCTACGGCCATGGGAAAGCCGAGGTGCTTGGCGCTTTTATCGTTGCCATCATCCTTGGCGGAGCCGCTATTTATATGGGCTATCACGCGATTCACGCGCTGTTCCAGCCCCCTGGATCGGCTCATATTCTTGCTTTTGCCGCTGCTGTTGTTTCGTTGATCTGGAAGCAGGCGCTTTACGTCTATACGATACGAATCGGTAGAAAGACCAACAGTAAAGGTTTGATGGCCACGGCTTACGACCATTTGGCCGACGTGTATGCTTCAATAGCTGCTTCCATTGGTATTGGCTTGGCTTTGATCGGGGATTATTATCATATGCCCCTGCTGTCTTATGGAGATCCCGTTGCCGGGATTATCGTCTCATTTCTGGTATTAAAGCTAGCATGGGAAATGGGGAAGGAATCCTTCGACATTCTCATGGAGCGCAGTGTGAGTGCGGCCTACATCGAGCAATACGCTGCCTTGATCCGTTCCGTACCCGAGGTTAAGCGGATCGATCGCTTGCGTGCCAGAGAACATGGGCACTACATATTGGTTGATGCCAGGGTAGGTGTTTCTGGGAAGCTAACCATTCAAGAAGGACATGATATCAGCCGCGTAATCAAGCAAAAAATCATAGATGCACACAGCGATGTGGTTGAGGTCCTCGTTCACCTCAATCCATGGTATGAGGATGAACATTAGCAAACTTCAAACGAAAAAAAAGAGGTTATCCTGAGATCTTTTAAGATCAAAGGTAACCTCTTTTTGTTTTTTGCACGAAGTGCAACTTATTTGGCAAAGATGTGGTGACCAATTTGGATCGTCTGTGGTCGTGACCAGATCCATGCGCTTGTCGCTGTGTCCGGGTTAAAGTAGTACAGGGCGCCCTTGGTAGGGTCCCAGCCTTTGACGGCATCTTGAGCAGCCAGATACGCAGTTCTGTCGGGTGTTAGCCAATACTGGCCATCACTCACGGCTGTAAAAGCGCCAGGCTGAAATGCAATACCTTCTATGCTATTCGGAAATTTTCCCGATTTCAGTCTGTTCATAACGACTGCGCCTACGGCTACTTGACCCTCGTAGGATTCACCGCGAGCTTCGCTATAGATAATTTTTGCTAAGACATCCAGATCGTGCTGATTAGCCGAAAAAGTATGCAAAGCATTCCACGTATCCGTTCCTGTCACGCCATCTGGGGTTAACCCATAATTGCTTTGAAAGTTTCGGACTGCTTCCGTTGTGGATGCACCATAGATTCCATCCAATTGTTGTGTATAGTAACCAAGCATCTTTAATCGGAATTGCAGGTCCCATACATCTCCGGTTTGGCTTCCTCGTTTCAGAATCGCTGTTGCCGCGTAGGTGGTCTGAGTATAACTGCCTAATGCAGAAGTAACACCGATTGCCGCGAACAGCATGACGAGGATGAACTTTTGAAATGACTTCATCATCATCTCCCCTTTCGCTTTTACCCATTATAGGGGCGAAAAGGGAAGGGCTCAACCCACAGTTATTGGCAATGTGTCAAAAAGTTCGAGTTTATAGGCACCTCAAAGGCAGGCCCCTTCTGCATAAATGCACGGTTGCAGCTCATTGTTTATAGTAGCTTCGCTCAGCATCCAAAACAGTTTTTTTCTCGTAATTCCCCCTCGCCACGGTAACGATGAAAAACACCTCTTCAGCTGTGCACTTGCCGTTTTTATTATCGTACGCTTTGCAACATTCATGCTGGCTAGCTCCTTATTCCGAGTACATTCCCCGTCACATGTTTCGCAGCTCTAGCTAGCTCCATAAAGCCAAGGGTATCCGATATCCCTAACGCTTTAAATTCTATATATTGTTTAAACTTTGTGTTTAAACTTTAACTAATAAAAAAAGCGTCTGAGACTGCCCTTACAGGCAAGCCCAGACGCTTTTAATTGATTACTTTTTCTCAGCCATGATTTGACGAAGAACAGTTTGCAGGATACCGCCATTACGGTAGTAGTCTACATCCACCATGCTGTCCAGACGCACTAGTGCGTTGAACTCGAATGTGGAACCATCTTCGCGAGTCGCTGTTACTTTTACAGTGGAACCTGGTTGAACATCGTTGCTCAGGCCGGTAATGTCGAATGTTTCACGGCCTGTGATGCCGAGGGACTTCCAGCTTTCGCCGTTCACGAATTGGAGAGGCAGAACACCCATACCAACCAAGTTGCTGCGGTGAATACGCTCGAAGCTTTCTGCAATAACGGCTTTCACGCCGAGCAAGAATGTACCTTTTGCCGCCCAGTCACGGGAGCTTCCTGTACCGTACTCTTTACCTGCGATAACAACAAGGTTCGTGCCGTTCTCTTGATACTTCATGGAAGCATCGTAGATGGACTCGACTTCGCCGGTTGGCAGGTAAGTCGTTACGCCGCCTTCAGTTCCTGGTGCCACTTGGTTACGAATACGGATGTTCGCGAACGTTCCGCGCATCATCACTTCGTGGTTACCACGACGGGAGCCGTAGGAGTTGAAGTCTTCTTTTTTCACGCCATGCTCGATCAGGTATTTACCTCCAGGGCTGTCAACTTTGATGTTACCAGCAGGGGAGATGTGGTCCGTTGTCACGGAATCGCCCATGAGCGCCAAAGTTTTCGCGCCGCGGATATCGGCGATATCTTCAAGCACTGTACCTAAGTCTGTGAAGAAAGGAGGCTCTTGGATGTATGTGGAGTTCGTATCGAACTCGTACAGGTCGCCTTCTGGAACTGCAATTTGGTTGAAACGCTCGTTGGCGCGGAATACGTTTTTGTATTTCTCGCGGAACATGTCTGCATTCAGAGCTGTGCTCAATGCTTCTTGGATCTCTTGGTTTGTAGGCCAGATATCTTTCAGGTAAACAGGCTTATCGTTTTGGTCGTACCCGATAGGGTCTTTTGCCAAGTCGATGTTTACTGTTCCTGCAAGCGCATAGGCCACTACAAGCGGAGGAGAAGCCAGGTAGTTTGCTTTTACTTGAGCGTGAACGCGGCCTTCGAAGTTACGGTTACCGGAAAGTACAGCGGCTACCGTCATATCGTTGTCTGCGATCGCTTTGCTCACTTCGTCCGGAAGCGGACCGGAGTTACCGATACAAGTTGCGCAGCCGTAACCTGCAACGTGGAAGCCAAGCGCTTCAAGGGACTCAAGCAGACCTGCTTTTACAAGGTACTCGGTAACAACCAGGGAACCTGGAGTTAGGGAGCTTTTCACGTATGCCGGTTTTTTCAGGCCGAGGGCAACGGCTTTCTTCGCCACAAGTCCTGCGCCGAGCATTACGCTTGGGTTGGATGTATTCGTACAAGATGTGATAGCCGCGATTACGACTGCACCTGTACCCATTTTCACAGTTTCGTTCGGATATTTAACATCCACAACTTCTGCGATTTTCTCTTCAGTCAGGCCGTATCCGCCTTTGTCGATCGGTGTACGGATGATGGAGTTGAAGGACTCCTTCATGTTCGTCAGCTCAATGCGGTCTTGAGGACGTTTTGGACCTGCCAAGCTTGGTACGACTGTGCTCAGATCAAGCTCGATCACGTCAGTGAACACTGGATCCGGAGTTGCGTCTGTACGGAACATGCCTTGTGCTTTGTAGTAAGCTTCTACAAGCGCAATTTGCTCTTCTTCGCGGCCAGTGCCTCTCAGGTAGTTCAAAGTCTCGGAGTCAACCGGGAAGAAACCGATCGTTGCGCCGTACTCAGGAGCCATGTTGGCAACTGTTGCACGGTCAGCCAAGGAGATGTTGCTCAGGCCAGGGCCGTAGAATTCAACGAATTTACCGACTACGCCTTTTTTACGAAGCATTTGTGTAACTGTAAGCGCCAAGTCAGTTGCAGTTGCGCCTTCAGCCAAGCTGCCTGTTAATTTGAAACCGATAACTTCAGGAGCTACGAAATAAAGCGGTTGGCCAAGCATACCGGCTTCAGCTTCGATACCGCCGACGCCCCAACCGACAACGCCAAGACCGTTGATCATCGTTGTATGGGAGTCAGTACCTACGAGGGAATCCGGGTAAACGACAGTTTCACCGTCAACGGTTCTTGTTGCGGCTACGGAAGCCAAATACTCCAAGTTAACTTGGTGAACGATACCTGTTGATGGAGGTACGGCACGGAAGTTATCGAAAGCGGTTTGCGCCCAACGCAGGAAGCGGTAGCGCTCTTCGTTTCTTTCGAACTCGAGGTTGATGTTCGTATTAAGAGCGTCAGGTGATCCGAATGCGTCAACCATGACGGAGTGGTCGATAACCAGGTCTACAGGGACAAGAGGGTTGATCCGTTTAGGATCTCCGCCTTCACGAGCCATTGTCGCGCGCATTGCCGCAAGGTCAACGACGACAGGTACGCCTGTGAAGTCTTGAAGAACGATACGAGCAGGGATGAAAGGAATTTCTTTGTTTTCATCGCGGCCGTTCGCCCAGCCTGCAATTTGTTTCACGTGCTCGCTTGTGATCGCTCTGCCGTCGAATTGACGAACAGCTGCTTCAAGCAACACTTTAATGGAGAAAGGCAAATTAGTAATGGTTCCGTTACCTTGGCTTTCAAAGTCCGGAAGAGAGTAATACTGGAATGTCTTGCTTCCGACGCTTAACTGCTTGCGCACGGAAAAAGAGTCCTTGTTGGACATGGTGATTTCCTCCTTCAATATCTTCATTCATTGGTTTCATATAGTGAAACTCAATTTCATAATCCCTCTATTCCAAGTATACCGTCTCCCCCTGCTTCCGTAAAGATTTATTTCAATCATTTTTGCCTCTTGTAAGTCATATATTGAAACAAATTAGGGCCTGAAAAGGCCTGTCCTACCGGCAAAACAGGTGGAGCTTTTTCAAAGCCGGAGGAGTCCTTCACGGAAATTAAATCAACAAGCTCTCATCTAAGTAATATGAACTTATTTTTCTTAGAATAAAAGTTCTTATCACCTCGTACATGCAAACGAAGCCAGCTTTCTTGAGAATAGCTTAGCCTTTGCTCGGAAAATGCTCTTAGGAGGTCATCCCAATGCCCTGGAAAACGGCGCTTTATAATTACGTTCATGCCAAAAATCAGGCGGAGCTTGAAGGCTCTGCTGCACCCATGGAAGCTTACGCCTCAGACAGCGTTTTTTTACGGAAACAGGATGTCAGGCTTCGGAGGCAGTTGGATAGTTATCGTGACCGCGATGCGAAGCTGTTGCGCAGTGAGACGAAGTTGCGCCTTAATGGCGTCAAGGAAACTGCACAAGGCATCGTTGCTGATATCCAGCTTCGCCGTGCGATGCAATATCGAATCGGATCGACTCTGCACGTCGAGGAGCGCATCGAGCCGGAACGAGTGCTAATCGAAGCGGCAGCAGGCAGATGGCATGTGAACCGCGCGGATGCTTACAGCTCGGAAAAGTCGTTACCCGACAAACAGCATGGCGTTTTTTTGCCTTTTGACTCCGCAGCATATGGTGAACCGCACAGAGCCCCGTCTCTCCCCTACATCAACCATAGTATACTCAACAGCGGAGCCCCGGAATCCTTACCCAGAAAAATAATCTATAATCGAGCAAAAGCTGTCGAATATGCAGAAAAGTGGTGGAATGCCTACAATCCCAGGTACATTGAATTTGAAGTTGATTGCACGAGCTATGTGTCGCAGTGCCTCTTTGCAGGAGGGGCTCCGATGGACTATACTGGGAAAAGGGGTTTGGGCTGGTGGTATGCCGGCAAGCAGGGCTCTCAGGAACTGTGGAGCTACAGCTGGGCAGTTGCCAATAGTCTGCAAACCTATGTTTCACATAGCCGCAAAGGGCTTCGCGGCCATGCCGTGAACGATCCCCGCGAGCTGCAGCCTGGAGACATGATTAGTTACGATTGGGACGGCGACGGCCGATACCAGCATAATGTCATCGTTACGGCGAAAGATGCGAACGGAATGCCCCTGGTGAACGCGCATACTTACAATAGCCGTAACCGTTACTGGGCATATAAGGATTCGCCAGCTTATACCGAGCGAACGAAATACATATTCGTCCGGGTTGCCGATGAGATGTGATAGGCGCAGGATGAAATAGAAACACTAGACGGAGGTAAGTAATGAGCCGCAAAATACGAGTAGGACTAATCTACGGAGGGAAATCCGGAGAGCATGACGTGTCCTTACAAACCGCATTGGCAGTAATGAAAGCTGTAGACTTCAATAAATATGAGATTGTCCCGTTTTATATAACAAAAAAAGGGGAATGGAAAAGCGGTGCCCCGCTGCTGGGACCGGCGGAATCCAAGGAAGCTCTGACCTTCGGTAACGCGGCTGCTTCCGAGCAGCTGGCGTCCAGCGCGATTGCCCCGATCTTAGGGTCGATTGGGTCCCATGGAGAAGTGAGCATCTCGGCAACGACATCTGGTGCTGCAGCTGCAGCGGAAGCAGGTCTTGATGTTGTTTTCCCGTTGCTGCATGGAACTTTCGGCGAAGACGGGACGATTCAGGGCTTGCTCGAAATGGCGAATATTCCTTACGTTGGCGCGGGTGTTCTAGCATCCGCTGTTGGCATGGATAAGGTCATGATGAAAAAGATTTTCGCGCAAGAGGGGCTCCCGCAGTGCGTCTTCCGCCATTTTACCCGCATTGAATGGGAAAAAAATCGTGCTTATCATTTGTTGGAGCTCGAAACGGCGATCGGGTACCCTTGTTTCGTGAAACCGGCCAATCTTGGCTCAAGCGTTGGGATTTCCAAAGCGAGAAATCAGGAAGAATTAATTGCCGCAGTCAATTTTGCCTTCCAATACGACCGTAAGGTCATTATTGAAGAAAACATCGACGCCAGAGAGATCGAAGTCGCCGTGCTGGGCAATGATGAGCCGCAAGCGTCTGTGGCAGGCGAAATTGTGTCTTCGAATGAATTTTACGATTATAAGGCCAAATATTTGGATGGCAAATCGGCGATGATTATTCCGGCTGAAATTGCTGCCGAAACGGCAGATCAAATCAGACAGCTGGCGATTCAGGCCTTTCAAGCGATAGATGGCAGCGGCTTATCCCGGGTAGACTTTTTCCTTGGTAAAACCGATCAGAAGATATACATTAATGAAATCAACACGATGCCGGGCTTCACGCCGTTCAGCATGTATCCGCTGCTCTGGAAAGAATCCGGCAAGGCTTACGCGGAGCTGCTTGACGATTTGATCCGTCTGGCGATTGATCGGCATACGTCGAAGCAGAGCATCCAATATACTTTTGATGTGGAGTAGATGAGGCATGGGATTTCAAACTGAATTTAATTCCGTCTGCAAATTAAAATCCGAACAAGAACTTTACGAGCTGCTGGAATATGGCCGCGGTAAAATGGTAAAAAGCGGCTTCCGTGTCTTCCCGACCGGTCAGAAGGTGATCGCGTACACCCCGCATAATCAGGCGATCGCGATCGTTAAAATCGTGGCGTCGATCGCCGAGATTAACTTTCAAGGCGAAGAAGTGACGCAGGTGGAGATGGAGCTGGTGCGCCGGCTGACTGAAGAAGAAGCGCGCATTCAGACGGCGCTGGCCGATGAAATGTTTTTCGGTGATCACGGGTAGGTCCACACCGCAAGTCATGGAACAATCAGATCCAGGTAAATAAGACCGTTTGCAGCCTGTAAAAGGGCTCTAACGGTCTTTTCTTTTTTAATTGGAGATTCTAACGGTACTATATGAAATTAGTACTTACCTGAGACGGCGAAGAGGGCTACAATGACCCTACGAGGAAGCCGGTCAAGGAGTGAGCATCGTGGAACAACAAGTAAGAAAACAACATAAATTAACGGCTTATTGGCTGTTTAATCTGATATTGGGAGTGCCTACTCCTTTTGTATTTGTCTTCATCATCATCGGTTATTACGGCTTGTTGTCGCCATCACAGCCGCATGAACAATACGTAGCGCTCACTATATTCGCTGTTTATCTGGCGGTTTGGCTTGGCGGCAATTATGCCTGCTTGCGCGAAGAAAGCTGGAACACGAGAATCGGTATGCTCGCATTGAGTCCTTTGTTGATTGCCGCTTCAGGTTTTATCAGTTTTAAGCTACTGCTTCCCTTATTTTAAAATGAGAGTAATCGCCCCGTGCATGTGATACTTCCCAAGAGGGTACGCTATATAGGTATTTTTTGTATCCATGACCGGAGGTGTGCCCCATGATCATTCGCCTAGGGTATGTGGCTATGTCCACAGAAGTCAAGAACGCATCCCCTTCCAAAACAATGACAGCGACCAACTTCAGCAAATTAGTCGACAGAGAGGCAGCAATCCGTAAGCTGGAGCGCATTGCCGCTGAAAATTTGCATAATACGCTCAGGCTGCTTCGACATAATCGCGCCCATGACATTATGGTGTACCGCTTTTCTTCGAAGCTGATTCCGCTTATCGGGCATGAATTATTGAAAGACTGGGATCCAATCCCGACGCTAGCCGCCGAATTTCAAGAGGTAGGCACTTACGCCAAGCAAAATGGCATGCGCGTCAGCTTTCATCCTGATCATTTTACGGTGCTGAGTACCCCTAAAAAGGACGTGCTTCAGAAGTCTATCGAAGACTTGGAACGGCATTCCGCGATGCTGAATGCAATGGGGCTTGGCATGGAAGCGATGTGCAACATTCATGTTGGCGGCACGTATGGCGATAAAGATAAGGCGGCAAAACGCTTTGTACATAATTTTATGGAGCTCAGGCCCGAAATTCAGCAGCGGATTACGCTGGAAAACGACGACAAAACGTTCACCGCACTGGAAACGTTAGAACTGGCGGAGCGGGTGAGCGCTCCTATGGTACTGGATATTCACCATCATATGGTGAACAACAGCGGAGAGGACGCTGCCGAATTATGGCCGAGAATTATGGGAACTTGGAAGCGGACAGAGGGGAACATATTGAATGAATCGGCTGCATCGCTTCCCCCGAAAATTCACGTATCAAGCCCGAAAAGCGAAAAAGATCCGCGGAGCCACGCCGACTATGTCGAGGTGGGCCATCTTTTTGCATTCCTGAAGCAGATCGCGCCGATCACGCCAAGGCTTGATATCATGATCGAAGCGAAGATGAAAGACGATGCCTTATTTCGCTTAATGGACGATCTTAAGCAGCAAAGCGGCGTTTCTGTACTCAATCAGGCTTCCGTCGAGCTGTGAGCTTCAGGGTGGGCAGTGTACTGGATTTTGTGCATGCCTGTTAACAGGAAAATCTACTGTTAATTGCCCCCTATTTCGGTAAAATTGACTATTTACATGGAAAACCTGCTGCTAATGCATCAGTTTTGAGCGATTTTAAGGCAATGTGCCGAATTTAGAAGGAGAAATTCCAGCTAAGTTAATTACACGTCGAAATCACCTATCAATTACATGGAGCTTTTCCCGTTAATCATTCGCTAGGGCAAGGGGCTGCTAGGGATTGAACCCCTGTTTCTACTTTGAATTACTAGATTTTGTCCTTGAAATGTTTGGCAAAATGGGGTACTTTGGAGAGTGGAAAGACCGAAGTACAAACCATTGTTGAGAGGGGTTTCTTGTACGATGAATCAACTGTTAACCGGAAAAAATATACTCGTTATGGGTGTTGCCAACGACCGCAGCATCGCATGGGCAATTGCTCAATCTCTAGCGGCGCAAGGCGCAAAGCTAGTTTTCACTTATGAAAATGAACGCGTGGAGGAACGCGTGCGCAAGCTGGCGGATACAATCCCCGGATCGACACTTATGCCTTGCAACGTTACCGTAGACGAAGAGATCGACACCCTCGCCAACACGTTAAAAGAACAACTGGGCGTGCTTCACGGTCTCGTACATAGCATCGCTTTTGCTAGAACCGAAGAGCTGGAAGGCTTGTTCGTCGACACGTCGCGCGACGGGTTTGCTTTGGCGCACGATGTCAGCGCCTACTCGCTGGTTGCGGTAGCGAAGCGCATCTACCCGCTGATGACCGAAGGAGGCAGCATCATGACGATGACTTACCTCGGTGCTGAACGCGCGATGAAGAACTACAACGTCATGGGCGTTGCCAAAGCGGCGCTCGAGGCAAGCGTGCGCTACTTGGCGGCCGACCTCGGCCAGTTCGGCATCCGCGTGAACGGCATCTCCGCCGGCCCGATCCGTACCTTGGCTGCCAAAGGCATCAAGGACTTCAACTCCATCCTTCGCCAAGTGGAAGAAAAAGCTCCGCTTCGTCGCACAACGGAGACGGCGGAAGTCGGCGACACGGCCATGTTCCTCATGAGCCATCTGTCCCGTGGCATCACGGGCGAAGTCATCTATGTCGATGGCGGATACCACATCGTAGGGGTTTAATCATACATATGCCGGAGGGTGTTCAAAAGGTCTGCAAAGACCTATCGAACACCCTCTTGTCTTTCCATTTTGGACAAAAAATGTATAAATGTACGAATATTTTGGGATGAAACGCACTAGAATTTAAAGCGTATAATTTACTATACTAAAACTGCGAAATCATTCTATGAAAAGAAAGAGTTGATATAAATGGCAAATGGAACACAAGAGCCGTTCGTTGTGGGGAGCAAGAGCTTCACAGCGGTGGCGATAAATACGGCGGCAAAAGCGGGGGAGTGGATTAAAAGTAAGCTGGGTGACATCAATCGCGTGGATACGAAATTCTCGTCACATGATCTTGTCACGGAGGTGGATAAGGGCTCGGAGAAGCTCATCCGCAATCTGATTATGACCCATTTCCCTCAGCATTCCTTTCTGGGCGAGGAAGGGGTTGAGCCGGGTCCGGAGGCTTCCAGCAAAGCGCTTCAGGAAGTGAGCGACGCCGAGTACTTGTGGATCGTAGATCCGATCGACGGGACGACGAATTTTGTTCATGGGTTCCCATTCTTCTCCGTATCGATTGCCTTGGCTCACAAAGGCGAAATCATTGTCGGTGTCGTCTACGACCCGACGCGTGATGAGCTTTTTGTAGCGGAGAAGGGCAAGGGCGCCTATATGCATGGCAAAAAGACGACGGTTTCGCTGGATGGTAAGCTGTCCGAAAGCCTGGTTGCGACCGGATTCCCGGCGGACAGGGACGGTGCGCTGCCGATCAATCTGAAAGGCACGCTGGCGCTGGCGCCAAAAGTAAGAAATCTGCGCTCAGGCGGCTCCGCTGCGCTGCATTTGGCTTACGTCGCAGCAGGACGGCTGAGCGGATTCTGGGAGATTGGCCTCAGCGCATGGGATGTCGCTGCCGGCGCATTGCTGGTGCAGGAATCGGGTGGCAAGGTGACCGATACGGCAGGCGGGCCGTATCAACTCGCTGTACGCAATGTATTGGCCACGAACGGTCAAATCCACGATGAACTGCAGCAGGGGTTGGCTGAAGCGGGAGCGACAGGATTATAAATGACAAAGTGATTGGCACATTAAAATTTTGGATATTGACTTTTTATTCGATCCCAGTATGATAAAACTATAATTTAATTTGGCTGCGGAGCTTAGGAGAACAGCAAGTATATTCCAAGTGGTGCGTTTCTAACGTCCATGTGGAATAGCTTGCTGTTTTCTTTTTGTCCCGAAGTAGAGGCTGGAACACCGCATGTACTTGATGAGATTCTCAACTGTTGGGGCGCAAGTCCTATTTTCCTGCTTGGGTACTTCGATATTCGAGCCACGGTAAAAAGGTAGGGGAGACTACATCGATTGATGGAAGTTGGCTTGAGATAACATCTTTTGATGTATAAGCAATGGAAAAAGATGTCGAGAAAATTAATTCGGCAGCTTTTTATTTGTTGAAAAAGATGTATAGCTTTCAACAATGTACGACAAATTATAAGCAAGATATGTTAAGTGGACACAATTTCAGTATGGTATATTCTTAATGAAAAATAACAACACGCTTCGCTTGGCTAAGAAGGGAGGGGCCACTTGGTAATCCATACTCCCACCAATCTTGCACTGCAAAAGCTCGGAATTTATGTAAGAGCTGACGCGGATGACTGGCAGTATAACTGGCCTGTTCATACCCACGAAGGGTTGGAAGTATATTATTTCATTCGCGGAGATGCGAACTATGTAATTGGTGATAATATTTACGAATTGGCGCCAGGGGATATGCTTCTTTTTCGAGGAAGTACTATCCATAGGGTAAATCCGTCTAAAGACGTCCCTTATATTCGCAGCTATGTGAACTTCATGCCAAGTTTTTTGCTAGAGTGGATGTCTGGGGACATGTTTGAAAAGCTAATGTCTTTGTTTGAAGCACCGAATGGCATGTTAATTCGTTGGTCAGTTGAAGAACGCGGTGAAATGGAAGCGTTTTTCCGAACTATTCACAGGGAAAACGAGAGGGAAGCGTTCGGGTACGAGCTTATGCTCAGAACAGAATTAATTCAAATGTTGGTAACGATCTACCGGAAATCAAAGCGGTTACATGAGTTGGTGCCCACCCAGCAGCAATCACACACTCAAGCAAATGTACAAAGGATTCTCCAATACATTAATCAGCATTACAAGGAAAATTTCTCACTAATGGAACTGTCTAAGAAGCTTCATCTAAACAAATATTATATTTGCCACTGTTTTAAAGACGTCACCGGGTATACAATCAACAACTATGTGATCAGCAAACGGATTGAAGAAGCAAAGAAGATGCTTTTAACGACGGATGAGCCGGTCGGAATCATTTCCGATAAGCTCGGCTTTAATACGGCGGTTCACTTCAGCCGTTCCTTCAAGAATTACGCGGGCGTATCGCCTCAACAGTACCGCAAACAAGGCGGCTTAACATAAAGCCGATAATGCTTGAATTCGGATACACCTGCATCAAAAAAATAATGAATGGGGTAGACACATGAACAAACTTATGAAAACGGTAACCATCGCTATGGTACTCGTTCTTCTGACTGTTCTGACCGCCTGCGGCTCGAAAAAATCAGCCGATGGCGCAACAAGTGCGGGCAGTAAAAAAGCTTCTCTAGATTTTGTTTGGTTCTCCGACGGTAATGAAGGCGAAATTATGAAGAGCATCATCAAGGACTATGAAGCTAAAAATCCGAACATTACAGTAAATCTGATTGAAGTGCCTTACAAAGACTTAGGAACAAAGTTAAAGACGATGATCTCAGGCGGAAAGCCTCCTGCTCTTGCACGGATCAGTACAACTGAACTTGGCGGATTTGCCAACCAGGCGATCGACTTGGCCTCCAGCAATGGCGGCTTGGACAGCTATACAGCTCAGTTCGTTGATTCCATCAAACCGTTTTATGTGGTCAATAAGAAAGCGGTTGCCGCTCCAATGGACGTAACGGCTAACGGACTGATTTATAACAAAACGCTGTTTAACAAAGCCGGAGTGAAGGTGCCTACCTCACAAGATAATATTTGGACTTGGGATGAGTTTTCCGCTTCCTTGAAGCAGGTTATGGAAAAAGGCGGAGCCAAATACGGTCTGGTATGGGATTTCACACCGCAACGTTGGTCGACAATGCTGTATCAATTTGGTGGCCGCATGATGAGTGAGGACGGAACGAAAGCAGTGATTAACAACGATGCAGGCGTAAAAGCCGCTGAATATTTCAAGAAGCTGCATACTGACGGCATTATGCCTACATCCGTATGGCTTGGCGGAGACAACCCGAACAATCTGTTCCGTACAGGCACAGTTGCCGCTCATTTTGCAGGAAACTGGATGATCAGCAATTACAAAGATATTCAGAATTTCGAGTGGGGCGTTACCTACATGCCAAAAGGCACGACGCGTTCTTCGGTACCGGGCGGTAAATTCGCTATGGCTTTCCAAAAATCGGGGGTTGAGAAGGAAGCTACAGATTTCATTAACTACATTTCAAGCAAAGAAGTGAACGCGAAATACTGCACGGATGCACTGTTCCTCAGCCCGCGTAAAGATAATTCCAAGCTGGACTATGCGTTCGGCAAAGACATGATGGAACTGTTCTCGAATGAGCTCAATAACACGGTTCCGGCTGCCGCCCAAGATTGGTCCAGACAAACGGTCGTGCCTAAGTTCAGTAACGACCTGAAAACCACGATTTCGGAAATTGTCAGCGGCAAGAAAACAGCGAAGGACGGCATGGACAAAGTTGCCCAATTGATCGATAAAGCAATCGCTGATGAAAAGAAATAATCAAAAAACGAGCTGCCGGGTTAAACCGGCAGCGGTTCTTTTAAGAAAGGAGAATGCTTGATGTCCACACAAGCCTCGGCTGTAAAAACTGTGAAAAAACGTCGCCGAGAACAGTCCATGGGATGGACTCCATATCTTTTCGTGTTGCCCAACCTGTTGATTTTTTCTGTTTTCATCGTCATTCCAACCGTTATCGGCTTCATATATTCTTTTCATAAATATGATGGGCTGAACCCGATGGAATTTGTAGGGTTTGACAATTTTAAAGAAATTTTCATGAACGAAGAGTTTTGGGGCGCATTAGGGAAAACGGCCCGCTATGCCCTGATCGCGGTTCCGTCGATTTATTGCGTTTCTTTGGCGGTTGCCATGATGCTGATTCAACCGCTCCGTGCGAAAGGGCTGTTTCGATCCATATTTTACTGGCCTACGATGATTTCGTATATCATTGTCGGTCTGACGTGGAAGTGGATATTCGGTGACTTCGGGATTATGAACTACGTTCTGACTTTGTTTGGCGGAGAGCCTATTCAGTTTATGTCGAATCCATTTTTCGCGAGCTTATCGGTCATCATTGCTACAGTTTGGTCTCGTCTCGGATTTTATATGGTTATTTTTATGGCCGGACTTCAAGCCATCCCGATCGACTATTACGAGGCGGCACGACTGGACGGGGCGTCCAAGATTCGGGTATTCCGCAGTATTACACTACCCCTACTTAAGCCTACGACAGTCCTTGTTGTTATGCTTGCGTTGATTGACGCCTTCAAAGCGTATCCGTTATTGTTCTCGCTGACAGGCGGCGGGCCTGGGAAAGAAACAACTTTTATCGTGCAATATATTTACGAAACGGGCTTTGCCAAGCAGGAGCTCGGCATGGCGAGCGCGATGTCTGTTGTGTTGTTTGTCCTGATCTGCTTGTTCACCGCACTACAGAATAAATTGTCTAAGGGAGGCGAGGACTGATATGGAATTAAAATCTTCCGCTAAAGTCACCCTTTACATTGGTCTTATCGTATTGGCCGTTGTATGGCTGTTTCCTGTCCTTTGGATCGTAATTTCATCTTTTAAGACGAATAATGACTTGTACAGCTTTCCGCCGCGCTTTTGGCCACAGCCGGTTACGTTCCAGCATTTTGCCGATGCTTTCGAGAAGGGGAATTTCGGACGATATTTCTTGAACAGCACCATTGTTACCATCAGTTCGACGATTTTGCTGCTGCTAATCAACTCGATGGCAGGGTTCGCTCTGGCCAAATATAAGTTTAAAGGCGATACGGTGCTGCTTGTCGGCTTCATCTCTACGCTTATGATTCCACTCGAGGTCATTATGATCCCGATCTTTAAAGTTCTCAGCTTCCTAGGGATGTTCAACAGCTTGTGGGCTCTTATTATTCCTCCGGCAGCTACACCGACAGGGGTCTTTATGCTCAGGCAATATTTGCTTACCGTACCGAACGAGCTGTTGGAAGCAGCCCGAATGGACGGGGCGTCGGAATGGCGCATTTATTTCCGGATCATTTTGCCGATCTGCAAACCGATTCTGGCGGTGCTCGCTATTTTCTCTTTTATGTGGCGTTGGGACGATTTCCTGTGGCCACTTATCGGCATCAGTGACCCGTCGCTGTATACGGTTCAATTAGCGTTGTCCAACTTCATAGGAGAATACAATGTAGATTGGGGCAGCTTACTTGCGATGTCCGTCATTACGATGATTCCGGTCCTTGTTGTGTTCCTTATTTTCCAACGACAATTCGTCAGCGGTATGGTGACGTCCGGAATGAAATAATCACATCAATTCCCTTCAATGACAGTGACCGGTTCGGCTCTGTGGGCGAAGGGATTTTTTAAGGGGATTAATTTATGGAGCGCTTTATCCTTTCAATAGATCAAGGAACGACTAGTTCAAGAGCTATATTGTTTAATCAAAACAATGATGTTGTGGGCACGTCTCAGCAGGAGTTCCCTCAGATTTATCCGCATCCCGGTTGGGTGGAGCACGATGCTGAACAGATTTGGGAATCCGTAGTGTCTGTCGTCAATTCCTGCATGTCGGAGGCAGGGATAGAACCGGAGCAGGTAGCCGCAATCGGCATAGCCAATCAGCGTGAAACGACGGTGGTATGGGAGAAAGCGACCGGTATGCCGGTCTACCATGCGATTGTCTGGCAGTCGAGACAGACAGCTGCAATCTGCGAAAGACTGGCAGAACAGGGCTGGCAGAGCAAGATTCGGGAGAAAACGGGGCTGGTCATCGATCCCTATTTTTCAGGAACGAAAGTGGCTTGGATTTTGGATGAGGTCCCAGGTAGCAGAGAACGTGCGGAGCGGGGCGAGCTTTTGTTCGGCACGATCGATACTTGGCTGATATGGAAGCTAACAGGCGGCAAGGTTCATGTGACGGACTTCTCCAACGCTTCGCGTACGATGCTGTTCAATATCCACGACTTAACCTGGGATAAGGAACTGTTGGAGCTGATGCGCATACCGGAATCGATGCTGCCCGAGGTTAAACCGTCGTCCGGCATATATGGACTCACGGATAAGGCTTTATTCGGTGATGAAATCGTTATCGCAGGAGCGGCGGGAGACCAACAGGCTGCGTTGTTCGGTCAGTCGTGCTTTAAAGAAGGAGAAGCCAAAAATACGTACGGCACAGGCTGCTTCATGCTAATGAATACCGGCAACAAGGCGGTCAGCTCCAAACATGGGTTACTCACAACCATCGCCTGGGGAATTGGTGACCGGGTTGTCTACGCCTTAGAGGGCAGCGTGTTTGTGGCTGGTTCAGCAATCCAATGGCTGCGGGATGGGCTGAAGATGATCGAGGACGCTGCGGAGACGGAGCATTACGCTTCCAGTGTGGAATCGACAGATGGAGTCTATTTCGTACCTGCATTTGTCGGTCTGGGAACCCCCTATTGGGACAGTGAAGTTAGAGGGGCCGTATTCGGACTCACTCGTGGTACCACCAAGGAGCACTTCGTGCGAGCGGCCTTGGAGGCGCTCGCCTATCAGACTAAGGATGTGCTGGACGTCATGGAAGAAGACGCAGGCATTGCCGTAAATAGGCTGCGTGTGGATGGCGGCGTTGTCCGAAATCAATTCTTAATGCAATTCCAGAGTAACATCTTGAATATACCTGTCGATCGACCGGTAATCAATGAAATTACCGCGCTGGGCGCTGCCTATTTAGCGGGATTGGCTGTCGGTTACTGGGCGGACCAGTCCGAAATCGTGGAACGATGGAAGATAAATAAAACGTTCTTGCCGGATATGAATGATGAAAACCGTCATCACCGCTACAACAACTGGAAGAAAGCCGTGCTTGCAGTGAGAGCTTTTAAATAACGGATAGAAATGCTGGAGGGAAAATAATGAAAGTAAGCAATAACTTATTGCAGGTTGTGGATGGGAGAAGTTATTTGGATTTGGTGACGGATGGGGCACGATACCGGATCTATCTGATGAACGATCATATTGTCCGGGTTCGTGGAACCTTTGATGAGCAATTTGCCGAAGAAGCCTCGTACACGCTGATGATGACCGCATGGGACGACAAAATGGACGGCATCATCGAGGATCGAAAGAGGGGGGAAGCCCTCCCTATTCGGTATGAAGATGCGGGAACCCATTTGCTGCTCACCACTAAGCAATTACGCGTCCTCATCCATAAGAGCCCGTTTGCCATTGAGATCCAAGATACTGAAGGCCGCGTGCTTCATGAGGACTTGAAAGAGCGCTCATACGTGAAGGATAAGCATGGACGACTCTATCACTATTCCACCTTGAAAGATGAGGACCATTATTACGGCTTCGGCGAGAAGAGCGGCTATTTGAACAAGAAGAAAAGAAGACTGCGGATGCACAACGTCGATACGATCGGCTACGATTCCGAGCATACCGACCCATTATATAAGCATATTCCATTCTATATCAAATTTAACGGTATGACGCAAACCGCCACGGGCTTATTCTATCATAACAGCTACGACTCCATCTTCGATATGGGCTGCGAGCGCAGCGGCTATTGGAATAAGTACAGCTATTTTTGCGCGGACGGCGGGGAATTGGACTATTTTTTCATGCACGGACCGCACATGAAGGACGTTATCCGGCATTATACGGATCTGACAGGGAAAACGATTTTGCCAACCCAATATTCTTTGGGCTATATGGGATCCACCATGTATTACACCGAGCTGGAAGAAAATTCGGATCTAGCAATCCTGAACTTTGTCGAACGATGCAAGGCGGAAGGTATTCCATGCGACGGCTTTTTTATGTCGTCGGGCTATACCACCGGAGAAGACGGCAAACGATATGTATTCAATTGGAACTACAATCGGTTCCCTGCCCCTCAAAGCTTCATCGAACAAATGCGGGACAAGGGAGTAGCGCTCGCACCCAATATCAAGCCGGGTATGCTGGTCACGCATCCGTTTTACCGTCAATTTGATGAGGCAGGGGCCTATATTAAAGATGACCAAGGCGAGAAGTCCGTGACGGACCGCTATTGGGGCGGGCAGGCCTCGTTCGTCGACTTTACGAACCCTAAGGGCAGAGATCTGTGGAAGCAGCATCTGAAATCATCATTCATCGATTTGGGCGTCACCTCGATTTGGAACGATAACAACGAATATGAAATCAACAATCCGGATGCGCTCTGCGAGTTTGAAGGCGATAAGAGGGAGATTAGCGCTTTGCGGCCGATACTTCCGAATTTGATGGCCCAAATGGCCAAAGAAGCGATCGCCGAAGCCGCTCCGAATACACGACCTTATATCGTCAACCGCGCAGGATTTGCCGGTATACAGCGTTATGCCCAGACTTGGGCAGGCGACAACAATACGAGCTGGCACAGCTTGAAGTTCAATATTCCCGTTATTCTAGGTATGGGATTGTCCGGCGTGGCGAATCAAGGCTGCGACATCGGAGGCTTCTTCGGACCCGCACCAGAGCCGGAGCTGTTCGTCCGCTGGGTACAGAACGGAATTTTCCAGCCGAGATTCTCGATCCATTCTTGCAATACCGACAATACCGTTACGGAGCCGTGGATGTATCCTTCGTATACGCCCTTTATTCGGGATGCCATCCGGCTTCGGTACTTGCTGTTTCCATACTTCTATTCCTTGCTGCATGAAGCTTCCGTAGAGGGCTCTCCCGTTATGCGACCCATGGTGTATGAATTCCAGGAAGACCCTGCTACATGGGAAGAAAGCTTTGATTTCATGCTGGGACGTTCCATTCTTGTTGCTAATGTCCTCGACAAGGGCGCGAAAACAAGAAAAGTATACTTGCCGGAAGGCAGCGAATGGTTCGACTGGAATACGAGAAAGCATTATGCCGGCGGACAGACTGTTGAGATGGATGTTTCCTTAAGCTCGATTCCGATGTTCATTCGCAGCGGAGCGATTATTCCGATGGCGCCTACCTTGCAGAACATTCACAATGAGCGCGTTGAGGAACTTCACCTGCTGGTCGAGCCGTCTGAAAATACGAGCTTCGTGCTCTACGAAGACGACGGCACCACGAATAATTACAAACACGGTGAATACCTGAAAACTACTATCAACGTGAACACCCAACGAAATACGGTCATTTCCTTCAAGAAAGAAGGAACCTATACAAGCAGCGTCAAGCGACTAGTCATCGATTTGATATGCAAGCGAATCGCGCCGGTTCAAGTATCGCTGCAGGATCGCAAGCTTCCAATGTTCCTGGATCACGCGGAATGGGACTCGAAGGACGAAGGTTGGTACTACGATCTTGAGCTGAAAACAACGAAGATCAAAATGGTGAGCAGCGAAACGGACGCCGATATTGCGGTTAACTTCGATGTGAAAGACCTGATTTCCATTTAACAGATGTAACGCTAGTGGAGTAACAGTCGCAGCACATCGTGAGTAAGTTGACACCGGTATTGAACCGGTGTCAGCTTTTTCTCATTTTCATTATGTTCTTCTATACTTGATTTACCCATCAGATGAAAGCAATATACGTTAAATTGTAAGCAATAATCGATCTAACATAAAAATGTAGATGTGATAACATTTTAATGTAACCGTTGTCAGAAAGCGCTATCAACTATCATTGACAAGAAAATCGGGGGAATGTCATATGAAAAAAAACATGAAATCGGCTATGACTCTTGTTCTTGCAGGACTGCTCACGTTCGGGCTGACTGCTTGTGGAGGAAGTACGGGAAGTTCGCAAGCCGGCGGTCAAGCTGCAGGCAAGAGTGTATCTGAAGCTAAGAAGCAAGTTACACTTGATTATCTTTGGTTTACGGACGGTATTGAAGGCGATGTGATGAAAGGGATTATCGGCGATTACGAAAAGCAAAATCCGAACGTGAAAATCAATCTCATTGAAGTCGCTTTTAAAGACCTGCCGTTGAAATTGAAGACGATGCTTTCTGGCGGTCAACCGCCTGCACTCGCGCGTATTACCGACACGGGGATGTTTGCCAATCAGGCACTGGATTTGACGCCGTATGTGGGCGGTGCAGACAGCTTTACCTCCCAGTTTATCGATTCCATCAAGCCTTATTATGTGATGAATAACAAAATTATCGCTGCTCCGATGGATGTAACGGCCAATGGCATGATCTACAATAAGACGTTATTCGATAAAGCGGGAGTCAAGGTACCTACTTCCAAGGATAACATCTGGACCTGGGAGGAATTCAGCGCGGATCTTAAGCAAGTCATGGCAAAAGGCGGAGCCAAGACAGGTATGGTCTGGGACGTCTCGCCTCACAGATGGTCGACGATGCTGTATCAATTCGGAGGCAGCATGATCAGCGCTGACGGTAAAAAGGCGGCCATTAACAGCCCAGAAGGCGTGCAGGCACTGGAAACATTCGTAAAACTCCATAAAGACGGCATTATGCCTCCATCCGTATGGGTAGGTAATGAAAATCCGAACAACTTGTTCCGTTCCGGTACAGTAGCCGTTCATATGGCAGGTAACTGGGTACTCAGCAATTACAAGGATATTACGAACTTCGAATGGGGCGTCACTTACATGCCCAAAGGAAAAATCCGTTCCTCCGTTCCTGGCGGCAAATACGTGATGGCATTCAAAGGTACAGGCGTAGAAAAAGAGACTGCAGACTTTATCAAATATTTGTCCTCGAAAGAAGTGAATGCCAAGTTCACCAAGGATTCGTTGTTCATCAGTCCTCGCAAGGACAATGCTAAGCTTGATTATGCGTTCGGAAAAGAAATGTTCGAAGTATTCGCAGATGAACTGGCCAATACGACACCTCTGGCGGCAAACGATTGGTCCCGTCAAGATATCGTGCCGAAATTTTCAACCGATCTGAAGAACAATATTATTGAGGCGATCACGGGGAAAACGACGGCGAAGGATGCCTTGGACAAGACGGCAAAACTAATCGATAAAGCGATTGGCGAGCAAAGTAAATAATTGAATTGCTGCGGAGTAAGGAGGGCTACCTAGCGGTAGCCCTTAGACTTTTAATAAAGGAAAATGAAGGGCTCAGTAGTTTTCGAACGGACAGCAACATTTGTAGGATATAGGACAACTTCCGTGCTAATCGGCACGGATGGTTGTGCTAAAATTTGATCAAGTGAATCAATGAAGCAAGGAGGAGTGGCACATGTCGCATTATCTCCATTTTCTGACGAACACGCTACTAAAGCGGGAACGCATCTACATCCGTCATCAAGTTTCGGAATGGCAGGTCAGCTGGCCCCTTCATACACATGACGGCTATGAAGTGTATTTATTTCATCAAGGCAATGTCAATTTAATTGTCGGGAACGAGTTGTACCAGATGCAGCCGGGGGATATGTTGCTCTTTAGCGGGGATGTGCTTCACCGGCCGAACCCGAAGGAGGGTGTGCCGTATATTCGAAGCTATATCAATTTTACGGCTGATTATATTCAACAAATGGCAGGCGAAGATTTGCATACGAAGCTGATTGGCCTGTTCAGCCATCCGAACGGTTTGCTGATTCGTTGGGACGACAAAGGTTTAAGCGACATGGACAACCACTTCTCGACCTTGTTTCACGAAAGGGAAAGGGAAGCGATCGGGAATGAATTCATGCTGCAAAGCCTAATGGTCCAGCTGCTCCTGAAAATTTATCGCAAATCGAAAGAAATGTACGCTCTCTTGACGGCTCCGACCCAATCGCAAAAGGAGACAAACGTACGCCGCATGCTCCTGTATCTGAACCAGCATTATAAAAACCAGATTACTTTAGAGAGCTTATCCAAGGAAGTGCATTTAAACAAGTACTACATGTGTCACTCCTTTAAAGAGGTAACAGGGGTTTCCATTAATAATTTCATAACGCGCAAGCGCATTGATGAAGCCAAAAAATTGCTAAGGCTATCGGATGAGCCGGTTGGATTCATGTCTGGGCATCTCGGCTTTACGAATCCGGTACACTTCAGCCGCATGTTTAAGCAATATGCCGGCGTCTCACCGCAGGCATACCGCAAGATGCATCAGAAGTAAGCCTAGACTGCAAACAATCGGGACATTAGGAATGAAGGGAAGACGATGAAAATGATAACCCACAGCAATTATGCGGCATATGCTCCTTTAAAACTTCAGCACCAGGTGATTAACCGGTGGCTGGTCAGCGGGATATTAATCCGAAACGTCCGGTTTGAACCGATGACGATGGAGGGTGACATCAATGATTGGCTGATAAAAGGGTTTTCGATTCATGAAAATCCTTGCCGTAAGGAATTCGTAGAAGCGAGGCGTTCTTCCCCGCCGGAGCTGCCTTTTACACAGCCGCCGGCAATTGGCGATACCGTGTTGCTTGGGAGCTCTGAGGCGGACTGGGGAATTTACTTTCCGTGGGGGAATTCACGGGTGGAAGAGTCCGGATTTTATTATGTCCCCACACATATGCTCAGATACGCTTACACGATCGTTAACAGTCCGAGCGCGCATAAAGCGGTGTTTAACTTGAAAACTTGCGGTTCCGTGACGCTTTGGGTGAATGGGCGTCAGGTGTGCGATTTCACGCCGTTCACAAGAAACATCGAACAGAAGACCCAGGTGGAAATCGAACTGGAGGCCGGAGCAAACGAGTTTATCGTTTGTCATGAGGATTTGGCCGAACGCGATACGCTCTATCACTATACTCTCGAATATACAGGCTCAGAATCCTTGGAAATCCGCATTCCGCTTACAGAATCAGAGACTGCCGAAGCTGTGTCTGCCACGGAAGATGCCCTTCAGCGGGCTTATTTTCCGAAAGACAGCGTAACCGATGACGAGATCACGCTCCTCTTCGAACAGCCCTTTACCCGGCCAGTCGCGTTTGATGTAAGCCACAGCAGCTTTTTTAGCGGTACATCAACGCTGAATCGGGAGCTTGGGGCCGGAGCAACCAGCCTAGTCCTGGGGCATTCCTCCGATTTCAGCATCGATTACAAGTACTTTGAGGTAAGCACGGTTGTCGGTAAAGCGATTGTTCGCAAGCTGTTCGGCATCGAGCTGCACAACACCCGATTTCAGCCCAAGAACAGCGAAGCCATGTCGGTGCAGGAGCGCAAGCAAACGGCTCTGGAGTGCGTAGCCGAGCTCGGTATTCCCAACATTCATACGGCAATTGCGAACCTGAAAACCGGCGGGTCCCCCGAAAAGTCCCATGAGATGATTCTGAATGGTCTAGTCGGCATTCAAGAAAGGCGCGATTGCGCTGACTTTTATTTAGTGGCCCTATTCCGTTTTTGGCGGGATTATCACGACAGCGGTTTGTTCGGTGAAGATTTCTGGAACCAGGTTAAAGAAACGATTCTGGGATTTCGTTATTGGATTGACGAACCGGGAGACGATGTGATGTGGTTCTTCAGCGAAAATCATGCGCTGCTGTTCCATACCTGTCAGCTGTTGGCTGGCCAGCTGTTTCCTGACGATACATTCAGCAACAGCGGCGAAATCGGAGCCCAAAGGCGGTCGAAGGCAGAACAGCAGTTGATCGGCTGGTTCGAACGGTTTTTGGCGGAGGGGTTGGCCGAATGGAACTCCAGTGCCTATATCCCCATTGATTTCCTAGGGCTTATTCAGCTCTACGATCTGGCCGAGCTTCCATTCCTGCGGGAGCAAGCCAAGAAGGCCATGGATCTTCTTTACACTTATATGATGGCAGAGGCGCATGACGGGTATTTGTCCTCTACGTTCGGGCGCAGCTACGAGAAGGAGCAGCTCGGCAACCATGCGGCGGGGACGACCTCGCTCATCTGGGTTGGTTATGGCGTAGGCAACGTGAACAGTACTTCCTTTAACGTATCGGTGTACTTATCGGATTATGAGCCGCCGCAGCATTTGGTTGAGCTGACGAAGCTGAGCCCGCAAGAGGAGCTCGAGTTTCAGCTGGAGCAAGGCAAAGACGGATACGCCAAGCTGATTCATTACCGTACGAGCTCGTTTGTATTGTCGAGTATCTCCGGTTTCCGTGACGGCTTGAAAGGCTATCAAGAGCATGTTCTACAGCTGGCATTCTCCCCTGAGGCTCAAATTTGGGTCAATCATCCAGGTGAGATTTATGCTCACGGCTCGGGACGGCCGAGCTTCTGGGCTGGAAACGGTTATTTGCCGAAGGTCGGGCAGTATAAAGGGCTGGGAATCTTATTGTTTGATATTAACTCGGATCACGACGCTGATTATACGCATGCTTACTTCCCGGCTTACGCGTTTAGCCGAGTGGAGTACAGCGGATCGTGGGCTTTTGCAGAAAGAGAAGAGGCTTACGCTGCCCTATATGCTGCAGGCGGCCTGGAGCCGACCAGGAGCGGGATCAATCGCGGTCGCGAGCTTACATCGAAAGGACGTCGTAACGTATGGTTGGTTACGGCAGCGGACGCCCGGGAATTCGGATCTTTCGAACAGTTCATGGAAAGCATGCTGAAGACACCATGTGAAGTTTCGGCCGATTCGCTGCAAGTTCGGCTGACGGATCCAAGATATGGAGAGGTGCAATTCGGCTGGGACGAGCCGTTTACCGTGAACGGTGAATCTGTGCAAGTCGGCAATTGCGGAGCAGAGGGCCGAATGGTTCGCAGAGCTAGGGAGGTAATTTGTAAGTGAGACAAGAGACGATTCTAAGTGCGATCGAACGTGTATCAAATGCAATGAAGTCTATGAAAAACGAAGGATTGGACGAGATTTATCCGATCGGGCTGATTGATATTCATCTGTGGGAGTGGCCTCAAGGTGTAGGGCTCTACGGTATGTATCAGTATTATCAGGAAACGAAGGATGCGGGAACGCTGCATTTTTTGCAGGAGTGGTTTGACGCCCGTCTCCGCGAAGGCTTGCCGGAGAAGAACGTCAATACGTGCTCACCGCTGCTGACACTGATATCCCTGTGCGAACTGACGGGGAAGGAAGCATACATTCAAGTATGCGACGAGTGGAGCCGTTGGATCATGGACAATAAGAGCGGCTTGATCCGCACCGGAGATCAGGCGTTCCAGCACATGATTACGGGTGACCCGAATGACGGACAAATTCTGATCGATACACTGTTCATGACCGTGCTTTTCCTTACAAAGGCCGGCGTCTATTTCAAGCGCCCGGAGTACGTCGAAGAAGCGAAGAAGCAGTTTCTGATTCACATAAAATATTTGTACGATAGGCGTTCGGGACTGTTTTTCCACGGTTGGGATTTCAATGGAAGGCATAATTACGGGGCAGTGCGCTGGGGGCGTGGCAACGGCTGGTATACGTGCGGTATTGTCGATTTTCTGGATATGACCCCGCTGGAGGACGGCATCAAGCAATATTTGTTGGATACGATGCGAAGCCAAGTTCATGCCCTTGCCTTGCTTCAGACAGAGGACGGCATGTGGCATACGGTGCTGGACGATCCATCGTCCTATGTGGAGACGTCTTGTACGGCCGCTTTCGGTTACGGCATTTTGAAAGCCGTACGCAAAGGCTATTTGGAGCGGGAGTATTTGCCCGTCGGACTTAAAGCGTTAGAGGCCGTACTGAAGCGGATCGACGCGAACGGCGTGGTGCAGCAGGTATCCTACGGTACGCCGGTCGGAAACGACGCGCAGTTTTATAAAGACATACCGATTTCCCCGATGACTTATGGGCAAGCGTTAACGCTGCTGATTTTGATGGAAGGTCTGCGTTATACGGGTAGATCCAGCTAAGGGTATGAGATTCGCGTCATTCAGTCTTTGTGATCGAAGAGATCGCTTCAAGACTTTAAATGTCATTATTTTTTTGTGCAAGAAACCAGCGAACCCTTGAGTTTGCTGGTTTCTTGCACTTCAAAACATATGTGTCCTCCAAAAAAAAGAAAGAGATGATAATTGTGAGCGTTCAGGTCAAATATTCTCAAGTCCGTGCAGAACGAAGAGATCGAAAAGGAAGAAATCATGCAGGGAATTGATTTTTGGATCCGAAAAAGAATATAAATAAGAATGTGTGAAGAAAGCGATAAAATATGATTCTATAATTGGGGGGACACGCAAATGAACGAGAAGTACATGCTCTCGCTCGATCAAGGAACGACAAGCTCTCGTGCCATCTTATTCGATAAATCCGGCGCCATCATGGGCGTTGCGCAGAAAGAATTTACGCAAATTTACCCGAAGCCGGGCTGGGTCGAACATAATGCGGAAGAGATTTGGGAGACGCAGCTCGAAGTGTTGAAAGAGGTTTTAATCAAAAATCATGTGCAGCCGCACCAAATCGCCGCAATCGGGATTACAAACCAGCGCGAAACGGCAGTTGTCTGGGATAAACTGACTGGAAAGCCGGTATACAACGCAATCGTCTGGCAAAGCCGGCAAACGATGGATATTTGTAACGAGTTGAAAGAGCGGGGATTCGACCCTATTGTTCGTCAAAAAACTGGTCTGCTCATCGATGCATATTTCTCAGGTACGAAGGTGAAATGGATACTGGACAACGTCCAAGGAGCCAGAGAGAAAGCAAGCCAAGGCGACTTGCTGTTCGGCACAATCGATACTTGGCTCATTTGGAAGCTGACAGACGGCAAAGTGCATGTGACGGACTATTCCAACGCCTCAAGAACGATGATGTACAACATTCACGACTTGAAGTGGGATCCAGAACTGCTGGATATGCTCAGTGTCCCGTCTTCGATGCTGCCTGACGTACGTCCTTCCAGTGAAGTTTACGGTCAAACTTCCACTAGCCTGTTTGAAGTGCAAATACCGATCGCAGGCATCGCTGGAGATCAGCAGGCGGCACTCTTCGGCCAGGCATGCTTTGAAGAAGGAATGGCAAAAAACACCTACGGCACCGGCTGCTTCATGCTGATGAACACTGGCTCCAAAGCTGTAGCTTCCCAGAATGGTCTGCTCACTACGATCGCATGGGGAGTCGACGGTAAAGTCGAGTATGCGCTGGAAGGAAGTATTTTCGTCGCAGGAGCTACGATTCAGTGGCTGCGTGACGGTCTAAAGCTGATTGAAAAAGCTTCCGATTCGGAAAAGCACGCAGCTTCTGTGCCAAGCACGGATGGGGTCTATCTGGTCCCAGCTTTTGTCGGATTGGGCGCACCTTATTGGGATATGGAAGCACGAGGCGCGATCTTCGGGCTGACGCGCGGAACCACACAGGACCATCTGATTCGTGCAGCTGTTGAATCCCTCGCTTACCAAACGAAAGACGTACTTGAAGCGATGGAAGCCGACTCTGGCATACAGTTGCAAAAGCTGGCCGTAGACGGCGGCGCTGTAGCGAATAACTTCCTGATGCAATTCCAGGCGGATCTCTTAGGAGCAGCCGTGGATCGTCCTCGCGTGTTGGAAACGACAGCGCTGGGGGCCGCTTATTTGGCCGGTCTAGCGGTTGGCTATTGGGCTGGCAAACAGGATATCATCCATAACAAAGTGATTGAGCGCACGTTTGAGTCTGCGATGGAGCCAGCTGAGCGCGAAGGGCTTTACGGGGGCTGGCAAGCAGCGGTTCAAGCGACAATGGGTTATAAAGTGAAGAAAGACTAGTCGGCCTAATAAAATATAAATAAGCATGAATGAGGGAGTCACGGGAGTGGCTCTCTTTTTCTCGAAAAAAAGAAAGTGAAATTTTCTGCTAGGCAAGAACTCTTTTTTTTGTCAGTTTCATCTACGTCAGTATTGGAAAACGTACATCATACCTTCAAGGTCCAAAAACAGGAGCTAATCTCGATGAAGTCAGCTGTTTGCTGAGTCCGAAGTATTCGCAAAAGTTCATAATCATCGGGTTCCATTTCGAAGGATCAATGTAGTTTTTATGTCCATCCATAAGCAATTGTTCGTCAACATGGACGCGGACAATGCGCGTTTCAATTGCGACCAAGGAGCTAGGTTCTTCAAATGAATGCACGTTTTCCACAGTAGCTTCCAATTGGATCGGACATTCGGCGACTCGCGGTGCATGAACCTGATGTGAAGGCATAGGTGTCAATCCGGCGATCCCGAATTTATCAGCTTCATGCTGATAGCCAAGCTTCGCTTTCGTCTCCGGAACAGGATTTCTGCCCGTAAGAAGCGTTAATCCTTCTATGGAGGGGACAAGGTCGATGGATGGTAGATTAAGGACACATTGCCGCTCGCGCAACAAGTTTTGAACCGTTTGGGATTTGCTGCTCATGCCAAGCATACAGGATTGATTCAGCCACCATGCGGAGGACATGGGAGCCAGATTAGGGGTGCCGTTCTCATTTAATGTGCTGATAAGCACGACTGAGGTTCCAAAGTAAAGGATCTTGGGTTCGATGACAGTATGCATAAGGGAATCACTGCTCCTTTTTTGAAAGTTTTATGTTTGATTGGTTGGGTGAGGCTGATTTGTCAAGTGTAGCATAAGACCCTCGGGAGTTGGGGGCATCGGGAATGAGACAGCAAGATCGCAAAAGGACTTTTCTTAGGGGAGAGGCGGTCAAAACTATCCTCTTAATTGTTATTTTCTGTATAATTGAGACTAATCAAGTAATGAAAACGGTGGCTCACTAGTTAGGAGGAAATCCGTGTTAGAAGAGATAGAAATTTTCGAGGCTTCACCCTCTCAAGTTGAAGAGGTGTTGGCGATATGGCTGGAAGCGGCTTATTGGATGGAATCGAAGGGGATCGATCAATGGAAGCCGGCACACTTCAATCGGGATGTAGTTCTGAAGTATTTTGAGAACAGACATATTTTCCTGGCGAAGTACAAGGACGAGTATGTGGGAAGTTTCGCCTTACAATGGTCGGATCCAAGTGTTTGGGGGGAGATGAATAATGAGGAGTCCGGTTACTTGCACCGGTTCGTCGTGCGCCGAACTCAGGCTGGACAAGGGATTGGCGGCTATTTCCTGCAATGGATCGAAAATTATGTAAAATCCAAAGATAAACAATATTTGAGACTCGACTGCATGGCTGCAAATGAGGTGTTGAATACGTATTATCGCAGTCATCATTTTATATATAGAGGCACCTATCACTTGAGTCATGGCACATCCTGTTGGCAAGGAAGCTTATACGAAAAGGAGCTTTAGCATTAAGCTCGTAAGGATAACGTCTGAGGATGTGAAAGAAATCAAAGGATAATCTGGTACAAACGTTTAATATGCACTATAATATGAGGTATATTCATTATTTAAACGTTTCAATTTTATTGGACACGCGTGACGCGTGATCGTGAAATGGATGGAGAGGTCCTATGACGAACGTGCAAACTCAACCTGCTTATGGTCCTGAAATCGTTACCTTTGGCGAAACGATGGCGCTGCTCATGCCCACGAACGGCAAAGGTTTGGAATACTCGTCAGAGCTGCACAGCTTGTTCGGCGGCGCCGAAAGCAATGTGGCCATCGGCATATCCAGGCTCGGAGTTAGCGCCGGCTGGTTCGGACGATTAGGTAAAGATCCGCTTGGACGGATGATTTTCAAAAAAATTCGCGGCGAAGGCGTCGACGTATCGCGTGTGGAGCTGACAGCAGAAGCGCCGACAGGGCTTATGATGCGTGAAGTGCTGATGGGCAAAACGTCCGTCTACTATTACCGGAAACATTCAGCGGCAAGCCGCATGAGCCCTCAGCATTTGGATGAGGCGTATATCGCTCAGGCGAAGATTTTACATGTGACGGGAATCACGCCCGCGCTTAGCGAGTCTTGTAAAGAGAGTGCATTCGAGGCGATTCGCATCGCTCGCAAGCATGGGGTTAAAGTGAGCTTTGATCCGAATCTCCGTTTGAAGCTGTGGAGCATCGAAGAAGCGCGTGAAGTGCTGCTGGAACTGGCCAAGCTGGCGGATATTTTCCTGCCTGGCCTGGACGAGCTGAAGCTGCTTTACCAAACGGAGGACTGGGATGAAATTGTCGGTAAGCTGCGCGAACTGTCCGCAATCTCCATCGTTAAGGGCGGGGACGACGAGACTTACGTGGTTGACCGCGATTCCATAACGGCTGTTCCGTATTTCAAGGCAGAGCATGTCGTAGATACTGTGGGCGCGGGTGACGGTTTTTGCGCGGGATTTTTGACAGGTGTCGTGAAAGGGTACGATTACGCAGAGGCGGTACGCATCGGTAATCTGGTAGGCTCTCTGATTGTGCAAGCCGAAGGCGACTGGGAAGGCGCGCCGACTTGGGAACAAGTCGAGGCGGTGCTTAACAACGTTAAACATATCGAACGTTAATTGATAAAAGAAGGAGCGTAAATTTCGATGAAAAAGATCCAATTGATTCAGCAAATCTCGCAAGGAGGCGTCGTTGCCGTGCTGCGCGGAGAGACGCCCGAGGAAGTCGTTGAAATGGCAGAGCAGGCCATTGCCGGTGGGATCAAGGTCATCGAGGTGACGATGACCGTGCCTTTCGCGCTGCGCGCCATCGAGGAGCTGGCGAAGCGCTACTCGAGCACAGCGCAGGACGCGGCGAAGTACGCGATCATCGGGGTGGGCACCGCCCTTGACCCCGAGACGGCGCGAGCCGCGATTCTTAGCGGGGCCGAGTTCGTCGTCGGCCCGTCGCTCAACCCGAACACGGTTGCGCTCTGCAACCGTTACCGTGTGCCCGTCATGCCGGGCTGCATGACGATCGCAGACATACAGGCGTCGCTGGAGCTCGGCGTCGATATCGTGAAGCTGTTCCCGGGCAATCTCTACTCGCCCGCGATGATTAAGGCCATTAAAGGTCCGCTGCCGCAGGCGAACATTATGCCGACCGGCGGCGTCTCGCTGAGCAACCTCGGCGAGTGGATTCAGGCCGGCGCAGTTGCCGTCGGCATCGGCTCCGACTTGACCAGCGAAGCGGTCAAAACCGGCAATTACAGCCTCGTCGCTAAGAAGGCTGCCCAATATATCGAGGCCTACCAAGCGGCCAAGAGATAGGAAATAGATGCGCTCCGTCGAACTAAGATGGAGCGCATTTTTCATTTGAAAAGGAGATGATGCACATGGGATCCGGCCAAGCGAAGCTGGTGCTTGAAGTGGACAATCTTCAGGCTTCTTTGGCATTTTATACGACGAAGTTAGGATGGGAGCTGACGGAGACCGAGCCGAGCGGTCACGCAGTGCTTTTAAATGCGGTACCGGACTACCAGGTGGTGCTCTTGCAGAAATCTGCGGATGGGCTGAAGGTTAGTGAGACTGTAGACATTGGAGACTTCGCTGTATGGCTGCATCCGCAAGCACAGAGTCCGCAGAGCGGCGACCATGTGTATATGTGGATAGCATCCACCAACGAGATGGCAAACGAGCTGCGAGGACGGGGGATCGATAGGCTGGAGTTTGAGGAGGACGCGGGCTCCACCCGCAAACTGTTCGTATTCACGCCGGACGGCTATATCATCGTGTATTGGGAGGAACTCTACCCGTCCGATGAGGAGATATTGGCCGAGTATGAAGCGGGTGCGGACAAGCTGGAGCGACTGCTCTTAGGGGCGTCACCAGAAGTGCTTGACTGGGCCGAGTCGCCAGGGAAATGGTCCATTCGCCAGCAAGCGATGCATCTCATCGATCTGGAATTGGTTACGATTCATAAGGTGAAGTTTGCTCTCGCGGAGCCCGGCAGAACGTATCATGGCAACGGGTTCTCCCAAGATGACTGGTGCGCAATCCTGGATTATGCAAGGCGGCCCATTGAGCCTGAGTTAGCGATGTTTCGCGCAATGCGGGAGCATATCGCAGGATTATGCCGGCATCTGCCGGACGCTCTGCAGCGCAAAGTGATCACATCGAACCGGGAAGAGTCAGTTGCGAAGCTGCTGAAAATGATGAACGGGCATGCAGCGCATCACATAAGGGCAATGACTCGCCTTCGAGAAACTTTTTCCAAGATATAGCGTTAAAGGAGATATATTGGAAAAAGGAGGTCGTGCGATTGAATGCCTGGCAGCGGATGCTTATCCTTTTTATGATCAATTAAGCATGGGCAAAGTTGTCTTGGAAGAGCAGGATATCCAAGCGTCTCATCAATATACAAGCGATTTTTCAGGGCGGACCTGGTATCGGATTTTGACTAAAGAAGGCTATAAGTGGGTGGACCCGCAGTAAGCAATAGCACATGCTAAAAAACCAAGAGCAGTTCGCTCTTGGTTTTATTGTTGTTTTTATCATATAAACTTGTTACAATAAAGAGTGAATGTTTATATTAGGAAATAAATACATTATTATCCTAATATAATTATAGCACCAAACAAGGCCCCGTGTCAAACGGAATTCAAATTCTTATGAAAAGAGGCGTTTTCATGAGTTTAAGCGAGCAAGACTGGGCAATGGAAATACAGAGAGTTCACGAAGTAACGGCAAAAATCGCTGCGCAAATCGAACGGTTCGAGGCGGAAGTGGGGCAGGTAAAATCGGATGTGGTCGACATCCGGAAACACTTTTGGGATGAAGTTACTGTGGACTTCAGCTCAAGCGAAAATGCGGTGGAAACCATAGCCAGCATGAAGCAGCAGGCGGAGGTGCTGTCCGAGCGGGAACGCAGTCACCGGCATGCAGCCGCGGCGCTATCGAAGATGAAGAGATTGGTGCGTTCGCCGTATTTTGGGCGGATTGATTTTGTGGAGCGAGGGGAGCGCGATGTAGAACCCATTTATTTGGGGATCGCTTCTTTTCTGGATGAAAAGGATGACGCATACCTGGTGTATGACTGGCGGGCTCCGATATCAAGCTTGTACTACGATTTTGCGCCGGGCGAGGCTGCCTATGAAACGCCGAATGGCATTGTAAAAGGAGAGATGCTGCTCAAGCGGCAATATGTGATCCGTGACGAGCAAATTCAGTTCATGTTCGATACGGGTGTTACGATCGGCGATGAATTACTGAAACAAGTGCTGAGCCGGAGCTCGGATGCGCAGATGAAAACAATCGTTGCCACGATACAGAAAGAGCAGAATCGCATCATTCGCAACGATCACAGCCGGATGTTGATTGTGCAGGGAGCGGCGGGAAGCGGTAAAACTTCGGCTGCCCTACAGCGAGTCGCCTATTTGCTGTATAAGCACAGGGAAAAGCTGCAAGCGGATCAGATGGTGCTCTTTTCGCCGAATCCTCTATTTAACAGCTATGTTTCGACCGTGCTGCCGGAGCTTGGCGAAGAAAATATGCAGCAGACGACATTTCAGGCATATTTGGAGCATAGGCTAGGTCACGATTATGAGGTTGAAGATTCTTTTACGCAATTGGAATATATATTGATGGGCGGATCGCAAACAGAAGGAGAGATATCGGAAGCATATGATCATATCAATGCGAAGGTGGATGATCCGGCCTACGAGGCTCGGCTGAGCGGCATCCACTATAAGTCTTCGGCTCCCTTCCTGCATGTGATTCAAAACTATAAGCTGCATCTGGAGCGGGAGGGAATGCTTTTCAGGCCGATTGTATTCAGGGACAAAGAAGTCGTAACTGCGGAGCGCATACAGGAGCGGTTTTATAGCTATGACCATGCGATTCGGCTGCCGAATCGTCTTGAGCTTATGCGCGGTTGGTTGCTGGATCAGTTGGAAGACTTTATGGAAGCCGAGATGGAAGAGGGCTGGGTAGAGGATGAGATTGAACTGCTCAGCAGCGAGGATTACCATCGAGCCTATCAGCAACTGCGCCGGATGAAGGGTGCCAGGGGGGCGACTTTCGATGATTTTGAAAAAGAAAAGCGGCTGCTTGCGCGCGTAGTCGTGCAGGAGCACCTGCTCCCAGTGCGACAAGCGATCAAGCAGCTAAGCTTTGTAGATATGACAGGGCTGTACGCGCAGCTGTTTGACGTAAGGGGCTTGTTGGGCGGCGATGTGGAGCTCCCGCCGCATTGGTCTGCCATCTGCGAGCAGACGAGAGAGGCGCTGGCCGGAGCCAGGCTGCCTTACGAGGATGCGACGCCGTTCTTGTACTTGATGGAAGCGGTCCAAGGCTTCCATACGAACGGCGCCGTGCGCCACGTCATCATCGACGAGGCGCAGGATTATTCCCCGTTTCAGCTGGAATACCTGAAACGGCTGTTCCCGCGCAGCCGCATGACTGCGCTGGGCGATCTCAATCAGGCGATCTATTCGCACGCGTCCGCGTACAGCGAACTCGATCCGATCGCCGCCTTGTACGGGCCGGATCAAACGGAAGTGATCCGTTTGACCCGCAGTTACCGCTCCACGCGCGAGATCGTGGAGTTCACCCGCGGCATCGTGCCGGGCGGCGATGCCATCGAGCACTTCACCCGCGGCGGCGCAAAGCCGCGGGTGACCATCGCCAGCGATCGCGGATCGCTGCATAGCGGGCTAGCAGCCGAGGTCGATCGGTTGCTCGGCGAAGGCTATGCGTCCATCGCGATCATCGGCAAGACCGCGAGCGAGTGTGCGCTCGCGCAAGAAGCCTTAGCCGCAGAACTGCCGGCTACGCCGCTGCGGCTCATCACCAAACACAGCCCTGCGTTCGAGCAGGGCGTGCTGATTATCCCTTCTTATCTCGCGAAGGGAGTCGAGTTCGACGCCGTCCTTATCTACGATGGCTCCCGCCATCAGTATGGACGGGAGAGCGAGCGCAAGCTGTTTTACACGGCTTGCACGAGAGCGATGCACCTGCTGCATATCTTTACGCTAGGCGAGCCCAGCGAGTTCGTACTTTCGCAGTCTCCAGAGAGCTATGAACTGTTGTAAAAAGAAAGAGGCTGTCTCCTTAGGGTAGCCTCGATCGCTTGTCATTGGATTTCATACAGTAGACTAGAAACATTGGAGTAAATTGTATGATGTTGGTTGGAAAATCTCCAATGGTTTCAGCCAAAAATAGGGCTTTTGCCTTTTTGGGCATTAAATGACTGGATGAAATCCAACGAACTGTTCGCCAAAAGTCCCAGGGAATGATATCCGTTGGATAAATTCCACTCCATTGCCACTGAACATGCATCCGGCTCTTAGGTAGGATTGAGGTTATATAAAAAGGGGCTATCCTTCAGGTCGATTTGGACCTTCTGGGATAGCCTCTTATTTGCACTACTTTCCTTGCTCCGCATCATACTCGCTTGCGTATTGCGCCAACGATTTGATTTTACCATGGGGGTTCTGCGAATGTTTACGACTCTTCCAAGCGGCTTCGTCACGGCGTTTTTGGTGGCTCATCGAAACAACCTCCTGTGGCATGCGGATTTGTAATGCAAGTTTAAATTGCGAAATTCCTCAGCTTTTTATACGAATACCGATTCAACTTGATCTTCTCGTTGAGTCGGCAGGCAAATACGCAGTAACTTTCGTATCCCAATCGACTCGGTAGGGAACCACTGCTGCAAAGGACGAATGGCATGCTTGCCTGAATCACCGTGCTTACCGACATCAAACAATTATAGTTATAATATAACTATGTCAATTATTTTTTGATAAACAATGAAAAAAAGCCTCTACAAGATACGAGCTCTTGTAGAGGCTTTATGAATGATCTTTTACTCCGTAGCAACCGATTGGTCAGCTTGCATGTTGACCGGGGAGATACGGATGAAATTTGCTTCCAGGTTGCTTAGCAGACCGTCAATTTTCGCAGCGGCTTCGGATTGACCGGAACCAGCGAGCTCGTCGCGGTAGGCAGTAAGCAGTTCTGTCAGATCTTTTTTACTTTGAACACCGATGGTCTCGATTTTCACTTTCGCGCCTTTAGCAATACGGCGTTCGATTGCCGCTTGGTCAAGACCCATTTCAGGCACAAGGCGTTGGTAGATCACGCCGCCTGTCATACCTGCGCAGATCCATGGACCCGGATCGCCCATTACAACGGCACGGCCGTTCGTCATGTACTCGAATGCGAAGCCTTTGAGGTTCGCGCGAGCAGCAAGTCCGCCAAGCTCATCTTGCAGCGGAGTTGTGATCTCTCCGCCGAATACAACGTCAGCACCGGAGAAACGAATACATGCACGCGTATCAGCGCCGCCTTGGATCAAGAACAAGCCTTTTTGTGCACCGTAGCCGAAGGATTTACCTACACTACCGTTGATAAGCGTATTGTTTTTGCTTTGTGATTTGAGGATCGCTACTTTACCGCCGAATGCCATTTTACCAAGACCGTCTTCAGCTCCGCCGTGTACGGTAATGTTGACGCCGCGGGCATTGAATGCCGCCAGACCGTTACCAGGTACGGAACCGTCAACGAGGTTCAAAGCAAAGTTAGGCAATTGGTCGTAGCTGCCATCGAAACGGTCTCTTACGCGATGGCTGGAATAACGAGTTCCGAGAATACGGGACTCGGCATCCACTTTGGACCAGTTGCGTACGATTGGAGCGTCCATAGCCAAAGAATCCGGGAAGAACTCTTGACCTTCAGCGCCAGCCGCGATACGAATATCTGACGATACAGCCGCTTCTTCCATAGCTCTTTCTGCATCAGAGATGAATTGCAGCGGAGCCGGACGAAGAATATCGGATAGATCAATGCGATCTTGATGACTGATTTGCTGCAGCAGGTCGGAACGGCCTACGAGATCCTGCAAGCTTTTGAAACCAAGGGAAGCGACGATTTCACGTACTTCTTCACCCATCGAGCCGAACAAACGAACCAAGCTGTCAACAGCGAGATCGTATTGACGAGGCACGAAGCGGCGAAGACCTTTTTCTTCGGCTTCTTCCATGGAGTCGATTTGTGTTGCGATACCCACGTGACAAGTGTCCAAATGACAGCCGCGACAAGTTGTACAACCGATGGATTGCATGGCGATACTGCCGAATCCGGCGCGATTCGCACCGAGCATAACCATTTTTACAACGTCAGCACCGGATTTCAAACCGCCGTCCGACCACAGCTCAACGCGGTGGCGAAGACCAGCCTCGATCAGAGCAACGTGAGCAAGCTTAGTACCAATCTCAGTAGGAAGACCTACGTGAGTTAAGGAGTGAATACGAGCCGCACCTGTACCGCCGTCAAAACCGGACAGCGTAATGACGTCAGCGCCTGCTTTGGCAACACCCACCGCAATCGTTCCGATACCTGGAACAACTGGGATTTTAACGATGATTTTCGCTTTGCGTCCGCTAGCTTCTTTCAACTCGGAGATGATTTGCGCCAAATCCTCGATCGAATAAATGTCATGGTTGTTCGAAGGAGAGATCAGGTCGGAGCCGATCGTTGCATTACGAGCTGCAGCGATTTTCGCTGTAACTTTAGAGCCTGGCAAGTGACCGCCTTCACCCGGTTTAGCGCCTTGACCGATCTTGATCTCAAGGAAAGCAACGGCATTAGCCAGTTCTACGTTAACACCGAAACGACCGGATGCGACTTGCGCACCGCGCGTTTTTTTGTAACGGCCGAGCATATCTTTAATCTCTCCGCCCTCGCCGTTCATGGTAACCATGTTCAGGCGTTCGCCGGCTTCAGCGTAAGCGCGGAAAGCTGTTTCGTTCTGTGAACCGAAGGACATCGAAGAAATCAACATCGGCAAGGAGTGACCGCCAATCGAAATGTCCACTTGGGATGGATCCAGTGCTTTGCGGCCTTCACCCAAAGCTTTCTCCACATTAAATCCGGCGATGTGACGGATCGAAATCGGGTTCTTCTGCTCTTCTTCACGCAGTTTGTCGCGGTAGTCGCTGTAAGGAGCTGCTCCGGATGCGGCATCGCCTAATGCTTTCCACATGCGTTGGAAGAAACGGAAGTTTTTCGCTGCTTTTGCTTTAGGGTTGCTGTAGTCCGCATAGCGGGCTTCAGCTTCAGCTTCCAATTGCGCAAAGCCGGTTCCTGCTTTTTCGCTGCCGAGGTAGTTCACGATATCCAGCACTTCAGCTACTTCCGGATGGAAGCCGATGGAGGAGAAGAATCGTGTGTAACCACGAAGCTCATGCGTACCGATTGTGGAGATGACTTTCTCCAAACCTTTGCTGAGAGCTGCATAAACTTTGCGTGCTGCTGCTGCGCTGCCCTCTTTATCCGATGCTGTAGAGAACAGCAGGTAAGGGGAGATCACGTCAGCGCCCAGACCGCAGGCAACTGCGATATCATGCAGATTGCGAATCGCAGCGGAACGCAGAACGATGGTCACGTGACGGCGCAGGTTGTCGCCGAAGCCGAGCTTCTCAGCGCGTAGTGCGATATCGATTTTGGAAACAGCCAGGTGCGGTTCAAGCCACAGGCGGTCGTTTTGATGAGCTTCTGCATCGTCAAGCACGATCAGGGCTGCGCCAGCTTTTGCAGCGGCCACAGCGTCTGCAGCGATTTTGTCCAAACCGTCACGCAGGGAAGTGCCTCTTGCAAATGTAGCGGAAAGAACAGCTACGCTGTTGTCACCTTCTGCACGGAATAGTGCAAGCAATTGCTCGTAGGAAGGTTGGGACAGATGCTCTTCGCTGTCTACTCCATTGGTGCCTTCCAGTACAAGCGGAGCCAATAGTTCAATGCGAAGCTTGGAATCTACTTGAGAGTAAACTGCTGGACGAGTTCCTGCTACAACGCGCGTGGAGAAGTGCTCCATCTCACGGTCGCGGTCAATCGCAGGGTTCGTTACAACCGCTACGCTTTCTTTAATGAAGTCAGGCACGTTTTGACGCTCCCATGCGATAGCCGCATGCGGGGAGTCATGACCTAGGGAACGGATCGGCTCCGCACCGGTTTCGGACATCGTTTCGATATGTTGAATACCTTCGCGATCCCAACCAAAGGCACTGTACAATTGGTCTGTAGCGACGATATTTTCATTGAGCTCAGCTTGTGCATCCGTTTTAGCAGGCGTCAGGTGTTTGCGCAATCCGCCGAAGTTCAGGCGTTTGCTTGCGCGCTCGTAGACCAAGCTTTGTACTTCGTGGTAAGGAATGACTTGCACGTGTTCGCCTGGTGTAAGCACGACGCCCACTTTTTCGCCCGGAGCGATCGGTTTTGGATCAGCAACCATTTCACCAACCGTGATGACCCCTTGCTCTGAGGAGAAGTAGAGGGAAGTATCGCTCTCTACCATCCAAACCGGACGAAGACCCAGCGCATCCACGCTGAAAATACATTCGTTGCCGTAACGGGAAACGATACCCGCAGGACCTTGGGCATAATGTCCCCAAACTTGGCGGAAGTACACATATAAATCTTGCAGTTCCGGACGGAACTGTTTCATTTCATTAATAATAGGAGGGAATACCATCTCCATCGCTTCGAACAAGCTGAGGCCAAAACGGTGAATGAACGTTTCAATCGTACGGTTCATGTCCTGGGAGTCGGATCCGCCGCTAACGAGCGGTACGCCTACCATGTCAGCTTCGATACGCATTTTCTTAACGGTGTTAATTTCTCCGTTATGTCCAAGCAGCGAGAACGGCTGAACGCGGAAGAAGCTGGATAATGTATTAGTCGAATAACGATTGTGACCGATAGTTACTTGGGAAGCAAACAGCGGATCACGGGTATCGTTAAAATATTTAGGTAAAATGCTTGCAGCACCCAGCACTTTGTATGCAGCTGTAACGTTGCTCAGCGTTGCTACGTGAACATTGTATTTGTTCTCAATCGCAACATGAAGTTCAAATAGATGGTCAGCGACATTCACTTCCGCTTTATCGGAAAGCGCGGCGATCTGCCAGAAAGTAGGCTCGTCGTTCAAGCCATTAGGTCCAAGAACGCTGCTATCCACTTGGTTTTCTTGCTCCAAGATAATGGATACGTCATGTCCGGCAAAAAGCTCACGGATGCCGTTTTGAATTTCAGCGGCGGTCAGGTCCAGCTTGCGTGGAACAAAAATATGAGCAACAGAAAAACGGTTGTCATAGGCTAGCTTGCCGTCAAGACCCGCATCTGTTAATTTCTTTTCCCAAAGAGCACGTGGAATGTCAGTTAGAATTCCGCAACCGTCGCCTTCGCCGTTAATGAAGCCCGAGCGATGTTCCATTTTTACAAGGGCATCGATCGTCTTTTGAATATTATCACGGGAAGGGTGACCGTTTTTTTCAATAATACAAATAATTCCGCAGCTATCGTGTTCGGTTCCTAGCAGATTCTGAAAACGGCCTTCATTACGCATCAATTCATTCATAGCTCTAGGTCAGTCTCCTGACCGTCACCTCCAATACATATTTAAACTCCTCTTGCATGACGCTGTCTTGCGTTCTTGCATTAAAGCACTGCTTTGACCCCGCAATTCGTGCATATTCTTGGAAAGACCGTAAATCTTGTAAAAACCGAATATGCAAGCAGATGCATAAAAATGCAAATTTGCTGAATAGCATGCCAATTTCAAGGAAAATAGTCCCCTAAAATAAAGCTCTTAACGACCCGTGTTAAAGTAAGGCATGATACACAAAAAAGAACGAAAAAATTGTAAATCGTGCCCTAACTTTCTAAGAAAATACTGTGAAAACAAGACATTTCGCGAAAAGGGTAAAAGTATTCTTAGAATAGCATGAAAAAGATGATCCGACAATAGTCGCGCCGCGAATTCAAAAATGTAAGCGTTACCTTTTCTGTATATTGGTGAATAAAGCCAATTTTCTTACAAATGAGACGGTCAAAAAAAACGAACAAACTATGATCCATATAGGATCATAGTTCGCTTTTGGGACATATTCGGTCCAAGAGGATCGCTTCATTAATATTATTGTAGGTTGGGTTTCATTGGGAGGCCATCTTTTTGAATGCGTGATCGGCAGCTTCTAATGTACGAGTGACATCTTCTTCTGTATGTGCGATCGTCAGGAACCACGCCTCGTATTTGGACGGAGCGAGGTTGATGCCTTGCTCCAGCATGAAGCGGAAGAACTGGGCGAACCGTTCGCCGTCGGTATCCTGCGCCTGATCGTAGTTCGTGACCGGATGGTCGCAGAAGTGGGTCGAGAAGGCGCCGCCGATCCGGTTGACCGTCAAGGCGATGCCGTGGCGGGCGGCCGACTCGGCAACGCCGTCGGCCAGGCGGGCACCAAGCTGCTCGAGCTTGGTGTAGACGTCTGCCTGCTGCAGCACTTGCAGGCAGGCGATGCCGGCGCTGATGGAGGCGGGGTTGCCCGCCATCGTGCCGGCCTGATAGGCAGGTCCGAGCGGCGCGACCTGCTCCATCACTTCCTTGCGGCCCCCGTAGGCGCCGATCGGCAGCCCGCCGCCGATCACTTTGCCGAGGGCCGTCAGGTCCGGTTCCACGGCGGCGAATAGGTTCGCCGTGGTCGTGCGGGAGGCCTCCTCCGCGAACGGGAGGCCGGCATAGGTCTGTGCCGCTCCGTAATGGAAGCGGAACGCCGTGATCACCTCGTCGTAAATGACGAGGGAGCCGTTTGCGCGAGCAGCCGCGCAGAGCTGCTCGAGGTAGCCGGCATGGGGCATCACCATGCCGAAGTTGCCGACGATGGGCTCGACCATGACGGCGGCCACATCTTTGCCCCAACGCGCAAGGGCAGCCTCCAGTGCCGGGATGTCGTTGAACGGCACGGTGATGACCTCTTGCGCGATGCTCGCGGGCACGCCGGCGCTGTCCGGCGTGCCGAGCGTGGACGGCCCGGAGCCGGCCGCCACGAGCACGAGATCCGAGTGGCCGTGGTAGCACCCGGCGAACTTGATGATCTTCGTGCGCCCCGTGTAGGCGCGCGCCACGCGGATCGTCGTCATCACGGCCTCGGTGCCGGAGTTGACGAAGCGCACTTTGTCGAGCGACGGGATCGCCGACTTCAGCATCTTCGCGAACTCGATCTCGAGTTCGGTCGGGGTGCCGTACAGCGTGCCGTTCTGTGCGGCGCGTATGATTGCCTCGGTCACGTGCGGATGCGCGTGACCGGTAATGATCGGGCCGTAGGCGGCGAGGTAGTCAATGAAGCGATTGCCGTCTTCATCCCAGAAGTATGCGCCTTGCGCGCGCTTCATGAAGACGGGCGCGCCGCCACCCACGGCTTTGAATGATCGGGAGGGGCTGTTGACGCCCCCCACGATATGTTGAAGAGCTTCCTGATACAGTTGTTCGGATCTTTTGCGTTCCATAGATAGAATCATTCCTTTATATGTAGTTTAATCCCGCAAAAAACCTCTACTTGTAGGGCGTGAAGCCCTCAATCAAGTAGAGGCGTAAAAAATTAATGGTGCGTCTGCGGGATACGATTGTCTTAAGACGGTTTTTCAGTGTTAACTTATCGGCAACTGGTTGATCGCTGCTTTTAACGCGGATTTTCCTGCTTAATTGACAGGGGAGTCAGTGAATTTTCGCCAACTGTAGCCTTTAACACTGTTTTTCAGCGCTAATGCAGGTTAGAAAGTTACGTGCTTGGTTTTAAGACGGTTTTTCCGTCTTAAATTCGGCGGCTGCGATAACGCTTCGTTCTTGGACTGCTTTCGCATTCGCATTCGGTCCAGTCACGACCCCAGCGTCTCGACCTATTTCTTCGTCGTCTTCACCGACGGCTTCGCTGCCGGCGATGGCGAAGGCTGCGAAGGACCCGCATCCGCTTCCACCGTGCCGGCGAAGAGCTCCTTCACATACAGCTGCAGCTTGTTTTTATCTGCTGAGATGACGGCGGCGCCGCGTACGTTTTTCTCGACCAGCAGGTCGGTTGGCGGAAGCTGGGAGCTGACGATACCGTCGGCTTTGGCTTCATAACCAAGCGTACCGAGTTTCAGCATGTCGGAGACACTGAGATTGGTATCGATGTAAGGATCCATTGCGTTTAATATTCTCGGCAGCTTAATCATCGATGAGGTAGATTGCATCTTTTGAGCGACAGCAGTCAGAAACTTGCGTTGGCGCTCAGTTCTCGAAAAGTCGGACAACGCATCGTGGCGGAAGCGCACATATTGCAGCGCTGTTTTGCCGTCGAGATGCTGCATTCCTTTTTTTAAATTAATATCGTAGATATGATCGTCCTCGGAATCGGAATATTTCATATCTTTTTCCACATCAATATCGATGCCGCCGACTGCGTCAATAAGTGCAATAAAGCCTTTGAAATCGGTGTACACATAATATTGAACGGGGATGCCCAAGAGATCGCTTACCGTCTTCATGGCCAGATTAGGCCCGCCCAAAGTGATGGCCGTGTTAATCCGGTCCTCGCCTTCGCCTGGAATCTTTACATATGTATCTCTGAGAATGGAGAACAAATGAGCTTTCTTCGTCACAGGATCGATGGAGGCTAGCATGATGCTGTCCGATCGGGGCATTTCATTCTTTTTCAACCCCCGCGAATCTCCGCCAAGAAGCAGGATATTAACGCGCTGCTTGCCTTCCCATTTGGGAGGCGTATATTTTTCGCCCTTTTCTTTGACGGCTTGGCTGATCATAGGACCACCGCCGCCGCCTTGTGGATTGTCCGATTTATTTGATATATGCTTGGCGAAACTATAGAAAGAATACGAGTAGTATCCGGCTGCCACCATAAGCAGCAAACCGACCAGGAGCAGTGTTCGTTTGAGTATTTTCAAGGCATCTGCGCTCCTTTCATAAGGAAAAAGGTGATCTGTACTTTTTTTTCTTACAGATATCATGTATCATAGTTTAGTATTGACTGTTGTACAATTCGCCTATCTGAACCATATTATAGATGCTAAGAAACTTCGATAGCAAGTTTAGGCGAATTTTGGAATATCTTGTAGCCGAGTCTACAAAGACAGGAGGTTTCATTATGTTAGCGATTGACGTTCAACAGCTTCGCAAGGAGTTTCAAGTGCAGCAAAGCCGCGGCGGATTGAAAGGCGCTTTCCAGGATTTGTTCAAAAGAGAGTACAAGCATGTCACCGCTGTGAAAGATATCAGCTTTCAAATTCCGAAGGGCGAAATTTGCGGATATATCGGTGAAAATGGCGCCGGCAAATCGACAACGATCAAAATGCTGACCGGCATTCTGGTCCCGACGTCAGGTCATATTAAAGTAAATGGCTTCGTCCCATTTAAAGAACGGGAGAAATTCGTCTCCGGCATCGGTGTGGTATTCGGCCAACGCAGCCAGCTTTGGTGGGATATCGGTGTTGTGGAATCCTTTCAATTATTGAAGAAAGTGTACCGCGTCTCCGAAGCCGATTACAAAAAACGTCTCGACGAGCTCGTGGATCGATTGCAGCTTTCCGACCTGCTTTCGCGACCTGTTCGTAAGCTGAGTCTGGGTCAACGGATGCGTTGTGAACTCGCCGCTTCATTAATACATAATCCGGCAATCCTGTTCTTGGATGAACCGACGATTGGTTTGGATATTGTAGTGAAGACGGAAATTCGCGAGTTTCTCAAGTCACTGAATCAGCGGTACGAGACGACCATTCTGCTCACCACACATGATCTGCAGGATATTGAAGCTCTGTGCTCCCGTGTTATTATGCTCGATGACGGCCGTATTATCTATGACGGCGGGCTCGAAGAACTGAAAGCGAAGTGGGGCAAGGGTAAAGAAGTCGTGCTTCAATTCGAATACCCGGTTACTTTGCCTAAACTGCAGGAATTGACGCGAGGCTTGGACGTTGCTTGGCAGCTTGAGAACGAGCTGTCTGCCAAAGTGTTCATCCCGCAGGATCGGGCCAATGTCTCCGAGGTGCTGAGTCGCGTAGTTGGCGTGCTGCAAATCCAGGACATCAAAATCAACGAAACGAACACGGATGACATCGTCCGTGAAATTTATAAGTCAGGATCTGCGGAAGTGAAGCGCCCGGAGGAAGTACAGCAAAATGAAGGAGTCGCCACCCATGCTTAGCGCTTATTTGGAAGTCATCCGCATGCGGTTCCTGATGATGCTGGCTTACCGCGTTAATTATTACAGCGGCATTCTGATTTATGCACTTAATATTGGTTCGTATTATTTCGTTTATAAGGCGATTTACGGCGATCAAGCGGTTATTCAGGGCATGACCCTTGGACAAATGACCACGTATGTAGCCATTTCCTGGATGGGCAGGGCGTTTTATTTCAATAACTTGGACCGGGAGATTGCCACCGAAATCCGGGACGGCAGTGTAGCGATTCAATTCATCCGGCCTTACAATTACGTCAATGTGAAAATGATGCAAGGACTCGGCGAAGGCATCTTCAGGCTCCTTTTGTTTACAACACCGGGGATGGTTTTCGTCTGGCTGCTCCTGCCTGTGGAATTGCCGACAGATCCAATGCGCTGGCTCATCTATCTGGTTATGCTGTTCTTCAGCTTCCTCATTAATACCCAGCTTAATATCATTACAGGGCTGTTTGCATTCTTCCTGGAAAATAACGAGGGACTTATGCGCATGAAGCGTGTGGCGGTAGACCTATTTTCAGGGCTTATTATTCCGATTTCCTTCTTCCCGGGCTGGTCCAAGTCGGTCTTGGAGTGGCTGCCTTTTCAGGCGATCACTTACCTGCCAAGCGCCGTTTTCACCGGTAAAATTACAGGGTCTGAAGTATTTCAAATGCTAGGCATTCAAGCGTTATGGTTCTTCGTTCTTATTATTCCAATGTACATCTTGTGGAACAAATCGAGAACGCGCTTGTTTGTGCAGGGAGGTTGATGCGGATGTTCTATCTATCTCTCGTTGTCGACTACTTGAAAAATTACATGAAAACACGCCTCACCTACCGATCCGACTTTTGGATTGAAGTGCTGTCTGACCTTTTGTTCAATGGACTGAACTTGTTCTTCATCCTAGTCGTCTTCCTGCAAACGCAATCGCTCGGCGGGTGGAATCAGAAGCAGATATTGTTCATTTACGGTTATTTTATGATTCCGTATGGCTTGTTTATCACCTTTTTTAATCTGTGGGGCTTCAGTGAAAAATATATTGTTAAAGGCGAAATGGACCGCATTCTAACGCGGCCGGCATACAATCTCTGGCAGCTGATGCTTGAAAATCTGGACCCGGCTTCGTTGTTCAGTGCGCTTGCGGGCGCTGTTGTTATGATCTACTCGTGGGTGGAGCTCGGCTTGCCGTTCCATTGGTACGATCCGCTGATGTTTATCGTTCTGGTCATCGGATCGGTGCTTATCTATGCAGGAGTGTACATCTCATTGACGTCGCTCGCATTTTTCTCCGATGCGCCAACGGGCATCTTGCCGCTCATTTGGAACATCCAGAACTATGGTCGATATCCTGTGACGATTTATAACAGACTGCTTAGAAGCATTTTGACTTGGATATTGCCTTTTGCTTTTGTCGGCTTTTATCCTGCGGCCTACTTTATTGACCCGGCCAACTGGAAGTGGTTCGCGTTGCTGACCCCTCTTATGGGAATTGTGTTCAGCATCTTGGGGATCAGCATTTGGAATATTGGCGTAAAACGTTACCGTGGCGCGGGTTCGTAAAATGTAAAAAACCGATACTCCCTTTACACCTGATGGTGCGTGAGGGGATCGGTTTTTCTTTTGGTCTGATGGTCGTTAAATAAAGACTTGAAGGGCTCATGACTTGAGGCAAGTTTCGCAACAGAGAACATGAGGCGCTATTAGTGTACTAGTTTGACGCAAAATAAATGAAAAATGGTCAAAAACGAGCTCGATAGAACAAAAGTCTATAATTAAAGAACCATATTCGTTAAACATGGAATCTTGTTCTCTAAGTAATCTTTGGCGGTTGAATCACACATTTTTAGCGTCACTTGAGTGTCTTATTAGAGAACCAGGGGCCTTATAGTCATGGCTTGAGGCAAGTTTCGCGAGAGAACAACGGCCTTCGAATTGAGAGGGCGAGTTGTTGGGTTTGAGACGGAAGAAACCAAGTAACGACTCAATCAGATGTATGGGGAGTGTTATGCGGACTCATCATGTCCAATAACTAACAACGCCCCATGTTCTCTGTTCAATTGGTTTCTTGCTATAACTGTGCTCCATGATGACGAAGAAGCTCCGCAACGTTATTATTGCCTTGCTTCAGTGCAAGAGACAATGGTGATACTCCCCCTTCAGCCTTTGCATTTACATCTGCGCCATGTTCGATCAGTATGCGAATAATCTCTAAGTTATCTTCATGGAACGCCGCGGTATGCAAGCAGGTATGACCATTACTGTCAACTATCGTTGTCTGAGCTTGATGAGCCAGAAGCAGCTTGATGACCTCGATATTTCTCTCGCCTGCAATCGCTGCATGCAGAGCTGTATTGGAAGGAATGTAAGAAATCTTTGAATGAGATACTGCATTGACATTGGCGCCATGGTCTAACAAAACCTGAACGATATGCTGATTGCCAAAATGCGCTGCAAATCCAAGAGGTGTAAGCCCATCGCCGTTTTCTGTATTTGCAAGATTAGAGTGAGAGTTCAAAATCTCATTTAATCGTGCTGCATCCCCAGAATGTATAGACTGAAATACGTCGTCAATGATTTGTTTTAACTCCATAAATGTTGTCTCCTTTTCGACCTGACTAAACCCCAGTACTTACCATTATAATCCATAAATTTTAAATGTTCATGTGAATTAATGCTATCATATAATGGTATTTATTTCCATTCATAAGGAGCGTGGTGGTTTGAAAACCTTCTTGATATTCGTTTTAGTATCCTTCGGATGGATACACCTATCTTCACAAGGAAACTCTTCACCACCATCCGTTAATAGCGTTGAATCAAATTTGAGTTTACAGGATCAGGTTTATGCATTAGATCAGGTGTACAAACAGTTTTCGTTGGTCGTTAGGAGTGTCAGTACATCTCTTAATGAACATCAAGAGGACATGATTCTTTTGGATGTTAGGAAGATCGAACAACACCGTGAGGCTTTGGGTGAAAAGGAGACTGCCGATCTTAAACAAGCCATCTACAAGGCCATTGGCAGATCATTTCCATTGGAGATAACGTCGTATGTCATTCCGAACGAAGCGGAAGCCGTAGGTATAATTACGGAAATTGATGCTGAGGACCACAAGGTGTTGATTGTAAATCCTGAGTGGTGTTTGGATAGAGACTGCAAGGAGCATGAGTCATATTGGGTAAAGCCAGAGAATGATATCAAGATTATCTCTGAGGTACAAGATGGTATGTTGAACTTTGGGCAGTTACGAATAGGCGATTGGATTGAAGTCTGGAGCAATGGAGCTGTCCTGCAAAGCGCCCCCGCCGAAATGCTTGCACTGGACATCGTTGTTAAGATAGAGAAGAATGAGCCCGCAGTAGCGTTATCCTCATTGTTAAAAACGAATTTTGAGCCTATCAAACAAATCGACATCAGGTACGGAGACGGAAAAAGCCTGACCCTCACCGATGAAAAAGTCTTAGAGCGGATAGCTTCTATGCTGAAAAAGATTGAACTCACCCCGGCTAGAGATCAACGAACGGTTATAGGTTTTCTGTATTTCATGGATATAACGATTGGTGATCGGAAAATTCGATACGAAAACGACCTGCGATTCGGTGACCTAAAATATCTCCATAATTTCCTCACACAGGAATTGAATGACGAGATCGTCCGGATAGGCAGAGAAAAGATCCCTAATCTTCTTCCAGGTATCGTTCGGCAGCATAATGACGATAGGGATAAGCCGTTTGCTGTTCGTACCGGTTATACCGCATAATGTGTCTATACAGTTATAGGAAATAGGAGAGAATGTTCATGACACAAGAGACGGTCCGACGTGCCGCGCCTGATTTTACATTACTTGCATCCAATGGGAAGCAAGTATCTCTTCGGGATTATAGAGGCAAGAAGGTGGTCATTTATTTTTACCCGCAGGACGACACGCCGACTTGTACCCAAGAATCGTGCGATTTCCGTGATTATAACGGCAAGTTCGCCGAGTTAGGCGTGGAAGTTATTGGGATCAGTCCAGACGATCTGAAAGCGCACGATAAGTTCATCGCAAAGTACGAATTACCATTCTTGCTGCTGTCCGATCCCGATCATCAGGTCGCCGAGAAGTTTGGCGTATGGGCATTGAAGAAGCTCTATGGCCGAGAATATATGGGCATTGTCCGTACGACGTTCCTGATAGACGAGGAAGGCAAGATCGTAAAAGAGTGGAGCAAAGTCAGAATTAAGAAGCATGTGCAGTCGGTTTTAGACGCAGTTAAGGAAATGGACCGGAACATATAATAAGATGATCTGAATAAAAAGGATGGTTAATCATGAATCCGCAACTAACGGAAATTAGCAAAAATGTGTTGAAAAACTGTTTGGGGCTCCGGGAAAACGAAACGTTCCTTGTTGTTTCGGATGATGCGAAGAAAGAGCTTGCAGAGTCGCTCTACGAGGCAGGAAAAAGCTTAGGCGCAGAAGCGGTGCTGATGGTGATGAAAGAACGGAGCAAACCGGGCGAGGAGCCGCCTGCGGGTGTAGCATCAGCCATGGTGAACTCACAAGTTGTCGTATGCATCACAAAGCATTCACTAACGCATACGCAAGCCCGTAAACAAGCTGTTGCAGCCGGTGCCAGAGTGGCGACTATGCCGGGAATTACCGAGGATATGTTCCTTGAAGGAGCCATTTCTGCCGACTATACGCAGGTTAAAGCGCTCACGGAAAAGGTAACCGACATGCTGACGGAGGCCAAGAACGTACGGATCGAAAAGGACGGCTATACGTTATCTTTTTCCCTGGAGGGGAGAAACGGCGTTCCGAGCACGGGGATGTACCTGAATCCGGGTGAATCCGGAAATTTGCCTTCCGGGGAAGGTTTTATTGCTCCGGTCGAAGGAAAGGCAGCAGGGCAAATTCTCGTAGACGGTTCTGTTGCGGGCATCGGAGCGCTAGACTCGCCATTGCTGCTGACACTGGAGCAAGGACGACTTACTAACGTGGAGGGCGGTGAAGCGGGCGAGAAGTTGCTTCGGATGTTAGGGGAAGAAGACGGAAGATTCCTTGCGGAATTCGGCATTGGGACTAACGATAAAGCAAGAATTACCGGAGTTATCCTGGAGGATGAAAAAGTATACGGGACGATTCATGTCGCTTTTGGCAGCAACAACACGTTCGGGGGATCGATCGCTGCAGGAGTCCATATCGACTGTGTCGTCAGCCGGCCGGATGTTTATTTAGATGACCGGCTTATTATGAAACAAGGACAACTGCTCATATAGAAGCAAGTATGTTTCACGACCGAAAGGAATGTTGATGATGTGGATGATGCTCAAAGACCGAAGAATGCTGTTTCTTATGATAGCAAATATATTATCGTCAATCGGATCCGGCGTTACGATGATCGGGGTGCCGTGGCTTTTGGTCAACCGTGCCGGCGGGGATGAAATCTATGGATACGCGACTTTAGCTTCGACGATTGTGCTTTTCTTCCTATCCCCGCAAATCGGCGTTTTCATTGATCGTTTTTCTCGAAAGAAATTGCTTTTGCTAAGTGAAGTGATCGGCGGGTCGGTCACGTTGGGGTTTGCCCTTTGGGGCTTCTATGCGGGACATTTCGAAACGTGGATGTTGATAACCTTATACTTTAGCGGGTCCCTCTACTATAATGTTCACTTCCCGACACAGTTTGCTTTTACGCAAGAGATCTTCTCGAAAGAGCAGTACAAGACCTTGAATTCGATGCTGGAAGTACAAAATCAGTCCACCTCGATGATTGCCGGGGGCATCTCGAGTTTAGTCGTTGACCATGTCGACATGGCATGGATTCTTTTGGCCGACGCGATGACGTATTTCGCAGGTTTCGGTCTGTTTCTTCTCATTCCTTATGTACAGAACCGTTTGGTAAAAGCGACGCAAGCCGGTTCCATGTGGTCCAACATCGCAGAAGGCTTTCGTTATTTGAAAACGAAACCCATTCTCGTGGTCTTTTTTTTATGTGCTCTCATGCCTTTTATATGCGTAATGGTGGGGAACTATCTCTATCCCGTATACATTACCAGCGTTCTTCATGGCGGGGCTGACGTGTTCGGAGCAGCCGATATGATCTTTGCGATCGGTGCCGTAGTTGCCGGACTAACGGTCCCCATGCTTATGCAGCGGTTGGGTTCCTACTATACGACGATTCTCGCGTTCGTTCTCTTTAGTCTATCGATTATTTTCTTTTATGCCCTTCCTATCGTCAGTATTTTTCTCGCATTCAAAACGCTGAACGGATGGGGAAATGCAGGAAGTCGCGTAGCCAGAAATACGATTTTAATGGAAATCGTACCGAACCATCTGATTGGTCGCGTGAACAGTTTCTTTAATACGGTAGGGATGGGAATGCGCGTTCTACTCATCGGTATATGTACCCAAATTGTCACCTTTCAAGGTGCAAGAGCAGCGCTTCTTTTACTCGGAGCGTTACTGCTAGTTAGCTTGATTGGTCTTATTCGCAGCAAAAGCCTTTTTGCAGCTTCTATATCGCCCTCAGCGCACGAAACTGCAACCCAGGAAGCCTAAGATCTTGAGAGATTCGTCTCTCAAGGTCTTTTCTTTTGTTTTCAAGAAGGATATAAATGGAAAATATAGAATATACATTCGTATACAGGGAGTAGGGGAGGGATGAGTATGGACGTTATTGTTAAGCAAGTTCCTGCATTAAAAGCGGCTGTTTTACCTGCTGTTGCTGATTTCAGTTCAATGGGCCATGAAGTGCGAAAAGCTTGGCATCAAGTCGTTGAAGCCTTGCCTGTGGGCCATCCGAATCGGACCAATACGGATCGGGGCATCGTGTTCATCCCTCAGTGGGAAGCACGCATAGAGGGGAAGCCAGTCCTGTATGCAGGGGTAGAAATAAACGCTAAGGATGATGTGCCGCAGTATTTGGAAGTAATCGATATACCGGAGCATACCTATGCCGCTATCCATGTTCAAGGGGATCGGGAACAAATGTGGAGTATTTATAAGCAGCTTGATGAATGGATAGCAAATTCCGGGGAATACAGGCTTGCTAACGAACAAGGCTCATTTGGTTTTGAGGTCAACGATCTGCAAGTCAATCCGTTCGATATCCCTTGGGATATTATCAATGAGTTTAATTACGAAATTTATAAAGCAATTGTAAAAAAAGAGGAGGCGATTACTCGTGGTTAATCCGCTTTTACCCAAAGTTGCAGGAACATTCATTCCGGTGCGGGACATTGAAAAAGCGCGTGATTGGTATTGCCGTTTATTCGGCTTTCCGCTCGATACCCCAATCTTGTTCGGGCATTTATGCGCATTACCAGTTGAAGGACCGGGTATTATTCTAGATACAATGCCGATGTGGGGAGGCGAAGAGCCGCAAGGAGCGGCACCCTTTCAGACGCCTGCAATCATGTTTCCGACTCGTGACCTGGAGGCTGCATATGCCTACATGAAAGAGCTCGGTGTTGAGCTCGTAACGGAGATACAGGATAACCACTGGTTCGTATTTAAAGACCCTGATGGCAACCTGCTAATGATTTGTAAAGATCATTCTAACGCAGAAAATGCGTAGATTCGGAATCGAATAGCTGCCACAAGTTGATGTGTACGTGCCTTATGAGCTCAAAAAAGAAGAAGCTTTCTTCTCCATTGGAGGGGGAAGCTTCTTCTTTAAATTCCTCTTCATTTGATTCGCAGACATGACATACTATGCGCCTGCCTCCCATATACTCTATCAGCAGGTCAAAATGATAGAACAAGCGGAGGGATTATCGGCATGCGCACCCATACCCAACATTCCAACTCTAAGACGAAGAAATCAATTCAATTCACTTTGGCAGTACTGTTGCTAGCCTATCTGTGGTTATCAACGGTACCTGTAAAAGCGGAAGAGAGTGAAGGCATCTCCGCACAAGAAGGACAAGAAATCTATCAAATGTTGAAATCAGGCAAGCGTACGGGCGCTCAGCAAGAGAGAAGTTACAAAACGCCGGAGCAGCCAACCGTGTACTTAACGTTCGATGACGGACCTAGCAAGCTGACGCCACAAGTGCTGGATATTCTGGAAAAAGAAGATGTGAAAGCAACGTTTTTTGCGCTTGGCGAAGAAGCGAAGGCACATCCGGATATGGTCAAAAGAATTGTGAAAGACGGGCATACACTTGGCAATCATTCATATGATCATGTATATAAAGAGCTCTATAGCGATTTTCAAAACTTCTGGGATCAAATTCAAAGCACTGAAGAGATTTTCGCCGGTGTGGCGGGGGTTAGACCGGAACTTGTAAGGGCACCCGGAGGCACCTATACCAATTTTGACGCTTACTACTATTACTTGCTGGAAAAAGCGGGTTATACGGTTGTAGACTGGAACGTCGACAGCGGCGACTCCAAAAGGGCGCATGTACCTGTAAACGAAATTATTCAAACGGTCAAAAGCGCTCCGCTGGAACACGAAATGACGATCTTGTTTCACGATGGGTCCGGTCATGAATCTTCCGTAGAAGCGCTGCCGGAGGTCATTCATTATTACAAAAAATTAGGCTACGCGTTTGCGCCGTTAACGACCGATGTCAAACCCAAGCAGTTTCCGGTTGGCAAGTCCAAGTGGTCGCGAAACATGAGCTTTACACACTTTAAGGAGCTGTTGCAAGAAACACAACAGTATGTGCTGGCCCATGTACCGCCAACAAAAGAACCGCAGGACGTGACGCAGCAGTTAGTGAATCAAACGAAAGTAGCACGCGAAGAATCTGCACAGGTGCTTTCTACTAAGCCTGGCGTGCCACTGCAGATCAATGTGGCCGGGGGGAACGGTTTTACCCTCGACTCATCACAATACGAATTACAGGGGGATCGGATTGAGCTGGCTCTTCGTTTTTTAGTCGAGAAGATGGGGGGACAAGTAAGCTGGAATGGACCCGCGAAGACCGCTTATGCGCATTACGGTGTATATGATTTGGAATACGACTTGCCGACAAGAAGCATTCGCCTCTATACCTTAGGGAATCATGTGTCCACCTATTCATTAGCCGATGTGAGTTTGGAAGATGGGACGATCATCGTTCCCCTGCAGAAAACGGTAGATTTGTTAGGAGGGCGCATCACCCAGTCCGTTCTGGAGCCGGGGAAGAGAGAAGTATCGCTTGCTTTCCGACAATTCTATATGTGGAACGAAAATAATAGTCTCTTAAAAAACTCTCTATTTGCTATAAGTCGCTGATGTCTAAAAGAGTAGACGGCTGGAAAAACTAGAAGCATACCCTGATGAAGGAGGCTTCTTGCCTATGCAGTCGAAAACCCGAATCTTCGATCAGCCGCAGCCTCTCGTGGAACGGATGATCATGAACGTAGAGAAAGTCATAGTTGGGAAAAGAGAAACGATAGAGAAAGCTTTTGTAGCCATGCTGAGCGGTGGTCACTTGCTGTTGGAGGACGTCCCCGGTGTAGGTAAGACGATGCTGGTGCGGGCACTTGCCAGAACGATAGGCTGCGAGTTTAAGAGAATTCAATGCACGCCCGATTTACTGCCTTCCGATGTGACCGGCGTTTCGGTGTACAATGCCAAATCCGGTGAATTTGAATTTCGCCCTGGTCCGCTCATGACGCCTATTGTGCTGGCCGATGAATGCAACCGCACATCGCCGAAGACGCAAGCCGCCTTCTTGGAAGCGATGGAAGAAAAGCGGGTGACGATAGACGGAGTCGGTTATGAATTGCCGAAGCCGTTTTTGCTGTTGGCTACACAAAACCCCGCGGATTATGAAGGCACGTATGCGCTTCCGGAAGCGCAAATGGATCGCTTTTTGATGAAGTTGACGTTAGGCTATCCGACACCCGAACAGGAAATTCTGATGCTGGACCGATTGCAGGACCGGCAGCCCCTCGATCAATTGAAGCCGGTCATCGTACAGGATGAATTTGTTCAGCTGCAAAGAGAAGCCGGGATGGTCCACGTCGATGAAACGTTAAAAGATTTTATTGTCCGTATCGCCCTAGCGACACGGCAGCACCCCGATTTGTACTTGGGCGTAAGTCCAAGAGCATCTTATGCGCTCCTTCGCGCGGCTCAATCAGCCGCTTATATGAGGGGCAGAAGTTACGTGGTGCCCGATGATATTAAAGATTTACTGCTTCCGGTCTGGACGCACCGCCTCATGTTGACATCGGAAGCGCGTATTACGGGGAAATCGGCGGAAGCGATTTTATTGGGACTGCTCTCCTCCATGCAAACGCCAGTACTTCGTTATGCTTCGTCGAAGTAGGAGGCACGCGCGATGAAAAGCTGGGGAAAATTGTTGCTGCTGGTTACAGGATGTTTACTGTCTGGCTTCATGACTTATACGCAAGGTGGATTAGCATCCTGGTTCTTATTGGATTGTTTATTGATTGTATTGATGCAAGCCGGACTCCTTTATGCGTTTGGCTTAAGAGGTCTTCAAGTAAATCGATCGTTATCTCAACATATATCTACATCTGGCGAGGATGTTGTCGTCGGGCTAAATATCACGCACAGATCACTGTTCCCGTTGCCCTGGTTAGTCGTTAAAGAGTCATGGCTGCATGAGGGGAGCGGTGCGAAGCTGATTTTTCGCAAGCTGCTGTTTCCATGGTTTCGTACCTCGTTCACTTTACATTACCGGATTACAGGGCTCTTGCGGGGCATTTATCGTTTCGCCGGAGTTGAAGTCGTAACTGGGGATTTGTTTGGTTTTGCTGTGAAAAAGGCGCAGCGCACGGACGATCAGCGCTGCGTCGTGTATCCGAAGCCCGATGCATTGGATCGGGCTGTGATGACGCTGCATGCCGATGATGGCGATAAGCCGGCAGCAGGTGTACCGTGGGCGGCGTCTCTGCAAGCAAGCGGCATCCGCGAGTATGTGAGCGGGGATCCGTATCACCGGATCCACTGGAAATCCACAGCCAAGCTCAGCCGGCTGATGACCAAAACGCCCGAGCAGGCATCCGCCACGAAGCGGATGCTGCTGCTCGACGCGACGCCTGCGGCGAGTCCAGCCGAGGCGACACAGCCGCTGCTGGATAAGGGCGTCGCCCTCGCGGCGGGCTTCTTCGAAGCCGCCGCCCGCGGGCGCGAGAGCTGCGGCTTCGCCAGCAGCTCCGCAGGAGCAAGGCGAATCGCGCCGACGATTCGCCCCGATCTGACGCTCGCGTACGAAGTCCTCGCGAGCGTGGGCGGCAAGCCCGCCCTTCCCTTTCCTGACCTCGTCAGGAAAGAGGCGGCGGCCTTGCCGCCGGATGCGTCGATGCTGTGCATCACATCGACGCTGGACGCCGCCCTGCTGCGTGCATGCGCAGAAGCGCGCAGCAGGCGGCGGGCCGTGCACGTGATTTACGTGCACGCGCGGCCTTCCCTCTCGGTCACGGACCGAGAGGGGGCTTCGCAGCTGCAGGCCTTGGGCTGCAGCTTTACCGAAGTGCCGCATCCGCGTGAGCAGTGGCCGAAGCAAGGAGGTGTCGCGGATGCAACCGCTTGAACCCCAAAGCTCGCAGCTCGGCTCGCTGCCTTTAGTCCCGGACGCGTCCGCAGCCAACACCCAGCGACAACGCTCTACATCTGAGCCGTATCGATCTGGCACCGAATATCAACGCTCTGCCTTTGAATCGTCCGGGTTGGCCGTTCAGCAACAGCATTCTGCATCTAATATGCCTAGATCCGGCACCGAAAATCAACGCTCTGCTTTTGGATCGTCCAGTTCGGCCTTCCGGCAACAGCTCTCTGCTTCCGATTTAACTCAAACAGGCACATCCCGGACTCCAACCAGCACGCCCGAAACCTACACGGCTGTCCGCACTGGGGGTTCGCTGCTCCGGGATATCCTCATCTCCTTGCTGTTGTTTTTGCTGCTGGCAGAATGGCTTCGACCGCTGCCGACGTTAGCGGATATTTCAGAAATTTATCGGATACAGCCGTTTCTAATTGTCTTTGCTCTTTGTATTGCTTTAGATTGCTTCAGAGTCCCTTATACATGGGGTTGGGCAGTGAAGAGCATCATCATCCTGTTTTTTATCGGATTCATGTTTGAACCCGAGGGTTTTCTGAACGGATCGTGGGTCGTTGATTTCTTCAAGCTCATCGTCCAGGATGTCGGCTATGTTTTTGCAGCTCGCTTCGATCTGATTAGCGGAGAAACGCGGACCTTGCTTTTCCTGTTTGGTTGGGCCTTATTAATCTCCGTGGTTCAGGCGCTCATGCTGCAAAGACAGCATAGTCTTTGGTTTGTTGGGGCTACTCTGATTTATCTCGTCTGTTTACAATTGGCGCTTGGTGCAGATACCGTACAGGGTATTTTTCGCACATTAGGATATGGCCTAATGCTACTATCGCTCCTTAATCTTTCCCGTATTCAACAATCGTATGGTTTAACAAAAGTGAGTTCGGGAGGGACGCTTCTATGGCTAACAGTAAGTTTGATAGTTGTAAGTATTCTGGCAGGCGCCGGGTTGTACTCGGCTTCACAAGCTGCTCCGACATCATTAATGAAACCCGTTAGCTGGGCAAATATAACGGACCGCATCTTTGAACTCTACAACGAAGACACGGGACTACCCGCAGTTGCGGCTAAAGCCGGATATGGTCATGATGATTCATCCCTGGGTGGTCCCTTGCAATCGGATAGCAGCATCGTATTCACGGCCAAAACTCCTGAATTAACCTATTGGCGCGGCGAATCCAAAAGTTTATACGACGGCAAGGGCTGGACATCAACGGAACAAATCAGCGAGCCCTTTATTTCAAGTGATCATACAGCTTCCGGAACGACGATCGCACAGGAAGTGCTGTGGAGCTCAAAATCGCCGGACAAACAGCTCTTTTACGGAGGTTCATTGCTGCACATCGAGGGGTTATTGAATGATAAGGGTTCGTATCTTTCTCCTGACATTGTGGTCGCGAATAGCATGACCGGTAAAGTGGCATTGCCCGAAATCAGCGATCCGCTGTCTTTTTACAAAATAATCGTTCAGCCCGTGCACGCCGATCCGGCTCTACTCAGCTCCGATTCGGACAGTTATCCGGCTGCGATTCGCGATGCTTACCTCCAGCTCCCTGATACTTTACCGCGAACGGTTCGAGGCCTTGCCGAGCAAGTGACGGCAGCTGCAACGTCGCCTTATGCCAAGGCGGTGGCTGTTGAACAGTATTTGCGCAGTAATTACACCTATAGTTTGGAAAAGCCTACGCATCCGACCCGCAATGAGGATTTTGTCAGTCATTTCTTGTTTGTGGATCGGACAGGCTATTGCGATCATTTTTCCACGTCCATGGTGGTGATGCTGCGCTCCGTCGGAGTGCCCGCCCGTTGGGTGAAAGGGTTTGCCCCTGGAACGCAGCAGGCCGTAGGTGAAGATCGAATGAAAGAAGTAATCGTGCGCAACCAGGATGCCCATTCCTGGGTAGAGGTCTATTTCCCGTCGGCAGGGTGGGTTCCATTTGAACCTACACCCGGTTTCACAGGTATGGATGGCGAACACGCAAGATCTCCGGTCACGATCTCACAATCGGAGCGGCCTACGATGACAGCATCATTGCTCAATATTCCAACTATGCAGAGCTTCTCTTCGGATTCCAAAGAATGGCTCCAATCGAGAGTGAATGAGGTCATCTCATTTGTGGAAATATATAGGAAACAATTTTTGTTGGCCGCTGTTCTTAGCGTTTTCATTCTGGGGCTTTCAGTAATCCTGTGGCGGAAAGGAATTCCCCAAAATATGGCGCTAATTTTCCCGGTCAGACCGAGCGGTCCAGTCCATTCCCAACCGCTCGTCAGGTTTATGGATCGTCTCTGGATTCAGCTTTTTCGCAGGTATGGCGCCAAGTCCGCTCATCAAACCGTGCGTGAATACGTAACTGCCCTACGTTTAGAGAATGCTGAACAAAAACAAGCGCTGTTTGAATTTGCTTTGATCTATGAAACCGTCCGTTATGATATTCCTGGCCGGCCTATCTATTCCAAACGAGAAATTGCCGCCCTATGGAACGCCATACTTTCGACACGGGACCGCAAAACTCGGTAATCCTTTCGTGTAAAGCCCTTTACATCCTAGGCATGTAATGTTTAAAATTAGTAGCTATAAATAGTGATAATTGGACAAAGGGACCGCGGGGCCCCCAAACCCAATCGCTATGAATCTAGGAGGTCGGGTAATGAGTAAACCAAGTGAAATCATCGTTGTTCTGGATTTTGGAGGGCAGTATAACCAACTAATCGCAAGGCGTATTCGTGATTTGGGCGTTTACAGCGAATTAATGCCTTACAACACTACCGTGGATAAAATTCGTGAGCTGAACCCCAAAGGTATCGTGTTCTCCGGAGGCCCGGCGAGCGTGTACGGCGAGGGCGCACCGGCTGTCGACTCTGCGATTTTTGATATGGGTATCCCGATTTTGGGGATTTGCTACGGTATGCAGTTAATTGCTCATCAATTGAACGGCGGCAAAGTAGAGCGCGCTCATACGCGCGAGTACGGCAAAGCTGAGCTGGAATTCATCAATGAAAGCCCGCTTGTCAAAGGTCTGGACGCGAAACAAGTCGTTTGGATGAGTCACGGCGACCACGTTTCCGTATTGCCTGAAGGCTTCGTGCTGGAAGCAAGCACCGAGTCTCTGCCAATCGCAGCGATGAGCCACCGTGACAAAAACATTCACGCTGTCCAATTTCACCCGGAAGTTCGCCACTCCGTTCAAGGGAACGAAATGATCCATAACTTCGTGTATGGCGTTTGCGGCTGCACCGGCGACTGGACGATGGAGTCCTTTATCGAAGACACGATTAAAGAAATTCGCGAGCAAGTTGGCGATCAAAAAGTGCTCTGCGCACTGAGCGGCGGCGTAGACTCCTCCGTTGTTGCGATTCTGCTTCACAAAGCGATCGGCGACCAACTGACTTGTATGTTCATCGACCATGGTTTGCTGCGCAAAGGCGAAGCAGAGAGCGTTATGGAAACTTTTGTCGGTAAATTCGACATGCATGTGGTCAAAATCGACGCCCGCGAGCGCTTCCTCGGCAAACTTGCCGGTGTGGACGATCCGGAACAAAAACGCAAAATCATCGGCACGGAATTCATCCGTGTATTTGAAGAAGAATCCGGCAAATTCGACGACTTCGCCTTCTTGGCGCAGGGAACGCTCTACACAGATATCGTAGAAAGCGGAACAGCTACCGCGCATACGATCAAATCGCACCATAACGTAGGCGGCCTCCCTGAAGATATGAAGTTCAAGCTTGTTGAGCCGCTCAAAGCGTTGTTTAAAGATGAAGTGCGCAAAGTCGGCGAAGAGTGCGGCCTTCCTGCTGCAATCGTTTGGAGACAACCGTTCCCAGGTCCGGGTCTTGCGATCCGTGTTCTTGGCGAAGTGACAGAGGATAAGCTGCACATCGTGCGCGAATCCGATGCTATCCTTCGTGAAGAAATCGCCAAAGCCGGCTTGGACCGCGAGATCTGGCAGTACTTCACAGCACTTCCCGGCATGAAAAGCGTAGGCGTCATGGGCGATGCCAGAACGTATTCCTACACGGTAGGTATCCGTGCGGTCACTTCCATCGACGGCATGACAGCGGACTGGGCTCGTATTCCTTGGGATGTTCTCGAGAAAATCTCCGTTCGTATCGTAAACGAAGTTGAGAACGTCAATCGTATTGTCTACGACGTGACTTCCAAACCGCCTGCGACCATCGAGTGGGAGTAAATTAGTCTTAACCGACAAAACCGAACGTCTGAGAAAAAAAACTCAGTAACGTTCGGTTTTTCTGTTGACATCTTTCGACATGAGCACTAAAATGTGAATTGGATAACAGTTTTTTCGTATAATCTCGGGAATTGGCCTGAGAGTTTCTACGAGATCACCGCAAATGATCTGGCTACGAAAAAAAGGAACGGAATCCGTATGAGGTTTGCTTGCACTTGTCTTTTCGCATGCGCAGGAAGTCGACTCTCATATGGGAAGACTCCTTTTTCGTACCCGGAATCATGCAACACGGATTCCGGGTTTTTGCTGTTCCCATGGATAAGATTTTTGCTTCAAAGCCAGTTTTCTGGCGAAAAATTCTTAGGAGGAATAGGTAGAATGGATCAGTTTTTTAAATTGAAACAAAACGGCACGACAATAAGAACCGAAATCATGGCAGGTATCACCACGTTCATGACGATGGCTTACATCCTTGCGGTGAACCCGGACGTTCTCAGCGCATTCAAATCGGGAGCGACCGGCGGAGACTGGACATCCATTTTCTTGGCAACGGCCATTGCGGCAGGCGTTATGACGATCGCGATGGGATTGTTCGTGAATTTCCCTGTTGCGCTTGCACCGGGAATGGGCTTGAACGCTTATTTTGCAACCATTATCCTTTCGTCACAAGGTAAATTTACGTTTTCCATGGCTTTGACAGCCGTATTCATTTCGGGGATCATCTTCTTGATCCTGACAGTTACGAAAATCCGTCAGATGCTGCTTGTAGCGGTCCCTGACAGCTTGAAACATGCGATCACCGTTGGTATCGGTTTGTTTATCGCGATGATCGGCTTCAAAAACAGCGGAATTTTGAGCGTAGCGGTTGAAAGCTCGAAAGATATCGCAGCGCATAAGTTTACAGACGTCCTATCTTTTGAAACGATCTTTCATTTAGGTTCTTTGCATGATAAAGGTGTCATCCTGACGATCATTGGTATCTTGTTAATTTCCGTCTTTATGGTGCTTCGTATTCGCGGCGCTATTCTGATCGGTATCTTGGCAACCACCGTAGTTGGCTACTTCATGGGTCTGGTGAACCTCGGTTCCTTGACAAGCGCCGATACAACTTGGGTTCCGGATATGTCGAAGCTGACTTTCGCGGACTTTGACTTTGCAGGTATCATGAACACCGGGATTATCTCGGTTATCGCGACATTTACATTTGTAGAGCTTTTCGATACATTCGGTACAATGGTCGGTACGGCAAGCCGCGCAGGTATTATGAAGAATAAAGAAGAAGGCAACAAACGCGTAGGTAAAGCCATGTTCGTAGACGCTATCGGCGTAAGCGGCGGCGCTTTGGTGGGTACAAGTACAGTTACCGCATTCGTTGAGAGTGCGGCGGGCGTCGCAGAAGGCGGACGTACAGGTTTAACAGCCGTAACTACTGGCGTATGTTTCTTGCTTGCCTTGTTCTTGGCCCCAATCGCGATGTTGATCCCTGGCTCTGCAACGGCAGCAGCTTTGATCGTAGTCGGTGTTCTGATGGTTCAATCGATTAAAGAGATCGACTTCCAAGACTTCGTTCTGGCTATTCCGGCGTTCCTTACAATTGTACTGATGCCATTTACTTACAACATCGCTAATGGGATCTCCTTTGGTATCGTTACTTATGTAGTCCTTGCAACTGCTTCTAATATAGGTGGTAATAATAAATATCAAATTCACTGGCTCATGTGGGTGCTTGCCATTCTAGTTCTGGCTCGCTACATCTTTATAGGAAGCCAAGGGTAAAATGATTCAAGACTCCGGTGCGATGATGCCGGGGTCTTTTTTTGTTTTCCGACGATAACAATAACTTCTTTGTTTCCATTTATTTCAATGAAGAGAAAGCTTGCAATCGGTTTTTGATTTTGGTATATTACTCTTTGTCGCTTCGGAAGCCGAACGGTTGAATAAAAGAA
>NZ_JBHTHA010000036.1:0-388161 GCF_042676385.1 Paenibacillus sp. GCM10027628
AAATCCTGCGAATAAGCGAGAATACATGAGAAAAAACCTTAAAACCGAGGGACGATATTTTCCATCTTTACAGACGAGAAGAAACGTATGGCATTAGACAAGGACCCGGCCTTGGGCCAGGTCCTTATCTCATACTGCGAAAGTATGTTTCAAATTCAATTTACAGCTTACGAGTAATTGGACTCGGTTCGCCTGAACCAACAGGGGTTCCATCATCTCCGATGACCGGAGTGACTTCGACTGTCGTGCCTATTATTCCACGTTATGATAAACCTGTTGCACATCCTCTAAATCTTCCAAAGCATCAATCAGTTTATCAAATTGAGCTTGTCCTTCTTCCGGTAAGGTAACGTTATTTTGAGCTAGCATTGTCAGTTCAGCAATGGAAAACTCCGTGATTCCAGCCTTTTTGAATGCTTCTTGAACAGCGTGGAACTGCTCCGGCTCAGCGTAAACCATTACGATCTCATCTTCTTCAACAATGTCACGAATGTCTACATCCGCTTCGAGCAAAATTTCCATAACCTCATCGATGCTTCTATCTTCAATACCGATAACAGCTGTGGCATCGAACATGTAAGCGACTGAGCCGTTTACACCCATATTACCGCCATTTTTACTAAATGCTGCTCGTACGCTAGAAGCAGTACGGTTTACGTTATTCGTAAGTGTGTCCACAATTACCATTGCACCGTTTGGACCGAAGCCCTCATAACGAAGCTCCTCATAAATTTCATCTGAGCTGCCTTTTGCTTTATCGATGGCACGATCAATAATAGCTTTCGGAACATTATAGGTCTTTGCCCGTTCGAGTACAACCTTCAAAGCACGGTTCGCTTCCGGGTCCGGTTCCCCCTTCCGTGCTGCTACATAAATTTCAAGTCCGAACTTAGCGTAAATTCGGCTTGTATTTGCATCTTTAGAGGCTTTCTTTTCTTTAATGTTATTCCACTTACGGCCCACGATTGATCCCACTTTCTATTTATATTTCATTATCTATAATAACCGATTTTCATTTTATATGGAAAAAAAATTAAAATCGCGTCATTTGTCGCCGAATTACGTGGGCCATAAGGTCAGAGTGTATAGAACAAAAGCCCCCGTCCAATGATGATCGGATACTTTTTTGTTTACATAATAATATTTATGTTATCATTCATTCACTTAAGGACTCTTTTTGATAGCATCGATCAGCGTCTTCAAGTAAGGCATATTTCGGTTTTTTAATTTATAGGCCAAATAAAGATCATTCGTTACCCTCAAAGCTTTCCCGATTATTTTTATTTGGTTTGATCGCAAAGCATTTGTCAGCATGTAAGTAGGCAGTATACTGATACCCGCGCCATGCTCGACAGCTTTCAAAATACTGTGTAAATCGGGCAATACATGTGCAGGCTGGATACGAGGACGTTTTTGGAAATGTTCCCGCCAATATCTTCGGATTATCGGCAGTTCATGACCGTAGCTGATCCATGTTTGTGAACATAACCAAGCTTCCATTTGCTCCATTTCATTGAAATCTTCTTCGTAGAATTCAATGGGCGCTACGACAACAAACTCCTCTTGAACATAATGAATGTATTCTACGCCAGGCGCCGATAGCTTTTGCGATGTCACAATCAAATCGAGTTTATCTTCCAATAACAGCTCAAGAATATTCGACGCAATGCCGTATTGAGCAATTATCCGCAAGTTATATTTCCCCAAAAAAGGAGCTATCTTTTCTCTAAAAAACTCGGGGGCTGAACCGATTCTTACGACGGGGCGTGCAGGCGATGAAGTCGCACTGAAGCTTAACGTTGTTTCTTCGAGCTTTTCAATAAGCGGTACTAATTGGGTATATAACTCCTTCCCTCTTTCAGTTGGAAACATTTTGCGCGGTGTCCGTGTAAATAATGGCTCACCTACTTCTGCTTCAAGAGCAGCCAAATGTTGGCTCATGGCGGGTTGAGTCATAATCCGATCTTTGGCGGCTTCCGATACAGAGCTATGTTTGTAGATACTTATAAAACTTCTGTACCATTCAAAATCAACCATGGCATGATCCTTTCCAATATGAGTTTCCACTTATTATACGGGAAATGGTTCGTGTACAGAAATAGGAGCCCCGATTTAAACTCGGGACTCCCTTGTATTTTGCCGACTCCCCCATAAGGTAAACAGAATACCGACGAATGTCACCAGTGCCGCAACCCAAGGAACGGATGGAAGGCCTCCCCCGAAATTGAATTGAATGACCATGCCTCCCAGGTAGGCGCCTAAGGCATTTCCGAGGTTGAATGCTGCGATGTTCAGGGTAGATGCTAAAGTTGGTGCTTCCTTGGCCGTATTCAACATGTGAAGCTGCAATCCCGGGACGGTCCCGAAGGCTGCGATTCCCAGTACAAATACGGTGATCAAAGCGAGAATCTTATGCTGATCCGTCAAACTGAATACCGCTAGAACAACCGCCAACAGGATTAGAATTCCAATAAGCGAAGGCATCAACCTTCGATCAGCCAGTTTACCGCCATAAATATTACCTATCGTAAGCCCGACGCCAAATAAGACAAGAATATAAGAGACTGAGCTGGGTGAAAAGCCCGTAATATCCACTAAAATTGGTGAGATGTAAGTGAAGGCTGTAAATACACCTCCAAAGCCAAACACGGTCATCAGCAATGCAACATGAATCGCCGGGCGCCGTAAAACGCCGAGCTCCTGTCGCAAACTCAACTGTGAAGCTTTGACTTGAGGGACAAGAAACATAACGCCGATCCATGCAATCAGCCCAATTACAGTAATAACCCAGAAAGTAAATCTCCAACCGAAAGCTTGGCCCAAGAAAGTACCAATTGGAACCCCCAGAATGTTCGCCAGCGTCAATCCAGTAAACATAATTGCAATGGCGCCAGCACGCTTCTCTTTCGGAACCAACTGCGCCGCAACAACTGATCCCACGCCAAAAAAGGACCCGTGTGTCAAAGCCGCGACGATGCGTGCCCCCATCAAAATCGTATAATTTGGTGAGAGCGCTGCAAGTGCGTTGCCTGCTATAAAGATGATCATAAGCAGCATGAGAAGTGCTTTACGCTGCATCTTATGAGTTGCCATTGTTATGAACGGAGCGCCGACAGCAACCCCAAGCGCATAACCGGTGATTAGCAACCCTGCTGAAGGGATGGAGACGTTGAGGTTAGCTGCCACTTCCGGTAGCAAACCCATGATAATAAACTCCGTCATGCCAATGGCAAATGCCCCCACCGTTAGTGCGTATAACGCCATTGTCGATCCTTTACTTGACACCAATGATGAATCATTGGGTTTGATTGTTGAACTCAAGTTATTCCCCTCCTTGCTAAAAACAGTAATGCTTAACTTAGTCTCTCAATAACAGCGTGAGTTACGGCTACGGTAGATTGAGGATTCTGTCCTGTTATAAGATTACCGTCGACCTCATAATGCGTTGACCAATTAGGGGCTGCTACAAAAATAGCTCCTAGGTCGCGAAGTCTGCTTTCCAGTAAAAACGGCAGATGTTGCTCTAACGTCGTATCGGCCTCTTCCCTATTTGTAAAAGCATTAACACGTTTACCGGACACAAGCGGTTGACCATTCGACAATGTGACACCAACCAATCCTGCCGGACCATGACATACAGCGGCTACAATCTTGTCTCCTTCATAAAATTCTCGCAGCAATTGTTGAAGTTTCTGACTTACTGGTAGGTCAAACATGGTTCCGTGGCCACCCGGTAAAAATATCACGTCATAATTTTCGGCGGATACGTCATCAATCTTCCATGTATCTTCCAAATATTTTGCCGCATCTAAAATCTCTTTATGTGTATTTTCATCTATACTGCTTGGGTCAATCGGCGCCTTTCCTCCAAGCGGACTTGCTACCTTAATGTCATACCCTTCATTTTTGAAGCCTAAATAGGCTTCGGAAAACTCAGATAACCAAATCCCTGTCATTTTACCTTCAATAATTTTTGCATGGCTCGTTACAACCATTAAAATATGTTTTGCCATCCGTATAGCCTCCCCACTAGGTTTGTTTTTTGCTACATCGCCATTCTAAACACTATATTTTCATAAAACAAATTATGAAATAATGTATCAATCATAAAAATATTTATAGCAAAAATGAAAAAGAGCCGCATCTTCATCAAATTCACATTTCCTACCTGCACCCCTCCCCACTTTCATATCGATCAGTATGTTTCAATTTTATGTTTATTGTACAAAATGTCAACAAATACGGTTGACAGCAAGATTATTTCCGTATATATTTACCTAAACGATTAACGTACCAATCGGTATAATATACTGATTGGTACGTATTTTTAATTTTCAATTAGGAGGATGAAAAATGAAAACACAAGAGGAAGAAGCGGTGCACGTTTCCGCCAAATCCATATCGCGACAAACCGCCACGTTGTTTGCAGCAGCATGCGGTTCAGCAGTTGCCAATATTTACTACGCACAACCGCTTCTTGACGAATTGTCCAAGGCGTTTGGTATTGATCATTCATCGATTGGCATTGTCATTACACTTACTCAAATTTGTTATGCTATTGGTCTTCTATTGTTGGTTCCGCTCGGCGATCTGTTGAATCGCCGCTGGATGATCCCCATTCAGATGCTCACATCCGTGGTTGGTTTGACCATTGTCGGATTGGCTCCGACAAGTACGATTTTGCTGATTGGCATGGCTATCGTCGGTCTTCTTGCCGTTGTGGTGCAAGTGCTAGTGGCATTCGCGGCGACTCTGGCCAGCCCTGAAGAGAGGGGGCGTGTTGTAGGATTGGTAACTAGCGGTGTCGTTATCGGCATTTTGTTGGCCCGAACCTTTGCCGGTATCGTGACGGATCTCGCGGGATGGCGTTCCGTGTATCTGGTCTCCGCGGCGCTTACTTTGATTATGGCTTGCGCATTATTTCGCGTATTACCACATCATGAAAACCAAAAATTGTTGGTTTCTTACCCACAGTTGGTGCGCTCGGTACTTATATTGTTCCTTCAGGAGCGGATCCTGAGAATCCGTGCCGTGCTTGCGATGTTTATTTTTGCAGCGTTCAGCATTTTATGGACGTCTTTGGTGCTGCCTCTCACGGAACCTCCGTTATCTCTTTCGCATTCTGCGGTCGGGGCTTTTGGTCTCGTCGGTGCTGCAGGAGCATTGGCAGCTGCTCGCGCGGGTCGGTTGGCCGACCGAGGTTTTGGTCAAAAGACGACCGGCATTGCTCTCATCTTATTGATGGTATCCTGGTTGCCTATAAGCTACGTCCAGCATTCCGTGACGGCACTGATCGCAGGTGTTCTTATCCTGGACTTAGCCGTGCAAGCCGTGCATGTTACCAACCAAAGTCTGATCCTCACCGTGCGGCCAGAGGCGCGCAGTCGGCTTACTGCCGGTTATATGATCTTTTACTCCATCGGCAGTGCAACGGGTTCGATAGCATCTACCCATGTCTACGCTTATGCAGGATGGCTTGGCGTGTGTGTATTGGGTGCCGTTGTCAGCACGCTTGCCCTACTATTTTGGGCGTTTACCCTTCGTTCACAGTCAACCGGAATCTTGGATCACAACAAAACGACAAAAACCTCAGGAATTTCCTGAGGTTTAATCGATTGCATGAAATCCCTATCCGGCCTTCCCGACTTGAAAACCTCCGCCGTTCCCGGTGGTTACATTCGTATCAACCGGCGTTCCCGCAATCGCGCTTCCCGATAGTTGCTTAATGTTCCAAGTATCGAACGAATGATAACCGCTCCAGCCGATAGACTCGGAGAGCCAGGCGTAAGTCACTTCAGGAAAAGCTTGCATAAGGCTTTGACACGTTAAGCCGGATCCGTATACGCCTACTTCGTAGCTGTAATCATCTTCACTGAGGGACTTGAACGAATCGATAACTCCGCGGATGTATTCCCTGATACCGCCTTGGATATCGGCCAAGGCAGCGTCATAATCTACGGCGAAATAAATGGGAGTTCCAAAAGGCTGACCAATCGTATCACGTGCGTACACGAACGCGTCCTTGCCATCCCTGTTTCCGCTAGTGTAGGAAAAATAACCGGCACTCGTCGGGAAGCCGTTCTCCCAAACGGCTACAATGTACAGGCCAGCTTGAGTAAGAGCGTTGGCTTCAGCACGCGTCAAATTTTTGCCAGGATTGTTTCGGTTATAGTATCTGCATACAAAATCATAACCTGATTCCTTGATTGCAGCTGCCAGCGAGGTGCAGTTCGTCGGTGTATCTACCCCTTTTGCCATAGAAAACCTTCTCCCCTATTAATCAGGATAATTGCGATTACAACTGTTTCATTAAACGGTCCACAAGCGACTGAACGCCAGCGATCGGATTTTGAAACAAGAAATCGATACTCAAGTTTTGTTGTTTATTCATGAAGACAATCTCCATCGCTAATGAGACCTTTCCGCTGCTAACCGCCTGCAATTGCCCTGTAAAGCTGGCAGAGCGTACAGCCAACAATGCTCCTAATCCATATTTAACGATATAATCCGAAACGCCTAACGCGCCGCGAACGGTTTGCTTAACGCCATCTAGGAACTGAGTAGCTACCTTCAGGGCTGCTGTGGCCGTCTCCAAACTGCCTAGCAGAGCAACAATCCTAGGATCCGAATCCACCGGATAAAGTTTGTTCGCGGATTGCGCGGCTGATAATGCCTGTTGAGCTACGGACAATGCCGCATCGGCTGTCTTTTTAGCGACATAAAGTGCTGCTAATTGTGTGCCGTAGTAAGCTTTGCGAGGATCGAACCTGCTCAAGCTATCGATTTTATGCTGCATATCGTTGATTTGATTTTGCAGGGAGTCCACCTTGTCTTTTGCATCGTTGACCGCGGACTGGGCGCTGGCAATATTATTGCGTGCCGTGCTTTGCTGCGAGGCAATCTGTTTTCTCGTATCGGCTATCGTATTATTCAATTGATTAACCTTTGCTTGAGCGTCATTCACTTTGGCCTGTGCGCCGCTAATTTGGGAAATAGCACTATCAGAGGCAGCTTTGAACGCTTTGCCTGCTTCACTTTCGATATACTTGAACAAATCGTCTTTAAGTGCTGCGGTGACGGAGAAATCACCGTTTGTAAAGTTTTTCACCGGTGCGTGCGCCTTGATATCCGCTTGGAAGGCATTAAATATTTTTGCGCCAATATTGAGGTCTACGCTTTTGCTGTTTATATTCACTTCGGCATAACGACTGAAGCCTAGAAGGTTCAATTGCCCGGATAAGTAGAACTGGAGCGGATTGGTTTTGTTGACCTGCAAAGCGAGTGCCGCACCATCTTCCGGGTGCACCCCAGTTAATTGGAAGTAGTTTCCAATACGAATTGGTGAAATAGTGCCTGCGACATCAATGCCGCTATCTCCAACCGCAATTTTCACGATGGCATCAATGCCATAAGCATGCAGCTTACCCTTGAGCGCCATACCTGGCGGGTAGGTTTCAGGACCGATTTTTGCGCCAAGCGGATTAGCCACGACATACACTTGCGCATCCGAGATGCTCACATCGGTTAAAGAAGCGGGGATCGCAGATAAGGAAGAGAACGATTTGACGATGTCGTGCAGCGATACCGTACCTTGAAGCTCTCCGTCCAGCAAATCCGGTACTTCTCCCTCCATCAGCTGACAGGCGACTTTCACTTTGATTGTCTCGTTAAAGTCAATTTCTCCAGCTACCCCAACCTTGAAATCCGGCGACATTTGCATGTCTAGAAACGTATTTCCAATCGCCAGGCCCTTGATCCCAAACGGGTTGTGCCAGATCCCTTGCATGCCGAATGACAGGTCAACCAAACCTGGTGCGACCGCAACATCACCGCGAAAATCCAGCGTGTCTCCATGGAGCTGCACTTCTACATCCGCGTGAAAATCGATTGTCAAAATCGGAGATGGTTTCAGCGCCAAACTTAACCCTTTAAAGACGACGCCGGATACGATTTGTAGATTTTCTTCCAAAGAGGCTTCGAGAATCGTTGATTTGAGGTCCGTTCCGATGGCAGCGTGCACATCTAAACCGTCGATCCGCAGCAGATGGCTGATGGCTTCAAGCCCCTGACTATCCAGTTGGAGCGTAGCAAAATAGTTAAGTCCCGAGATAACGCCCTCCTGTCCTTTGGGCAGCTCCACATTTGGTAATACATAACTGCTATCGGTAAAGGAAGATACAATTAATGTGGAATGCACGAAATTAAGTCCGGCTAATGGCTTGAATATATCGGAGATGTTAGACAGTCTCCAATTTGCATCCGTGACTACCCCTCCAGCAAATTCCCAAGAATCGCTTCGTTTCTGAATTTCTGCTTCAAGAACACCGAGATTTTGCGCATGGGTTCCAAAAACGAGATTGTACGTATCTGCCTGCTTTTCGATATAAATGTTCGTGTGATCGAAAGCAAAATCAGGTAAAACTGACGGATACGCATTTTTTCCGCAGAAATGCTCGATGATCGCTTTAAAGCTGATCGTTGGGATTTGCCCCGCCACTTTAAAGTCGCCCGGAAGCGCCAGACTAACCTGAAAATCAGCATCGGCAATCTGTGCTTGACCCGATAGATGACCTGCCATGGGTGGTTGATGGCTGCTGTCGTAATCGAGCTCCATGGCAATATGACCGATGCTCAGATTCGTTACGCCAAGGGGCAGCGTCCATGTATCGGAGCTTGTTGTCTCGATGGAATAGCTTTTGTTGCGGGGATCGGCTTTAACATTAAGCGTGGCTAGCGAAAGCTCAGGGATACTGGAAGCTGCCGCAGGCAGGAAGTGTTCCACAATCGCCGATACACTTAAAGTCTCTCCCTCAGCAAGATGACCGCTGATCACAAAATTCGGCAGTTCCGCGAGGACCCCGATTTGCACCCCTCCAACCTCCACATCGCCATCAATCTGGCATGCAAACGTACGTTTACTGCTATCGCCTGGTTGTTGAATGGTAACAGCAAGCTGTACCTTTGAAACTGATAATCCATTTTCAACGATAATCCACGGGGCTGTTGTACCGATCGTTGCCCCTACAGAAGTGATCGTTAAATTGTCAGGAATGAAACTAATTACTAATTTTTGAAGCGCAAGTCCTGAGAAATGCTGAATGGCATCCGGCAGCGACTTCCAGAGGTCTCCTTGCAGTTGATTCGCATCGAAAAGTGTGAAGCTGCCTTGAATCGTAATTTCGGTACCGTCTGCTGTGATAACCGGGCTTTCCAGCGTCAGATTGGCATTGGCCAAAAGTCCATTGATCGCTTGAAGCGTAAACGAGTGCTCGCTAAGATCGAGTTTGCCTGCCTTAATGCTGTTTTTCAGTTCGGTTACAATGTCTTGAATGGTTGTTGCGCTCATCGGTTCATTCCTCCTTAAATGTTGGGGCTGTTCTCGTTCTTCATTTCCCACATCTCAGTTATAGCTGTAGGAAATGTCATGTTGACAGTTACGTTTGTCATTCATCTGTCATATGACAGATAAAGCCAAAAAAAATAACCCCAACCTCTAAAGGTTGGGGTCTCTCTGCTCAAGCTCCTGCAGCAGCAACAGCGCTTTGCAACGATCATTGACGCCGAGTTTGCTGTAAATGCTGCTTACATAATTGCGTATCGTGCCTTCATTCATGTACATCGCTTTGGCCATTTGCTTATTCGTCAGTCCTTGCAGCATCAGCTTAGCAACATCCCTTTCTCTTTCGGATAAAGGGTTCAATCCCAATCCCGGGTGAGCTGTTGTTGCTGTAAATGCTGGAGCCGTAGATAGTCGGCTCACATTGGCCGCTAATCGTGCTGCGACCGCTGCCGGCATGATGAGTTTGCCGCTTGCCGCTTCGCGGATCGAGTGTATCAGCTGTTTGCTTTCCATATCTTTCAGCAAATAGCCATAAGCTCCCTGATTCAAGCCTTCGATGATATAACGGTCATTCATAAACGTCGTTAAAAGCAAAACGATCGTATCGGGAAGCACTTCCTTCAACCGTCTTGTGCAGGCAATCCCGTCGAGAACGGGCATTTGTATATCAAGAAGAGCCAAATGCGGCTTTTTCTCAAGTGCCATTTCCAGAGCCTGGCTTCCATTCTCGGCAGTGGCTACGACTTCCATATCCGGTTCCAAATCCAGGATGGTCTGCAAGCCGTCCCTCATCAGCGCCTGATCGTCAGCAATGAGAATCTTTAGTTGGCGCATCAACTCTCCCCTCTCCCAGTAGGATAGGTGGTAAGCGGGAAGGAAATCTGGAGCATCATGTCCCCGCTGCCGTCTGCATTCAAGGACATGCTCCCTTGAAGCTGCTCAACTTGCTCCCGGATCGCCTTCAGCCCAAACCCGAAACGAACATTGTCAGCCACAGTCCCGTTATTACTGAGCTTAAAATTCAGTTCCCCATGTGATACTTGTAACTTGAAGCTAAACCGGTCGCTTCCTCCATGCCGCATCCCGTTCGTCAATCCCTCCTGCAGCGCGTGCAGGACCAGCTTTTTCTGAAAAAACGTTAGCTCCGGCATCTCTTCCCACTCGTAATGAATCTGGATACCTGTGTGGGATATGGTTTCCTCAAGCAGTTGCATGAGCTGTGCGATAAGATCCACGCTTTCCGTCTCGGCAGCCAGGCCATGCACAGATCGCCGAATGTCATCCAACCCTTTCCGGACAAGCATTTGCGACATCTCCAGCTTATCCATCGCCTTACTCGCATCAATGCCGAGTAACCGTTTGCCGGCTTCCAACTGCACGATAGCTGTTGTCAACGTATGGCCGACGGCGTTGTGGATGTTGCGTGTGATGCGGCTGCGTTCTTCCAACACCGAAATCTCCGCCAAAGCCTCATACGTCAACCGCATTGAATCTTGGAGCTGCGTGCCACGCTGTTCAAGCTCTTTCGTCCGTTCAAGCACTTTTGTTTCCAATCTTTCGTTGGCATCCGCCAAAGAGCGCAATATCTGATAAGTACGAATCGAAGTATGAACGGAGGTAAAGAGCTTTTGACGGGTAAGTTCCGTCTTTTCCTTATAGTCGTTAATATCAAAGTCGCGGATGACGGAGCTTTCCGGCGCCTGCCCGGGTTGACCGGTACGCAAAATAATTCTCAACAGCGAGTTGTTAAGCGCCTCACGAACATAGCGAACGACTTGCAGACCGGCATCCTCCGTTTCCATGACCACATCCAGCAAGACCACAGCCGTATCCGGGTGCTCCTTCAGCAGGCGCTTTGCTTCCGCTCCGGAGTAAGCATGGAGGAAGGAAAGCCGGTGACCTTCAAATTTTTGACCTTGCAGGACGATCTTCGTGATGCGGTGGATATCTCGATCATCGTCCACGATCATGAATTTCCAGCCCGTTGATGCGTCTGCATGGAGGGATTGTTCCTCATTTTCGTCTTCGACAAGATCTAATAAATCATTCATGCAAGCTTCCTCCCAACCCCTGCAATTAGTGGAAGACGAATCGTAAATACCGTGCCCTCATTCAATTCGCTTTCACAACGAATGGAGCCTTGCCATAATTGCGTCACGATATTGTAAACAATGCTTAAGCCCAGTCCCGTGCCGCCTTGCCCCCTCTTCGTCGTCACAAACGGGTCAAATATGCGGGAAATCAGGCTGGAATCGATGCCTCTGCCATCATCCCGATAAACGAACTCCAACATTTCCCCATCCGCTTGTGCCTGGATCGTAATCGTTCCATGCTCAACACCTTCGAATCCATGCAAGAGCGAATTCAAGATCAAGTTCGTCATCAATTGGTAGAACGCTCCAGGATAACCAAACAGTTCAAGCGATTCGTCAACTTCAACAAAAAAGCGGTGATTGCTATTTTTCCATTTGGGTCGCAAACTTTGGAAAATGTCCATCAGGTACGACTTTACTTGAAAAACCCGCTCTTCCTCAGCGGTCTGATCGACGGCAACCTGTTTGAAGCTGGAGATCAGCTTCTCGGTTCTTTGCAGATTGGAAAGCAATAAAGACGATGTTTCCTCCAACTCGCTGATAAAGCTGGTCAGTTCCTTTCGGCTCAAAATCCCTTGGGCATACTTTTTGGCCATTTCGCCCGAAAGCGATACCAGATGTGAGGATGCCGTCACTCCAATCCCGATAGGACTATTAATTTCGTGGGCAATCCCAGCTACAAGTCCGCCAAGGGAAGCTAATTTCTCTGCTTGTATCAAGCGTATTTTAGCCTGATGCAAAGATTCCAGCGTATCTTCCAGCTGCACCGTTCGTTGCGTCACCCGATCCTCCAATGCCTGATTCCACTTCGAAATCTGTAAATGAAGCCGAACGCGGGCAAGAAGCTCCGATTTCATGACCGGCTTCGTTAAATAATCGTTCGCACCGGAATCAAAGCCTTCCATCAAATCTCTGCCGAGCGACTTGGCGGTTAACAAAATGATCGGCAACTCGCTTGCCGAGTATGATTTCCTAATCATGGAACATAATTCGAAGCCGGACATTTTAGGCATCATGACGTCTAGTATGAGCAGATCCGGCTTGAAGCCGCTTTCGATCAGGTGCAGAGCCTGCTTCGAATCGGCAGCCTCCGTCACCTTATAACGATCGAAATGCAGATGATCGCGGAGCACTTGGAGATTGACCTGCTCGTCATCGACAATCAAGATATGATGACTTCCGGCATCGCCGATACCTTCGAACTCCTCAACCAAAATTTCCTGAGGACGTACTACCAATTCCGTTGTCTCATTGTGGAGAACATCTTGATTACGTAGCAATGACGACGGCAACAATTCAGATTTAAGCGCTTGACCTCGAACGGTGGGAAGTTCAAACGTAAAGGTCGTTCCGCTTCCCGCAGCATTTTGTACTTGAAGTTTGCCTTCGTGCAGTTCTACCAGCTTTCTGGTAATCGCCAATCCCAGTCCGGTACCTGGCGTCAATGAATCACCAACCTGCTCATACGCTTGGAAGATCCGCTCGTGCTGCTCCTCAGGTATGCCTTCTCCCGTATCCCTTACTGAGATAGCAATCCTTTCTTCGGAAGCCCTGCCTACCGATACTGCAATTGTGCCCGCCTCGGTATGCTTCATGGCATTGCCAAGCAAATTGTGAAAAATCTGCTGCAGCCGATTCTCGTCAGCAAATACCGTCAACCCCTTCGGCACGCCATTCACAAGTTCGATTGGCTTTCCTTGAAGAAGAGGATTGATCAGTTGCATCACTTGATGAACTACATCGTGCAAATCCACTTCTGTGATATGAAGCCTCAGTTCTTTATGTTTTAAGCGGGAATAATCAAGTACATCGGCAACGAGATTGCCCAGACGCCTTCCGCTTCCCACGATGAGCTCCAAATGCCCTAGCGCCTTATCCGGCAAGCGTCCGGCTATCCCATCGAGCAATGACTCAGCCAGCCCGATCATGCCATGGAGCGGCGTTCGAAGCTCATGTGAAGTTTGAGCAAGAAATTCATCCTTCATCTTGTCCATGGACAAGAGCTTCTCCGATAATTGTTCAACGTCCCGGAACGCTCTTGAGAACTTTCGTGCCAAAATGATGGACTGTGCAAAAATAAAAATCAATAGGCCATACGGCGCTAAAGAACCGGTTCCGCTGATCTCGCTCATATAGAGAAAATCATGAACAATCGTTATGGATAGCCCGGTAAAGCCGGCGAAAAAAATCAGCGTATCTTCCCTTTTGATCCGAATCGCCATCCAAAGCACATAAAGGCAGTAGCCGATTAATCCGATCGTATATAACTCCATAGGAATTAGAATCTTGTCATAAATCCGCTGCGGCGTAGCCAGGCAAAATACAGTTGAAAGCGCACTGATCCATTGTGTCAGTCTCAAGACCCGTCGCGAGAAAAATTCGGGGTACAGTGAGTATACCAGCGTCATTACGAGGCTCAGACCGAAATAGAAAACAGCATAAGGAACTTTGCTGAATAGCTCCCAATTCAAATCAGGGAACCAGTTATAAATGTAGCGGTCATTGACAAACAAGATCCGGATGGACACGAGCAGGCAGAATACGCCGAAGTAAAGCGCTGATTGATAACCGCGACGAAGCATATACAACATGAGATGGTAAATCGCCATGAGCGAGCAGGCTCCGAAAGATAAATAAGCACCCTCCACATCCCGTTGATACCGTTCCATCACTTGTTTAGCCGACCCCAGAATCAGGCTGCCTTGAAGCCCGCTCTTGGTGTATGAATAATTGGATAACTGAATGATAATCTCCAAACGGTCCCCTCTCACATGAAAAGGAGCTACCTGCACGATTTGCTTCGGTACAGCAGACGCGGCAGTAGTGCCTACTTTTCCTGCGGCGGCGATCTCATTCCCGTTGACCCATATCCGGTAAGCGCTGAATATATTGTTCGTCTTGATCGCGAGCATCTCATCCATGTGCGGGATACGCGCTGTTAAACGGATTGTGGCGAAGCCGTCAGCAGGTAAGGAGGAGGCGACAGCTCCGCGGTTCCAATACCCTGGCGAGCGAAAATATCCCGATATATCGGGAAGGTTCGTTTGCTGAAAATCGCGCGGAGTCAAAAGACGGGACCAGTAAAATTCCCACTCCCCGTCCAGCGATACTAAGGAGTCGGCGTGAACGTCCCATTCGGACAAATCCAACTGTCCTTTGGCACTAAGTAGATCCGGGCTTTTCGCCCCAAGAACGGTATTGTTGCCGGCGAACAACACCACAATCAGCAGGCACACACCTACGGCAAACCGGACGACTGTCTTCATGATGGTACTATAAGGCAAACCTAAGCGGTGGCCGCATCCGCATCTGAAAGCTGATAGAGCACATTGCCGAGCCGGCACCCTTCAGCAAGCGGCAGGGACCGGCCATCTGCAAAGTCTTTCGGTTCAAAGCTGTTAGAGGCTCGCGAGCGATCCAACAGCCCAAGACGCATATACGTCTCAGCTACAAGCTCGCTGCAAAAGAAATTAGTATAGCCAGCCTGGATATTCAGCTTGCCTTCCAAAAGCTCCAATGCCATGCGAGTCATGGATGGAAAACTGGCACCATGAACCTCCTCAATGAATTGTTGCAGCTCTCGGTTCATTTCGTCCGTTCTTGGCGCCTCCAGCAGACGAAATGCAAATAGCGCATCATATTGCTCATTCACGTCAGTGATGAGCCGATCACGCAAAGATACGAGCATAGGACCGGTCTTGATCGTATGGAGTTCTACATCCTTCAACGTCTCCGTGGTCGTCGATTCCCACAATAGCAGCTCATCATAATCCGGAAGCCGTACGACCATTCCCATATGGGACCAAATCGAACCTTCGACCACCTCAACTTGAAGCGCCTCCTGAAAAAGCCCGTGACAAAACAGCAAATCTCCCGTCTGCAATTGCTGAGCCATATCCTTGTAATTCACACGTTGAACATTCATGAAGATATCCCCTTTCATTGGTAATATGCATACTTGATACATATTGTATCAAAACTAATGCAAAAAAAGGAGAGCCTCAGCTGAAAAAAGCGAGGCCCTTCATCAACTCGAATTAACCGGATATCTTCTCTTCAGTTCTTGAGCAGAGATCGCTACGATCCGTGGCGTTAGCAGTCCTCTTTTTAACTCCAGACGATCTCTGCCGTTCGGATGAATGATGAACAGCAACAACCTTAAATAAATTTGGCTAAGCACGTTAAACAGGCCCTTCGGAAGCTCTTCCACAGTAAAACCCAGCTGTTTGGATCCGCGATGGATCATGGTGATCCCGTAAATCCCTCTGACATTCTGATGGAAATGAACATATTGCGTCATCGCCGGCATAAATCGCTGAACATCGCGAATCATACTCACAGCGAGATGAACCATCGAGCTCGATTCCGAAATCAGTTGGAACAACTTCTCATTATTGAAGTGCAGCTCCACAACCAGATCTCCGGGACGAATCACTTCACCATTGGCCAATTCGATCGTTTTTCCTTTATATTTGCGGACTCGGCTATAAAAGATTGGATGATTCACATCAATGGGATGAATATTGAATAGCCAATGAAAGATTTGCTCCCATTTTAACCATAAGTAAATAAGCATTCTCTTCAGCGGTTTCAAGGTCTTCTGCCGCGCATATAAGTCTGCCTGATAGCTGGCATCTAGGCGCACCATCATAAATCCCCGCCGTGCGCACTCCTCCAGAAATTCCCCAAGTGCGTCCAGCATATAGCCCGGTGCACGCGGATCCGCTCCAAAAGTCTGACCGCTATCGTGAAGCACAATAACATCATTGCTTTTAACTCTGGCATGCAGTTTGGCCAGGAGAGCTTCCTTACCTCCCTTGCTCCTCCAATCCCCAACCATCAAGGACCAAAAAACAAAATGAAATCGTTTCATCAGCAAAAAGTCAAACAGATTGATAATTCCCCATGGCGGCCGGTAATATACCGGCTTGACGCCGATTATGTTTTCGATGATCCTTAGAGAATCGTTCAGCTGCCTACGGACCTTCCACGGCGTCATGAACGCATTGGCCTGATGAACGTAGTTATGAACGCCAATTAGATGTCCTTCTTGGTGCATCCGTACGATCAAGTCGGGATACATCTCCGCCTTGGATCCCAGTACGAAAAAGGTTGCTTTCACCTGATATTTCCCAAGAAGATCGAGCAGTTTTGGCGTATAATCCGGATCGGGACCGTCATCGAAGGTCAGTGCAATGCCCGGGGCCAACGTCCCTTTTTTATACACACCAATGCCGAACAGCCGAACTAGGACGGTCGGTATTAGGGTATATATCAGCAAAAGTATCGCAATCAACCAAAACCATACACTCATGCTCGATCACACTCTTTCTGCAAAGAATGGTCCTGCTCGTACTTTTATGAATATGGAACTTATCGATTTATATGATAAGAATTGGCGGCAACTCCTTTTTTAGAAAAGATACGAAAGAACGCAGCTTCCCCGGGCAGGGAGATCATACATCGTTTCGTGTTATAATAAGTAGGACATCATTAGTAAAGGAGAATCCCTCACAATGGCCTTCGGTATTCGGAGAGAAGAACTTATCTCATGGAAAGCGGCCGTAAGTCGCGGCGAGCTTGCTTTTCTGACCCATTATTGGCTGGATGAACGGTTTCCAGGTATCCGTACCGTGACGAAAGCGGGATGCTCGGATCTAGAGAGATTAGCGAAGTGGTGCGTTAATCATGGTCTGAATCCACAATACATTCATCATCGCCCGCCTTATCCCCACTATGACATTATAGGTCCAAAGCAAAAGGAAATTTTAATCAAAGAAGGTCAATGGGATCAGATTAATCGATTTCATCTTTGAGGTTTTCAAGTATTGATTTTATTTCGACTAAATCATCTATAATGCGATCCGGTTCAACTTCTATTGCGCCGTGATCATTCCGCTTCCATACCCCAATCGCGCCTGCGTTCATAGATGCCTTAACGTCGTTAATCGGATGATCCCCTACGAATATGCAGTTGGAAGCGTGGACTTTCAATCGATTGAATGCCCTCCTGAATATTTCTGGATCCGGTTTGCGAACCCCTTCTTCTTCTGAAATCAAGATTTCATCAAAATAACCCTCGATATGGAGTGAGCCCAAATTAGCCTGTTGGAATTTCGTAAAGCCGTTTGTGATCAAACCGATTTTGATATTCTGATTCCGCAGCCACTTCAGGACCTCTTCTGTGTTCGGGAATGCGACTGTGAATCTGGGGAAATGATCCAAATAGTCTTGAAGCAGTCCTTCCCAGGTTAATCCGACTGGCTCACACTCATGGATCAGCGCTTGATATACTTTATCTTTCCATACATAACCGTGGTTATCCAGCTCAATAAATCTATCGACAAAAATAGTCTTGGGAACATGGTTGAGTTTATCCAAGTAACGGTCATATTGGTCCTGAATAAATAATTTAAGTGAAGTATCCCGATCTAATAGCGTTCCATCTAAATCAAAAAGAACTGCCTGAATCATGGAGTCACGTAATGTCATCCTTCTCCTCCCTTTTTTACATAATGTCTATATCTACCAATTATAATCATTATAAAATAATAGATAAATATTCATTTTTATTTTGTTTACATAATTAATTTTATGTAATCTTTTGAAGCACCGATGCAACTGCCCAAAAATGAAAAAATTTTAATATTCGCCATAGACTTTGCTCCAAGTCCGTTTATCCGTGTTGAATATGATATTAGGACGACATGGATCAAACGAAAGGTGGACATTGCATAGTGCGTATATTAATCATCGCGCCGGAGCAAATTCCAGTCCCTCCTCCTGTTGGGGGTTCAGTGGAACATTGCATTTATCAGATCGCCAAACAAATATCGCCCAAACATTCGGTAACGATTGTCAGCCGTTTGCGTTCTACTCTTCCTAAGAAGAGCGTTCTTGGTCATGTAACCATAATTCGCGTACCCGGAGCTACGAAAAAAGCATATCTTTCAAACGTATTAAGCACGATACGAGGCCGGCATTTCGATGTGATTCAAATAGATAACCGTCCCCGCTTTGTTCATCCTGTTAAAAAGGTGTTCCCAAATACGCCAATCTCTGTCTTCTTACATTCTACAACGTTCATATCGCCTCCGATGACAACGATCAAACAGGCCGCGGCAGATCTAAGCGGCGCTGACCGAATTGTCGGAAACAGCCGATCCTTGCAAAATCATCTAAAAAAAACATTCCCTTCACAAAGCCATAAGGTTCGTTTCGTTCATCTCGGCGTTGATTTACACCAGTTCAAACCCCGGCAAAAACACAAAACGAACGGCCAACCGTTCGTCATTCTTTTCGCTGGCCGGCTAATCCCCCGTAAAGGTATTCCTGTATTAATGAAGGCTACGCAAATCGTTCGAAGATCCGTTCCCAATGCGAAGTTAGTGATCGCCGGAGGTACAGGGCGCCCCAACTACAAAGCGCATTTAAAACGTCTAGCCGCTTCATTACGTATTCCTGTGGCATTCAAAGGGTACGTACCGCGCAGCAAAATGCCGCAGTTTTACGCCTCTGGGGACTGCTTTGTATGTCCTTCCCAAGGCCATGAAGCATTTGGGCTTGTCAATGTGGAAGCGATGTCGTCCGGCATTCCTACCGTCGCTTCGCGCAATGGCGGCATCCCGGAAATTGTTCAACACGGGCGCAACGGGCTGTTAGTTACGAAATACCGCAGCCCCGAAGCTTTTGCCGCACAAATCTTGGTAATTGCGAAAAATAAAGAAAGAGCCAAGCAGCTCGCGAAGCAGGCTCGGCAAGATATGTTGCGAAGATTTAGTTGGAAATCGACGGCAAAGAAATTAACAGGCATTTATTCATCTAAATTTTAAAAGTTGAGGTGCTTAGATGAGAACAACCCGCTCCCGCACGCTGGGCAGTAAATGGACGAAAACAAAAATGCTCTTGTCGAATAAAGAATTAAGCCAATTTGTACCTGAGACAAGAATCTTTAACCATACCAATCTGCTCGCGATGCTCAAGAAATATAAGATGGTGTACGTAAAACCGGTTAACGGCACCTTTGGTCAAGGGGTTATACGGGTAGATAACGTGAGCGCAAAGATCTATCGTTATCGATCCGGTACAGTAACCCGGACCTTCGCGACCTATGACGATTTATTCAAAGCTTTAAACAAAGCCAAGATGAATCGAGCCTATTTAATTCAAAAAGGGATTCATTTGTTAACCTATCAGAAGCGGATATTTGACATTCGTATCATGGTTCAACAAAATCCGCAGCAGGAATTGGAAACAACCGGTTATATCGGTCGTGTCGCCCATCCCCATAAGATTGTCACCAACTTCCATAACAGCGGCAAGCCATTGCCTCTGGAATTATTGCTCAGCCCCTACCTCAATGAGTCTAGGAAGAAAGAATACATCAAGAAACTTAAAGGAATAGGCTACCAAATCGCCAAACAATTTCAAAAGTATCATCCAGGGTTTAAAGAAATCGGGGTTGATGTGGGGATCGACCAGAAGCTCAAGCCATGGATTCTTGAAGTGAACACGGCCCCGGATCCGTTTATTTTTAATCAATTGAAGGACAAACGCATGTTTTTCAAAGCGCTCCGGTATGCGCGATTGCATGGAAGGTTCATCCAAGCGAAGCGAAGAAAATGAAGTATGTTGTCTGAACATTCATGCGAATTGCTTTCTCATTCCGCATTATGTTAATTTTATATGAAGCTATCCGAGATGGATCATTGGAGGCTAAACATTCCACTACAGGTGATTGACGACCATGACTCCTAAACTTAAAGTAACCTTTGTTTTCGTACTCAGCATTCTTTCATTCCTTTGCTTCATCTTTGTCGCTTCACTTTTCAAAGGACCTTGGGTCGCGAAACTCGACAGCTCGATCATTTCCTCCATTCAAGGATCGGAGGCTCCGTGGCTCACAGCGGTGATGAAATGCTTCACATTTATTGGTTCCACCCCCATAGTCATTCTTCTTTCTATCGTTGCCATGGTTTTTCTGTATAAGGTATTACATCACCGATTGGAACTCACTTTTTTTGTGAGCATCATTGCCGGTACTGCAATTTTCAATCAAGTTCTCAAGCTAATCTTTCAGCGGCAGCGGCCCAGTCTGCACCGGCTCATTGAAGAGACCGGTTACAGCTTTCCAAGCGGGCACTCGATGGAAGCTTTTGCTCTCTATGCATCCCTTGCCTTCCTGCTTTGGCGACATATCTCGACTCGCCGCGGAAGAACGGCCGTTGTCATTTTTAGCGTTGCGATGATTCTTCTCATCGGAATAAGCCGCATTTATTTAGGCGTCCATTACCCCAGTGATGTTGTGGGTGCTTACTTCGCAAGCGGGTTTTGGTTTGCTTTATCCGTCTGGATTTTTCAGTGGTATAAAGAGTATCGAAATTACAAAAAGAAAGTACAAAATAAAACCTCCAATCGCATTTAATGCGGATTGGAGGTTTTGCTTTTTAATGAGTATGAGCGTTGCCGAAGAATGACTTTCAAACCCACAATTAGTGCGACTATGAGAATAGCAAGAACGATCCAAAGAGGATGATGAAGCTGCGCATAGTAATGATGCCACGCCTTGCCTAGTTTCTGCCCAATAAATACAAGGATCATGATCCAGGCCAGTGCCCCTGCGCTCGCGATTCCTATGAATTTAAGGAAGCGCATTTTAATGGCTCCAGCGATAAATGGCGATGCATGTCGAAGACCTGTTACATAATAACCAACCAACAGCAAGAGTGATCCGTACTTCCGGAATTGATCGGCCCACTTGTCTAATTTACTTTCCGGAAGGTGAATCCACTTCGTCAAATAGCTAATCCGTTTCAATCCGATTTTTCGTCCAAGATAATAGTTGAAGATCATCCCCATACAGGCGCCAATCCATGCAAAACTGATTAACCATCCAAAATGAAGATTTGTCTTAAGCGCCAGAGTACCGGCACTAAGCAATATGATTTCAACAGGGATCGGTATCCCCACAATACCTATGAAGAGCAGCAAGAACACCGCTGCGTACCCGTATTGAGCAATAAAGAGTAGAAAAGAATGTCCCACTGTATGCCACCTGCCTTTGTATCTTAAGAATACCATATATAAAGTCAAGGTGCATGAGTAGATGATGAGAAAAAGAATGATCTTTCTATGCAACATCCCCTGAACATTCAGGCGGTGATTTGAAGTCTAGATGGATAGCGAAACAGGTTGATTAATGTGATGAATAATATCCGTTACAATATGTACGCTTGCTTGTCTTTTTTGCATGCCCAGCATGCGCGTTCTCACTTCATCATGCAAGCTGGGATGCTCGAGTAATCGTATGATGCTGTTCGTCAAGTCTTGTATACTATCGGAGATCGAGGCGACACCGCGGCTGGAAAGATATTTGGCATTCTCTCTTTCTTGTCCCGCGTATGGTTTATAAATATAAATAGGGAGCTGTATGGCTATCGCTTCCGATAACGTAAGGCCTCCTGCTTTCGTAATAATGCAAGTTGCAGCTGACATGATTTCATGCAAATTGTTAACAAACCCAAGAATGTTTAAATGCGGTTGATTCGGAAAATGGGATTCCAGCTTGAGTTTCAGCTTCTCATTTCGCCCGCAAACGACGATTACTTGACAATTGTCAATGGTAATCAGTGATTCCAGCAAATCTTCGGTATAGCTTGAGGCCCCCTGATCGGAGGCCATAACCAGTATCTTTTTTCGATGCTGTTTCTTGAAGTTCGGTAATTCCATAAACTCATTGCGCACTGGGATCCCGCTGACTTCCACACGATCTCTCGGGAATCCCTTGAAGACAATTTGCTGCTTCAGCTCTTCCGTAGCCACATAATATTTATCAACGGCTGGATGCAGCCAAGTGGCGTGCAGTGCAAAATCCGTTAGCACGGTATAATTATTTATGCCCATGGAACTGCAAATTTCCGGTGATGCGCCAAAAGGGAACGTATTTACGACAGCGTCAGGACGCCCTTCATGAAGGATTTCCTTTAGCTTCTTCTTGCCAAGAGCCGTCATCGAGCGTTGAAATAAAGCGGTCCGCTTCGTTTCCCTCGTTAAATAATAGCTCCACCCGTAATAATCCAGTCCCATTCGGGATATTTGCGTACTTTTGTTCACAAGGGAAGTCGTAACCATATTGATAAACGGGTGACCCTCTTTCATGAGATCGACGACTTTCACTTGTTCCACACCTTGCTTGAAAAATTGCTGCTGCAAAGCTTGCGAAGCTTGGATATGCCCATTGCCATAGCTTGCCGTTAGAATTAAAATGCGTGGATCGCTATTCATGATCAAGGCAGCCTCCTTGCCATTAATTAGATGAGTTACTCATAACCGAAAGCGATAGCCTGCTCCCCAGACAGTTTCGATGTACTCGGATTTAGAGGTATCCACTTCAATTTTCTCCCGCAGTTTACGAATATGAACCGTGACGGTTTGAGAATCCCCAAGCGCATCGATTCCCCATATTCGCTCGAAAAGGTGATCTTTACTAAATACCCGATTCGGATTCATTGCCAGGAAATAAAGCAAATCAAATTCTTTGGTGGTTAGCGAAATCTCTTGCTCATGCAGAAAAACTCTGCGCGAGCCGTAATCAATGAGGAGTCCGCGTATACGGATGATTTCCTTATTCTCTTTCTCCCCGATGAGTCGTTCATACCGGGCTAGATGCGCCTTAACACGCGCTACTAATTCTCCAGGTTTGAATGGCTTTGTGATATAGTCATCAGCACCGAGTCCCAATCCTTTGATGACGTCAATATCTTCTTTTTTTGCAGTCACCATTAGGATCGGTATGTTATGCTTCTCACGTATTTGTTTGCATACCTCAAAACCGCTAATGATAGGAAGCATCAGATCTAGGATGATCAAATCATACTCCCCGCTCATGCCAAGTTTCAAGCCTTGCTCCCCATCTATGGCGATATCGACTTTGAAGCCGCTGACTTCCAAGTAATCTCGCTCCAATTCCGCAATGAGCTGTTCGTCTTCTACGATCAGGATATTCTTCATCTGTCATCACCATCTTCATTCGTTCTAAGCGGCAAGGTGATACTGATGCATGTTCCTTCACCCTTTTTGCTGCTTGCTCGTATCGTACCGTCATGGCCTTCGATTATTTGTTTCGAAATGGCTAGACCCAGTCCGCTTCCGCCGGTATCGCTGTTTCTCGAAGGATCAGCGCGATAGAAACGATCGAAAATAAGCGGGAGCGCATCCGCGCTAATACCTTGACCGTTGTCCTTGATCTCGATGACGACATGGTGGCCGGATCTGTAGGCTCGCAGATCGATTTGTTTCTCCGGTTTATTCATATATTTCATACAATTGTCCATTATGTTGGAGAATACGCGTTTGATTTTATCCCGGTCGATCGATATATAGGTTTGCTGTTCGAACGCGATATCTGACGTATAATGAACGCCGTGTTTTCCAAGCTCAAAGTCAAGTTCATCGGACCAATCCAGCAAAAAAGCACGTAAATCAACAATTTCAAAGTTAAACGGCAGCCGTTTCAAATCCAGCTTTGAATACAGAAATAATTCGTCGATCAGATGATCCATCTCTTCGGCTTTGGATGAGATGATCTCGATATACTTTTGCCTTTTCTCGGGTGTATCTGCAATGCCGTCGCCAATCCCGTCCACATAGCCCCTGATCGCAGTCAGCGGTGTTCTTAAATCGTGGGAGATGTTAGAGACAAGTTCTTTGCGGTTTTCTTCATACTGCATCTGGGTTTGAATGGATTCCTGCAATTGCTTGCGCATCTGCTCAAAAGCCTGACTAAGTTGTCCTATTTCATCTTTATTCGTAATCTCTACCTGAAAGTCCAAATCGCCTAATTTCAATCTCCTCATTGCATGTTTCAGTTTCTGTAAAGGCGTTATAATGCTTCTCGAAACAAAATAAGTGAGCAGCGAATGTGTGAGTATCAGGATAATTAATAAGGTGATAAATAAAATGGGAAAAAACTTTTGCGCGAAATTAACCAGCGGATTTACCGTGGTGACCACAAGCACACTTCCCGGTTGATGGTCTGAATTCATATAATCAAAATGGACCACTTCAAACAGTTGATTGCCGTATCGCTTAGGCTCTTCTTTCTCGATATGACCGGGATGATCGCTTGCCGGCAGCTGATTGAACATCTCCTTGTTTTGAAAGGATGGCGATACATAGGCTATAACATTATTCTTACGTACAATCAGATCGGATTTATTCGTTTGAAGCTCCTGGTTCATATCAGCAAGATACCCCGGATCGGATAAGATCGCCGGATTGGTTTCCGCGGTACGTTTCATTTCTTTCACAAGCCGCTCCACATTGTGGTTCTCGAACAAGCCGCTGTTTGATCCGTATTGGTCGCGGATGCTTTGAAAATCGCCTCGAAAGACGACAACGAGGAGCGCGGCAGTTATGATCATCATCACAAGAGGAATGATGAGCATGGCGGCATACGAAAGCAGTAATTTTAGACGAATAGACATGCCAACATCCCTTTATTAGACTTCTTTACGATCAAATTTATAGTAGCCAAGTACAAAAAATAAGATGCAGCTGGAGAGTAAGAACAATGTCGACGTCAATAGTTTACCGGAAGAAACCGTAGAACTTAGCCATAACATGTGCCAATCAGTATAAGCTGTCGGTGAAAATGCCGAGAAAGCACTGGACAGGAAAGGCGCTATTTTCGCCGCGGCATAGAACACGATGGCGAAAACCATAAAGCCGCTGGCGCTTTTAAAAAACTGGGCGACAAATATAAAGACGGAAGCAATCGCGAGCATGGAAATAAACGCTGCAAAATATGCTTTTAGCATACTTATTCCTTCGGCAAAGCTTACCGCAGTCCCTGCAAACAGATTACAAAAAAATGTAATAATTCCAAGAACAATGAGCAAAACTGCTATCCCTGTTCCGATTGCCGCTACCTTTGCTCCAAATACCTGGTAACGTGTATTCGGCCTTAACAAGGCTAATTTCAAAGTCCGGGATGCCACTTCATTGGGAAATAAATCGGCTGTAAGGGTCAGAATAAACAGCGGGATCCAAATGCCTGTATAAATCGACAGCATCTCAATAGGAAATGAAGGGCTGACGGCTAGCAAACCAAGAATCGGTTGCAGAGCGTTCAGAGAAACAGCCAGCAATATCGGAAGAATAGCTGAGAAAACGGCAAACATAAGCACTTTCTTTCGATAAAAGAGCAGATAAAGCTCGTTGATATAACCCGCTTTCCACCTATGCACGCTCTAATCCCTCCTTCGTAAGTTGTAGTTCATCGATATAAAATTGTTCAAGCGATTGATTATTTTGCAGCAATTCGGACACATAGCCTTCCCGCTTCAATTGCCCATTGACAACGACGCCAACCCGGTTGCAGAGCTGTTCCAGTTCATGAATCATATGGCTCGAGATGATGAATGACGTGCCCTTTTGCTCGGAAAGCTGCTTAACCACTTTACGGAACAAAACGGTCCCTTCGATATCCAGACCATTCGTAGGCTCATCCAGGATGACGAACTTCGGTTCCGGCAAAACTGCGGCTGCGAGAGCTAGCTTTTGTTTCATGCCGGTCGAGAACCCTTTAATCTTCTCTTTTCGAACTTTTTGGAGGCCGACGATGTCCAAAAGCTCATCAATCCGTTTATCTGGGATTCCGGGGTAAAACCGGGCTACAAGCTGCAGGTACTGCTGAGCGCTTAAAAAGTCGTGAAAATCTGCCGATTCAATCATACAGCCGACATGCTGCATACCTTGCTCGAAATGTTCGGCGATATTGGCGCCAAATAGATGGACCGTTCCCTGATCGGGACGAATTAAACCCGTTATCAGCTTCAGAAAGGTTGTTTTCCCTGCCCCATTAGGCCCAAGCAAACCATAGATGTCCCCTTCATGTAGTTGCAAGCTGATATCACGGATTCCCCTCTCCTTGCCGTAAAGTTTACTAAGATTGTTTGTTTCTAGAATGGGCTTCAACTAACATTCCTCCTCTTCATTGGTTTTCACAGGAAAAGGTATACCATAATAAGCAGCAGATAGGCTTTCAAAAGAAAACCTATCTGCGTCTTGTTTTGGATCTACTTACTCATTTTGTCCGTTTTTCTTGCCTTCGTGTCCATGTTTCAATTGTTGAACGGTTTTGCCAGTCAGATCGATGGTATCCGGTGTCGTGCTGTTGAAACCGGACAGATCGGCTTGTACATGGATCGTAACTTGGTGAGCGGTGCCGTTATCGTCTTTACCGGAGACAGTTAAGTCGGCTTCTTGATGTTCCAGGTAGTTAGCTGCATTAACAGTCGCTTTGATCGCTACTTTTTCAATTTTAATATCTTGCGTCAGTTGAGGCGCGGCTTCTTTCAGAACATCTTTTTGGAACGGAATTTCATTCGGTTTATTGCCATCCTGTTTCTCGCCGTCATTCTCCTGTTTCGTTGCTTCTTTGATGGCAATAGGCGCGATCGCGTTCACAACTGCTGGGAGCTGCGCATTGTCGAGCTGCACGGAAATTTCTTTGGATCCGTCCGTTTGGGTATTTACATTCACATAATCTTTCAAGTTACCCACTAATGCGTCTATGACCGTTTCCACTTGTTGAGGGATTTGTCCGTCAGTAGATTCCGTTGCTTTCTTGTGCTTCTCTTGGCCCTCTTGTTTCACATAGTAAGTATCGCTTGCGCTTGATTTCAATATAGTTTGATTGTTTTGCTTAAAGAAGCTCAATGATTGCTTTGTACCATTTGCGGTAATATCAGCGCTTCCGCTTGCCGTTTTAGCAGCTACGCTCACTTTAAAATTCCCGGTTGCATTGGCAAGAACGTTGCCATTGTCTTGAAGGGATGCAGCAGCTTGTACGGCTACGTTTTGAACCGTTTTTGTGTTTTTCAGCGCAGACTTATATGCATCATAGCCCGATGTACTGGCCAGTGCACTAAACCCGGTAGTAACCATCACAATACTGCTAATTCCAACAGCGCTTCCTAGCATTAACCATTTCTTCTTCATTGTTTCCTCCTAAAATGATATAAATTTGATTACATAATCATCATAGGCGCCAAAAATGAAACGCTTGTGAACCAATTCTTAAAAATTTCTTAAATGTTCACCCGCCGTCGTAAATATAAAGAACAGTAAAAACACCCGTTCGACAGGCGACCGAGTGTTTTCAGAATGCTATAACGCATCAATTTGTTCTTCCTCAACTTTTTTCAGATGCGTTTCTTTTATTGAGATCATGATTAGAGTATATTCACCGAATGCAAGAATCCGCTCACGGTAGGACGATGGAAATCCAGGACCGTCAATATCTAATGTATCATCCAGCTCATTATACCAGGGCAGCAGGTTATGCTTAATGACCAGCGTGTCTTTTTTCACTTCTATCCACCTCTAGATTGTCAATTGTCTATGATTCCTATTAGTTTAGTATATGTACAACTTGGAAGTAGGAATTAGACTTATTCAGGGATGGCAAACGAACATCTTTTGTTGGCACGCATAAGATATAGGAGCGCTTCTAACCATTATCCTACCTGCGAATTGGGTGCTGTTGATGCCAAATAGAATCCTTGTCGTTGAAGATGAGGCAAAAATAGCTAGACTGCTGCAATTAGAGCTCACGAATGCCGGGTATATCGTCGAGTTAGCCTTCGATGGTGCAGATGGACTGCGGAGCGCCACGCAAAGCTTATGGGATCTTATTCTGCTCGATATTTCACTTCCCATCTACAATGGGTTTGATTTGATTAAATCGATCAGATCCGCCCATATCGAAACACCCATTATCGTGGTGTCTGCCCGTAGTACCACTTCGGATATTGTGAATGGACTTGATCTGGGTGTACAGGATTATGTTACCAAGCCTTTTCACATGGAGGAATTGCTTGCTCGGATACGTGCCTGCCTTCGTCAACAAAGCGGTGGAACTGAAGTCAGACCTCAGCAGCCGACGGCCTTTACGATACAAGAAACTACATTGAATCTAAGAACTAGAGAAGTCATGCAGAGCGGCAATAAAATTGATTTTTCGCCCAAAGAATTTGAACTGCTGCTTTATTTAATCGAACATCGAGGTGAAATTCTGAGTCGCGAGCAAATTATGAAAGATGTATGGGGATACGGCTTTCTTGGAAATTCCAATCTCGTGGATGTGTATATCCGTTATGTGAGGAAAAAATGGCTTGTTCCGAATCTCCGTATCCGAACCGTCCGAGGTGTCGGTTATTGTCTTGAGGTCCATGAAAAGTGAATGAAAAACCTCCCATTTCATCGTCTGAAATGGGAGGTTTTTCGACTGCTATTCGCCTTAGGATTTCCAGATCGCCTGGATCGACGCCACATCTTCTGCACTGCCCGTATAGGGCAGTTTATATAGGTCCTCTAACGTACGCAGTACGTTAGAATGTGTGATCCGCTGGTCGTAATGTGCAGCTTTAACCATCGGACCCACAAAAATCGTCGGGATATGATTATCCTTGGAAGAATCATCCTCATCCCAGGTAAGTATGAACAGACTATTGTGGCTTTGCGCCCAATCGATATAGGACCCCATATGTTTCTTCAGCCATTCGTCGGCTGATTGAATCGTTCCATCGTGCATATCATGGTCCATGTTAGGGATCACGAACGAAACGGTTGGCAACTTGCTGTAATCGCTTGGAAAGCTTTCTAGCGGCATATTGGCTTCCTTAGGCACATTGGTAAAGTTTACCCAAGGGCTGTGTTTGCGGCCGTACTGTTTATGTGTACAAGCAGTGGAGCCCACGGATGGCAAGTCCTCTGAATAGCCGCCAAACGTATAGCCTGCTGATAGCAGCTCGCTAGCCAAATTTGGTGCCTTGAACGTATGTCCGCAGGAATCGTCCTTAACCCCTTGATTAGAACCGGAGAAAAGGACTAAGTAATTGGGCTGGCTGGGATGCGTAACAGCGTAGGATTGCGTAAAGAACGCTCCCCGCCCAGCTAACGCATTCATATACGGAGCCGAAGCATTTCCGATGATTTTTTCATAGGAATGATTTTCTTCCACAACGATGACGACATGATCGGGCCTTAAGGTCGCAGAGGAATCTTTAGGTGCCTCCGCCTTGCTCGCAGGAGAACTAGGCTGAGGCGTAGGAGCCGGAACCGTTGTTTGAACGGAAGGATTTGCAGGAGCGGAAGTTGAAGCAGCTGCAGCTGCCGTCGCCGTTGGTTGGGGACTCTGAGAAGTGGTTACAGACTGCCCCTCATTTCCGCTGTTCGGATGCGAACATGCTGTTAGAACGAGAAGAAATGATATAAAGAAATATTTGCTTCGCAAATAAATTCACATCCATCTTTAACTAATTAAAACGTTTCTGTGTGTTCGGCCAAACTTTCGCTTCCAATTTTTCATAAACATCGATACATGCATCTCTTAGTTTTTGTACCTGCTTGGAACGAGCGATTAGCTGATGTACGATCGCCGCGGCCAACATCCCGATTACGGCTCCTGCGATGACGTCCGTCGGATAATGAACTCCGGTCCAGACCCGGGATAAAGCAATACAAGCCGCTAAACCAAACCAAACTTTCCCGTCATTTCTGCGGAATAACCAAATCGAAGTCGCGATCACGAAGGCGCCTATCGCATGATCGCTTGGGAAGGAAGCATTAGCGGGGTGCGCAATCAATTGCAAGACGGTGTGGCTGACAAATGGCCGGTCCCGGTAAAAGAAATGGCCCACCAGTCCACTCATCAGCAAACCGACGCATGCGGAAACGAGTGCCTCTGCGACCATTTTCCGATTCGCCTCTCTTCTTGTAAACCAATAGACGGCAATACCTAAGTAGAATAAGTATTCCGCATCCTGCGCAAAAAAACGCATAAGCGGATTCAAGAACGAAACACTCACACCCAAGTGATTAATGATTTGAAACAGTTGATAGTCTAGCTGTCCGATACTCATTTTCATCATCCTTTATATGTTTCTCACTCGTGCCGAGCGATTTACAATTACCTTACATCGCTAACATGAAAAACAAATGAGAAAAGGAAATGAAAATTTAACAAATCGGCAGCTTGATTGTCACTTTGGTACCCTGATTCTCTGCACTGCTGATCAACATCTCGCCATGGTAGTTGTGTACGATCTGCTTCGCAATGGATAAGCCGAGTCCCGTTCCACCGATTTCCCGATTTCGGGCTTTGTCCACGCGATAGAAACGATCGAATACATAAGGCAAATCTTCATGAGGAATTCCTATCCCTTGATCTTGGACAGAAATGAGCACGTGCTTATTTTCAAGATGAGCTTGTACGACAATCCTCTTATGCTCAACCGAATATTTAACGGCGTTATCCAGGACAATGAGCAGTACTTGTTCCAAATGGAGGGGGTTTATCTCGATATCGACGCCGCTAATCTCAGCAGTTTCCACTTGGTAGACAAAGTCAGGGTGGATATTTTCCACACGCTCGACCGTTTGGATGAGCACAGGTTCAAGTGAAACAGGCTCATTATTTACCCATAATCGCGGGGATTCTACTTTGGTAAGTGTCAGCAGCTCTTGCACGATACCTTTCAACCGCCGTACTTCCAGCAGCGAGGCTTCTAACGATTCATTCAATACGGCAGGATCCGCCTTTCCCCATCGATTCAGTAAGGACAAGTGACCTTCCATGATCGTTATCGGCGTCCGCAATTCATGAGAAGCATCTTCGACGAATTGCTTTTGTTGGCGAAAGGAACCTTCAAGTTGGTTCATCAGATCGTTAAAAAGCTCCGCAAGACTGGATAATTCATCCCCATTCTCAATATTGGCAACACGTTCGCGGAGCCCTTTCTGCTTCACGCTTCGGATCGCTGAATCCAGCGCCCGGATCGGCCGCATGAATTGCCTGGCCAGAGCTAATCCGCTAATTGCGCTTATACCAACAGCCAACATGCCCCCGATAATCATAACCCAGAACAAGGTTTGATTAAAATGATCGAAAGTCTCTAAATTGCTTGCAATCTCTATCGTTCCATGCAACGTTGGCGAATTGACAGGGCCTCTTAGAATGAGAATGTGATCTTCGCCATGAGACGTATCCAACAATTGCTGCGTATCCACATGCTGAGGCACGATCCAGTCGGCATCAAATTGATTTGTAGCTACCAGCAAGGGAACTCCTTGCGGATCATTGAATCGAATCATTTCATTGTCCCCTACCAATTTATCCATGTACGATTGCGTTTCGGCAGTTTGCAATGAAACAGCGGCACTTGCCTTATCCAGTAAATACTCTTGAAATTGCCCCATCGTCCGTTGAATGGCGCTCTTCTCTTGATTCAACATCCAATATCTCAAGACTAAATATTGAGCAAAATTGTAGGAAGCAAATAAAAGAAAAATAAGCACTGTAGCGCCCAACATGAGCTTCCATTTGATGCGCATGCGTTTAACTGTCATCGATATCCGTTCGATCATCGCATCACGTATCCGATCCCGCGAACCGTTTGAATGATGCTCTCTTCTCCGGGATTGTCGAGCTTATTTCGCAAATATCTGACGTAGACATCGACAACATTCGTCTCAACAATAGAATCATACCCCCAAACCTGATCCAGCAGCATATCCCTTGTCAGCACCAAGTTAGGATGTCTCATGAAAACGACAACAAGGTCAAATTCTCTCCTCGTAAGTTCCACGCTCTGGTTGTCCTTATGTACGATTCTGGCATCTACATCGACCCTTATATGGCGAAATGACAATATGGCATGAGGTACGCTCTCTGCCATTTCAACTCTGCGAAACAATGCACGCATCCGGGCCAACAGCTCTTCGATGTCAAAAGGCTTAGCGATATAGTCATCAGCTCCGCTGTCTAAGCCGGAAACTCGATCCAAAAGATTATCTCTGGCCGTTAACATAATGATCGGAGTTTTCTTAACAGCCCGAATGCGTCTGCATACCTCAATGCCACTAAGATAAGGAAGCATAACATCTAGCAAAACCAGATCCCAATCTTGTCCCAGCGCAAGCTCCAAACCGCTCTGTCCATCATAGGCGGCTTGTACAAAAAAAGCTTCGTGCTCCAATTCGAGCTGAATAAACCGGACTAAACTTTTCTCATCCTCGATTACTAATATTCGCTTCATCTCGATCTCCTTTTCATGTGGCCCCGTCCCATTATAAAACAAAAAAATGAGAAATGGATGAGGAAACGTCACATGCCGTGCCAGCAAATCTTTTACTACTTAGTTTGAATCAATGGAGATCCACCTATACTTGTGTTAGTTCTGTTCAGGCCCGGTACCACCAACCCATCTTTATTCGCTATCATACCGTATGTCTAATCCAACCGAATCAACACGGTTTCAGCCCAGTGGTTTCAATGAGAATATAGTCATAAAATAAACAAGAGACAACCATGGATAATTGGCTGTCTCTTATTCGTTTTATACGAACAATTCATAAACTCCGATGGCGATCAGCAGCATACCGCCAATGGCATTTGAAAACTTACCGAACCAGGTCTTGGCAATTCGAGCGCCTACTTTCACACCAAGGCCAATCGTAACGATGGAAAAGAAACCTACCGACAATGCAGCCGCCCATGGCGAAATCCCGCTGATACCGGCGCCGAATCCGCTGGCTATACAATTAAGAGCCAGCGCCATGCCCAATGCAAAAGATTCACGAATTGAAATCACATTGTTCCTGTCAACATCAGCTTCGCTCGGATTCGCTAGTAAGGAACGACTTCCTTTGGTTCCGATTTCCGATTTCATTCCCCAAACGCCTATAGCAATAATCATGACACCACCGATATCATTGGCAATATGAGGAGGAATGAAGGAAGACACTAACTCCCCCAGTGTCATTGACAAGTACGCACAGATCATGGATAGCGCCGCAATCATCAAATTTGAGCCTATCGGAATTCGGGTTGCTCGAGAACCATAGGCGACCCCTATGCCTAAATTATCTAAATTCGATGCAATGCCTATCCCTATAATTGACCACCAATGCATATCTGCTCCTCCTTAATTACAACGGACTCAACAATCTAAGATATGCCTTGAAAGTCAACTAGGTTCATGCCTATTTGTGAAAAAGTGTCTACATGTCCTTCACCTTGATCGCCCCATTGTTATAGCCTATCACAATTTTGTTTGCCATCTGTGCAAATAATCCGTTCTCAACAACGCCTGGAATCGTATTAATTTCTTTCGAGAGCTTCTCGGGATTTAAGATGCGTTCAAACGTGCAGTCGACGATGAGATTCCCGTTATCGGTTATAAATTCTTTTCCGTCTTTGACGCGAATTTTAGGGCGGCACTTCAATTTTTTAAGCTGATTAATGGTCAATGTTGCAGCAAAAGGAACGATTTCAACAGGCAAAGGAAAATGGCCGAGATGCTCGACTTCTTTGGATTCGTCGACGATGACAATAAACTGTTTGCTATTCGCCGCCAGAATCTTTTCCCGAAGCAAGGCCCCTCCCCCGCCTTTGATTAAGTTACCGTTTCGGTCAACCTCATCAGCTCCGTCGATGGTAATATCAATGAACGCCAAGTCATCAAAAGCGATCATCGGAATCCCCAATTGCTGTGCCATTTCTTCAGAATTTCTGGAGCTTGCCACCGCCTGAACGGCCAAACCTTCCTTTACCTTTTGAGCGATCCGCTGAATCGCCCAGTACGAAGTTGAACCCGTGCCTAATCCGACGATCATGCCGTCTTTGAGGAATTCAACAGCCTTTTCACCAGCCAATTGTTTAGGATTCATGTCTACCAGCCCATACTTTCAAACCAGACTCCGTTGTTGCGTTCCTTCAAAACAGCCATTCTAATGTAAGAAATCATGTTCTCAGGCAGTTCGTTCACGTTAAACCAACTCAATTCCTCGCACTTCTCGGGCTCCATATTGATAATCTGACCTTCCCAAGCATGTACGTTCAAAAAAAAGTCGACCCACTCCGAATTCGTATTCTTCCGGTGAATAATCCCGACCACCTCGAGATCATCAGGCTTGATGTCCACTCCGGACTCTTCCTTTGCTTCGCGAATTGCAGCGGCTTTTACCTCTTCCCCGCCATCCATTCTTCCAGCGACAACGCTCCATTTACCGTCTTCGAATCCGGTATTTTTCCTTTTCAACAGCAATACTTCGTTATCCCTGTAAAATAATAAATGAACAGAACCGTATAAAATAGGTGTTTTCAAAAAACTTGCCTCCTTGATGTTTAGTCCGTTAAATAATTAGAAATTTCAATCAGATTCATATCGGGGTCTCGGATATATACGGATTGAATCAGCCCTAATGCCCCGGTTCTCCTAACAGGACCTTCCTCGATATGTACATTTAATGCGTTCAAATGCTGAATGACCTCTTCAATCGGAGTTTGTGTAATGAGACAATAATCAGCCGAGCCGGGTACCGGAGTCTTAGCCTTTGGTTCGAACTCCTTTCCCGCTTCGTGCAAATTAATTTTCTGCTCGCCAAAAAGCAGCGCTTTTCGACCGTTCCCGAATTCAACAACTTCCATATAGAGAACGGTTTTGTAGAAATCGATCGTATGATCGATATTTTTTACAGTTAGCACGAAATGATCCAAGCGCTCGATTTTCATGACTTCCTACCTCTTTTTTCGATCCCGAAGATTATTTTCAAGGCATCAAAAACACTGTTCTATTACAATTAATTTTAACGCTTCTGGCTCCAGGTTCAAATCCGCAACAAATTTAGATCAACTCGCAGGTACAGACTCAAAGGAAAAAGTAGACCTTGGAGGTAAAGAAATTCCGATGGTCTACTTTTTTTCGCATGGAATATATAAGCTACTCATCCCTACTCTGATACGATAGCGCAATATCCATGTTCGCATCCTCTTTGCCAATCAAAGCTATATCCTGTTCCCCGTTTCCGTCAAAATCAGCAACAACCAACCGGCTGTTCGCTTGCCCCCATGGACCAAAGACAGAAAGCAGTTTATATTCATTTTCCCCGGTTTGATGATAGACCCGAGAGGTAAGATTTTTGGCGTCCCACCGCAAAATGTCTTCTTTGCCATCTCCGTTAAAATCTCCAAACCGGATGTCACCGAGTTCAGCCGGAATATTGAATGCGACTTTCTTCACTTTCCATTGCAGTCCATCCCGATCCCAATCGAGCTGCACCCCTTGGGACGAATCCGTTTTTGAAAGGAACAAGCTCTGTCTGCCTTCTTTTTTCAAATCTCTAACGATCAACTCTCTGGCTGCATCGGATTTGAAAGTATACGGCTTGATGGCTTTGGCAACGCCATTGTGCAAATAAATGCCCAGCAGCTGTGTCCGATCCTGCGATTGGCCGGCAAGTACGCAATCCCCGCCAGGCTGTCGAAGTTCAAACACATCCAACCACCGATTCGCGGGAATCGTCCACCTGTGATTCAAAACAAAGCGGCTCCCGTTCGAAAAGTAACTTTCCAGCTTACCGGTCGGTTGAACGACCCAAAGCCCTTTTTTTCCGTCACCATTCGTATTATTAAGCGTAAAAGCGGCACCGTCGGCCTTGTTCATTGTCGTCCAAACTTTCGGTGCAGGCTGGGACTCGTTTCGCAGCTCTTTAAAATGCCCTTCAATGACGGAAACATTGCCCGTTTTCTTCTCCCACGTCACGAGATCTGCTTCCCCGCGGCCGGTCACATCACCGATTTGCACATTTGGATCTTTATCATTGCCTACCTTGACACGGTGCGCCGGGGTAAATGGAACGTAGTCATGTATATTATAGAAGGCGTATCCTTTTGCTTCGATTTGAGCAATAAGCTTCTGCAGGTTACTTTTATTCCCCTCTGCATATTGGTACTCGGGCAAGCCGTCCCGGATCACGGTATTTCCTGAACGGTCGACAACCGGCGTCAAATGGCTAAATTCCAGAAAAGGATGGTAAAAAAACGAATTCACCCGATTGGTCTTCCCGATTTGGTTCAAGATGACCTTCTCATCTCTGTTGCCTGGAATATAGGTTAGCGGTGTTGGCACATAAACCGCTCCTAAACTAGGCGCGCCATATCCCTTGTTCAGATCATTATTGTACTGGGCAGCGGCAGGATTGGGGTTAAGCGCAATTTGCGGCTGATACATAAGACCAAAATAGGATTGAAATACATGATCCTGTCCAGGATTCGTATGATAATGCGGAGCCTCCCAGAAATGTGGAAGAAATCCGGCCTGATGAAAAATGCGAATACCTTCGTTCACGCGTTGATCGGCAAATAAAGCCGTAGCTGTTTCATCCATGCCAGGAATGTTGAATTCATTGCCAATGCCTGAGGCATGGTGCCCATCTTCACGAATAACATCGCCAACCTGGTGTGTATACCCATGCATCCCTAACGTTGCTCCTGCACCCACAGCCTGATGAAGCAGCATGTTAAAGGATTGTACATACGAATCACCCATCTGATCCAAAGATCGATCATAACGTATTCCGTCGGAAGATATATTGATCCATCTCGGAACGACAGCCATGCTGAAACGGACATGACGATCATGCAAAAACTCGAATACCGCCCTTAATTTCCCTAATCCTTCCGAGGAACCATAATAGCCGCCGGGGCCGATATCCTCTAGGCGTATCATCACAAAGCGCGGATTGTTATCGGCGCCTTCAACCGTCATCATTCGACAAAGACCTACAAACAAGCTGAAAGAAATGATGCAGGGAATCAGATATGTCATCCATTTATGTTTTTGCAGGTAAACCCGCATATGGTAAAGCTCCCCTCAAGATGATCGATCCTATTGGCTTTGTTTTACTATATCTTCCCGGTTTTGTCCATATCAATATCTTACAAAATAAATCGGTAATTCGACATCGGTTATCGCGGTTTGACTCCATAGGTTTGAAGTGCTACAATTCAAACAAATTTGGTTTCAAACCGTGAATGGAGGAGGTTGTGCTGCCTCATTTTACGCGAAGACACGTTTGGATGTTATGGATTTGGATTACGCTCGGTTTGTTTGTTTTTCCGTTAACGCCGCCTATATCTCAGCACTTTCCTGCGGATGTTGAAATATTAGTCGAATCGAACACGACACAGGTCTTAAGCCATCAAGAAACCTTGCCTAGTAAAGAAACAATATTCACAAATGAAAACAACATACACTGGTACGACGATTTTCATAAAGAATATTTCATTACGGTATTTGTCGTCTTCATCCTTTTTCTCGATTCAGATGTTCGGGAATTATTGAAAGGAACTCTGCTTGCTTTTCGCAAATTCACCTCATTGTACGTAGGCCTCATTCATTCATCCATGTTGAATTAATCAAATGAATGAATTGTGGAAAGAGGGAACCTTCGATGTCGAACGCAACAACGCAAGCGAAACAAATACAATCCCAGCATCAAAAGTTAAAAAGATCTAAATTTTTAAGAAGAATTTTGTTCATGTTGATCGGATCCGCCCTGTTCTCGGTTGGATTGGAAATTTTTCTCGTTCCTAACAATATTATTGACGGCGGCGTTGTCGGTATATCCATCATTATTTCGCATTTGACCCACCTGCCTTTGGGCGTGTTTCTAGTCCTGCTCAACTTGCCGTTTTTACTGCTTGGTTATAAACAAATTGGCAAAACGTTCGCGATCTCAACGCTTTTCTCCGTCATCATTATGTCGATTGGAAGCTCACTGCTTCATCCCGTTCAAGCGATTACCATCGATCCGCTGCTCGCGGCTGTGTTTGGCGGCATCATCTTAGGGATCGGCGTCGGTCTGGTCATCCGCTCAGGCGGCTCGCTGGACGGAACTGAAATTGTAGCCATTTTAGTTAGTAAAAAGACACCGTTCTCCGTCGGCGAAATCGTCATGTTCTTTAATCTTTTTATCCTTGGCAGCGCCGGTTTCGTATTCGGTTGGGATCATGCCATGTATTCCCTCATTGCCTATTATATTGCTTTCAAGATGATCGATATTACGATCGAGGGGCTGGACCAGTCCAAATCGGTATGGATCATTAGTGATGAATCGGTACGGATTGGAGACGCCATCACACATCGGCTAGGCCGCGGAGTCACTTACCTCATGGGAGAAGGTGCTTTTACCGGGGATGACAAAAAAGTCATTTTCAGCGTCATTACGCGCCTGGAAGAAGCGAAGCTGAAGTCCATCGTCGATGAACTCGATCCGAGAGCCTTTCTCGCCATCGGCAACATTCATGATGTAAAAGGCGGACGCTTTAAGAAAAAGGATATTCACTAAAAGAAAAAGAGGGATTAAGGCTGAATGGGCCTTGATTCCTCTTTTTTTGCTTCTATTCTTGCTTGTCATCCCATGCTAAGCCTGTAGATATTGAAGAAAGATCTGTTTAAGAATTCGCAGCTGACGCTCTGGCTCCATCTCCATTTGCGGCAAGAGCACATTGCGCTGTGCGGACAGCTTCTTGGCATAAGTGCCAAAATTATTCGCTATCGCCGACAGGATCTCTTGAACCGAAATACCGGAACGAATGGATCCGTCATAAACGCCTTGTTCGAAGATACGCTTATAAATCGCAATAATTTTTCGAGACGCCTTTTCATAGACTTGAATATCCTCTAAGGGTTCAACCGTTAGGGATTGGTAGCTTTCGAAAGCTTCCAACAGCTTCGTATTCTGGCTATGCGCCTCTTGCGTGTAGGAGATAAACAGATCCAGCAGTTGCGAACGGCACCAAAATCGTCGTTGTCGATTTCAATCAACAAACCGGGGAAGAAACCCTCCAACTCATTCAACAGGCCGGCGGCGAAGGTATTTTTGTGCAAGCGAATGTCTCCATACAAGCAGATGTGCAAAACTACGTGAATAAAGCAGTTGAAGCTTACGGTCGCATCGACGTCTTTTTCAATAATGCCGGAGTCTTGCAAACCTTCGCTCCGTTAACAGGTATCGAAGAATCCGAATTTGACCGCATTATGGCAGTGAATGTGAAAGGCGTATTCCTGGGGCTGAAGTATGTGCTGCAAGTGATGGAGTCGCAAGGCAGCGGAGTCATTATTAATACGGCATCAACGGCAGGACTTCGCAGCGAACATAGCTTGGCCGTTTATTCCGCCAGCAAGCACGCTGTAATCGGTCTTACGAAATCGGCTGCACTCGAATACGTGAAAAAAGGCATCCGCGTCAACGCGATCTGCCCTGGCGGTGTAGCGACAGCACTAACCGCTTCCGTTCTTGATATGTTTGCCAAAACAGGCTATGTGCCTGAAGAACTTCCGAACATGAGAATTGGGCGTTATGCCGAACCTGCGGAATTAGCGGAAGTCGTCGCATTCTTGGCTTCGCCGGCTGCCAGCTACATGACAGGTTCCATCGTTGCGGCAGATGGCGGTTTGACCCTGTAATTGACATAAAACAATCGAGAAAAGGGACCTCAGCGAGGCCCCTTCTTTTTTCAACTGGCTTCCATTTTTCGGGGCTTCCTATCGGCTCTGCCGAATTGAAAATGATACAGCAATAAAATACACAAATACAATATCACAATAACAAAATATATATTGCTGAATACAAACGCTTCTGGATGTAAATTTACCGGATTCCACTTGGAAACCGAGCCTTGGTCTACCATCTTGCTGAATACACTGGCGGAGACGGCCCCGGCGATAAAGTTCAGCATGGCCATGAGTCCCATTCCCACCCCGATCTGTTCTTTGGGCAGTGTCTGTGAAATGGCATTGGACAGAGAAATATAGATGAATGTTTGCCCCACATTACCGAGGATGAGGAAAATGCCGATGAAAACTGGCGAAGCCCCTGCAAAGCTGGAGAACAATAGAAAACATGCGAGCAGCAGCACGGATGCTGTATAAAATAGAAACGGGTTCCCTTTTGCATCCGCTAACTTTCCGGCTTTTCGACTCAGAATGGCCGAAGTGATCGCCGCAGGAACCATCGTAAACCCAACGAGCCCTGGAGCCAAATGATTAACTTGTGACAACAACTGCGGGCTTAGAAAAGGAAGCGAGTAACCAATGGCGGTTACGAGAAACGCAATCATCAGTCCTAACGAGTAACTTTTGTTTTTGAACAGATTAGGCCGAATAAAGGGTTCCGCTGATGTCCGAATATGAATTACAAAAAATACGGCCATGACCAGAAAGCTGACGGCCAGTTCCCACGTCTCATACGTGATAGCTAGAAGCAGTAAAGCCACCGTTCCAGCAAGCAGCCCGCCGCCAATCCAATCGATCTTGGCTGACTTCCCGTGTTCATCGTCCAAATATTTGCGGTAATATGGCAAAGCGAACAACGTAAAGAGCGGCATGCAAAACAGCCATCTCCAATGCACGACACTGACCACTAAAGCGGCAACAACCGGTCCAATCGCGCTGCCGATCGCTAAACCGCTCATTGATATCCCCAATGCGCGTCCTCTGCTTTCCGGTGGAAAAAAGCGTACGGGAATGATTCCAGCCGTTGCCGGAATAACCGCAGCCCCCACCGCTTGTAAAATTCGTCCCAGGAGAACCATCCAATATTCTTGAGCGGCTAGCCCGATCATAGAACCGAATGCAAAAAATATGAGACCGAATGTAAGCAAATTTTTGAGTTTGTAGATGTCGGCCAGCTTCCCGTAGATAACGGTTCCGATCGCATAGATCAGCAAAAAGGCTGACGAGACCCAGCTAACTTGCGCGAAAGAAAGATGAAACTCCGCACTGATCTGTGGCAATACAATATTGAACATGGTTGCGCTCATAACGGATATGACTAGCGTAAAAGCAAGAATGCGAATTATTTTTTCTCCATGTTGAACTCCGGTTTCCATTCTCTTATCCCCACCCTCTATCTGTTGAATCCTTCTGTTCCTTGCAATCTTTTTCCCGGGAGTTTGATTGTTCTCATGCACAGATTTAGTTTATAATGAATTTTATATAAATAAAAATATATCTTATTCAATATAATTCATGCCTTCCAGTATATGAATGGAGGAATAATGAGGATGGAACTGCTTCAACTTCAATATTTTCGTACAGTCGCCAGACTCGAACATATGACCAAAGCTGCCCAAGAGCTGCGCATTGCCCAGCCGGCGCTCAGCAAAACAATTGCCAGATTAGAAGAAAATTTGGGCGTACCGCTCTTCGACCGTCAAGGCAGACAAATCCGGCTCAACACGTTTGGAAAAGCTTTTCTGGAGAAAACCGAAACAGCCTTAACAGCTCTCGAAGAAGGCCGCAGACAAGTCAGCGATCTTGCAGGAATGAAGAATGGGAGCATTTCTCTTGCGACATCTACTTTGAACCGTCTTTCGGAACCATTGGGGCTGTTTCTTGCCCAATATCCGGAGGTAAACTTTAAGATTTCCCAAGCTTCCATGGATGAAATTGCCAATTTGATTGAGAATGGGAGCGTCGACTTCGGCTTCACCGCTTTGCCGATCCAACGGCAGGGAATAAGCGAACAGACTGTATTGAATGAGGAAGTCTTATTGGCACTTCCGCCTGGGCACCGCTTGGCCAATCGGCTAAGCGTCTCCTTGAACGAAGTGGCTGATGATCCTTTCATTGGATATAAGGAAGGCTATTTATTCCAGAAGATGAATGATGAGTTCTGCAAAAAAGCTGGTTTCACGCCGAAAGTCGTCTGTGAGGTCGATGAGCCTGGCGCAATAGCCAATCTAGTCCGTGCAGGTCTTGGCATCGCGTTCATTGGTTCTTGCAATAGCGATGATACGTCACTTGTTTCACTGCCGATTAATAACCCTGTCTGTAGGCGTACTTTCCAATTGGCATGGAATGACAAGCATTATCTATCGAAGGCAGCCCTTGAGTTTCGGGACTTTGTCATCCGGTATTTTGACGAGCTGCAATGAGAAAAACTAGATGCTGGCGGTCACTAACAAAGTCCGATTGGCCATAGCCCCCTTATTTAATTGCAAGGGGTTATTCCTCCATCTTCTCGTCTGTAAAGATGAAAAATATCGTTCGAGACGCGATTCCAACATGCCTCCATGTCTTTTACGATGATAATCATCTTTCCAGCATCGCTCAGCATACAAAACTACTTTTTTTCTCGTCTCTAAGTATTCAAAACATCGTTAGAGATACGATTTCATTTCCCCTTGCCTACTTTAACGATGAAAAACACCTCTACAGGTGTGCACTTTTAGCAAAGGTATCCCTAACGCTCTATCTGTAAAGGATTTAAACATTCTAAACTAAGTAAAAAAACCTAACGACATGGACATCGTTAGGTTTCTTCTAAGCCCTCTTCACTTAGGGCTTTTTTTGCTTAACGCCAGTACGTGCCAAGATCGATCTTCTGCCCGCTCTTCGCGCTCTCCAGAGCGCCGAGCACCATCGCCATGCTTTTGATATTGTCGCGGCAGTCCGTCTCCGCCCGGCGCCCTTCCTGCAGCGCGGCGAACATCTCGTCGAGGCAGCCTGCGTGTCCGCCTCGGCCCGGCCAACGAACGTCCGCCTCCACCCGCTGGTGGTCGCGGACGAACTTACCGGCTTGGTCGCCGGGCGCCACGATCTCGGCGTACGGCGCGCCGAGCCCGTCCCAAATGGCCGTGCCGAGCTCGCCAGTCACGCGCCAGGCGGCCTCCCAGGTGGTCGGCGCTCCTTCCGCGCACCAAGAGCCGCGGTAGCAGAACACAGAGCCATCTGACATCTCGTAGATGCAGATGGCCGAAGCGTTTCCGGCGTACCAGGAGCCGGGCGGGTTAAATTCGTGGCAGTACACCGTAACGGGGTCTGCCCCAGTAATCAGGCGAGCCTGATCGAACGTGTGGATCGCCATGTCCAGAATCAGCGGGCTTCCCATCGCATCGCGAAAGCCGCCAAAATGCGGCGCCAGGAAGAAATCGGCGCCCACATACCCGACGCGGCCAATCGTGCCCGCGTCAATTAGCTCCCGCAGCGCGCGGATATTCGCGTCGTAGCGGCGGTTTTGCATGACGGAGAGCGACCTCCCCGTCTGCTCGGCTATGGCCACGATCTCGCGAGCTTCCGCCATCGTGGCGGCCATCGGCTTTTCGCCGAAGACATCGCAGCCGTGCCGGAGCGATGTCGTACAGACCTGGTAATGGCTGGACGGAACAGTGATGTCCAGCACCAGATTCGCGCCGGTCTCTTCAATCGCCCGCGTCACATCGGTATATACCGCACATGTCAATCCATGGCGTTCAGCCATTGCCTGAGCGAACTTTTCTTGAATATCTACCAGTGCGACAATCTCCGCATATTCGCGCTCCAGCACATCTTTCACCCATACATTCGCCATCCCGCCGCAGCCGGCGACAACGACCCGATACATGCTCATTGGTCAACACTCCTCCAGCGATCATTGTGTCATTCCGTATTGTTCATCATTCCAAAATTGGTTATAGTTATCGTAATAACCCCATTCTAAACCTTAATTTCACGATCTTCTCTATCCAATCTTGTGTTTTTTTAGCTCAATCTTGTGTCTGGAGGACGAACAATGGCCTACCCTCAGGAGCTTTGGGAGGACACCCGATTAAACGACAGCAACTATCCGATTAACATCTTTCATAATCAGGCCAAATCGGTACAGAAAGGCACAATGATCTTATTCATGCACTGGCATGAACATTTCGAAATCATCGTTATGAAAGCCGGTCAAGCTGTATTCCATATTGATGGGAAGCCCTATGAAGCCGAAGCGGGCGACATCCTCATCGTCCATTCGGGCAGCCTTCATACGGGCTATAGCTCAAGCGGGCATGATGTTGAATACGATTCGATCGTCTTCAATCGATCTCTGCTTCGAAGTCTAGTGATGCCGGATCCCGCACACGCGATATGGGTTGAGCCCTTCTTAAATGGTCATGTAACTTTCCCGGTCAAACTGGCTCGAGACAATGACCGGACTCTTACTTTTAGCACCCTTCTACAGCAAATTACCCAAGAATTCGATCTTAAAATGAACGGTTACGAGCTTGTCATCAGAAGCTCGCTTTATATGTTAATTACGCTTCTTTCGCGTGCATACATGCCTATTTCAAGCCCAGAAGCGACATCGCCTGCACTCCTTAGAAATCGCGCAAGATTCAAGCAACTACTGCTGGATATAGAGACACAGTTCCATGATCCAATGACCGTGGAACAAGCTGCTAAGCAGGTGAATCTGAACGTATTTCACTTCTGCAAAACGTTCAAAAAGACGACCGGCAGCACATTCATCGAATACGTGAATCTCATTCGAGTGCGTGCTGCCGAGCGTCTTCTTATGGAAACGGATTGGACCGTAACGGAAATTGCCGATCGTATCGGCTGCGGCAATCCGAACTATTTTACCAAGTTATTCAAGCAGTATAAAGGTACGACTCCTTCTCAGTTCAGGAAAAACGCGCCAAGTTAATCAACGTGCTGATACCTGCTCATGCATTCTTTCTTGAGAAACCGGGATCGGATGAGGCGCCGCGGGCAGCTCATATTTGGACCAGTTCACCACGGACTCCAGCAACACGGATAGAAGAACCCCCATCGCCAGCCCGTTGCTCACTAGCGGTCGAATATAAAGTGGGAGCAGCGAGTAAGCTTGCGGGGGAATGTTCATGATACTAACCCCAAGCAGAACAGGCATTGCGATCCGGTATATCGTTTTGGAATTGAACGGTATGCCTTGAATCGTCCGGAGCGAAGTGCCGAACATTTGCAAATAAGCGACGAACAGCACGGCATTTCCGACACTCGCGGGCAGGGATGAAAATAGTCCGCTCAATGCCGGAATAAGGCCTAAAGATGCGAAGAGCGCACCGCCTATAATTAGCGCCTTACGTTCCAGTATTTTCGTGCTTTCGAGTAATCCCACCGAAGAGGTAAACAGACCGAAAGGCAGCAGCCCGAAACAAGACGAGAACACCGTAAATACGCCGGTCAATACGTAGGAACGCTTATACTGTGCATCCGAAGTTTTGGTCTGGTACAATTTTTCCACGGTAGATAAACAAGTGATGGTGTTCGTCATGTTGATTAATCCCACGATAAACGCCGTAATGATGATACCAATTTGCATATTCGGTTTTCCCCAAGGAAATAACGCAAAAAAAGAACCGGCTTGCTGCTGCGCTTGATGCGTGCTCGGAAATAAAATTTCAAAGGCGATCCACCCGGCAACAATGCCGATTAAAATCGAATAGCTGCTGACAACGCGCGAGCCTTTCAGGTGAATGATCGCTACGAACAAGGCGATAACAATAGATAAAGCCGTGATCTTTAAATCCATCACACCTTGGCTATTCATCCCGAGCATGCCTTTGAAGAAATTCATGACCAACTGAATGGTCAGCAGAAATAAAGAAACACCCATTACGATCGGCGTGAATATTTTCTTCAGCACAACGTGAAAGCCAAGACTGCCGAGTATGATCATGGTCAAACCGGCTAGCAAAAACCCGCTCGCGAGTCCCCCGCCCACTTCCGTTAAGCTCATTCCTACCGATTGTGCCGATGCGCAAAGGTTCAGCACGAGTCCCCACCAGATCCCTGCAGGCCCATCCATCACCGCATACCGATGGCCCCACAAGGCTTGAAGAATACAAAGTACGCCGGTCAAAATGAAAGAACGCTGCAAAGAAGCCGCGATCTCTTCCGGGGCTAATTGAAACGCGTGTCCTATTGAAAGCGGTACGACAATCGTGTTCGTAAACATGAAAAACAACCACTGCACGCCGGCGAGCCCTATTTTCGGCGATATTTTAGTTAACATAAATCATCACTCACAACCTTTAATTGATCCATGAATCCATCCGTCCTTCCTTTACGCAACCCAGCTGTTTTGTGCGATTGACCAAACGCATTGTGCAAAAATATGATAACATGGGATTCAGCATAGGAATAATATATATTTTGTATCTTTCCCATACGATTTTCATATATCAAAGGAGCAATGAGTACGTTGGATATCAAACAACTCCGCTATTTTATCGCCATCGCCGAGGAAAAACAGATTACAGCAGCAGCTAAAAAGCTGCACATGGCGCAGCCTCCGCTAAGCCAGCAGTTAAAATTGCTGGAACAGGATTTGGGGGTCAAGCTGTTTGAAAAAAGAGGACGTTACTTGCAGTTGACCGAAGCCGGCACGACCTTATACCACTATGCCGTTAAGATCACGAAGGATATGGAGGAGGCGCAAACGGAGGTTACGCAGATCGGCAGCGGCGTCCGCGGCAAGTTATCGATCGGGATTAATACTATCTCGTATTACCCGCTGCCTAAATTGCTGCGAACATTCCGGGAAGCGTATCCGCATATTACTTATAAAATCCAGCAAAACGAGTCCGCCCAGCTCGCCAAACTGGTTAAAGAAAAAGTCATTGAGCTGGCTATCATCCGGTTGCCGCTGCTGCTTGACGATTTCGCCGTCCTGCAATTGCAAAAGGAGCCCTTTTACTTCGTGACATCCGAACCGCAGACGCAAGATACGAAGCGAATCACACTAGAGCAAATAGAGCTGTATCCCCTTATTTTGCCTAGCACAGACGGCTTGGGCATTTTCCATTTAATATTGGAAGAATTCCGAATCAGGAATCTAAGTCCCCAAATTATTGGGGAATGTTCCGACATTTCCATTCTGATGGAGCTCGTCTCATCGGGATTCGGTAGTACCATCGTTCCGGAGACCGTACTCAAGAAACACCGCGGATATCGGGTTCAAGCTTTCCCCCTTGAGGATTCGGAAGCTGCGGCATCTTCGGCGCTAATCTGGCTGAAACAACATTATTTATCGAAAGCTGCACAGCGATTCGTAGAACTGCTCACCTCATCATCCAAGTGAAATATAAAAGGAGCCTTGCCGGCATGATCGCCGGCTCTGCCCCCTTTTCAGCTATCGATAAGATTCAAATAAGTTGAACATGCCATGCATCGCTTCCTCTTCATCCTTCCCTTTCGTAACCAGACGTATCGACGTTCCCGCCTTTATCGGGACAAGGAGCATGCCCAGAAGACTTTTCACATCAACGACATGCTGTACTTGGTTATGCGGGTATTCAATCAAAATATCGGATATGAAATGGGAAGATTTACTGGAGATGTCGATAAGGTCGCTCCGCTCTATGTCCGCGTGTATCACAAACTCATGCACTCTCATTGTGCCACCTACCTTGCTAGCAAAATTCTTATCCGATGACCGTCAGTTCTTTCGGAAAGCTCGTTAACACTTCTACCCCATCATCTGTCACTAGCACGTTATCCTCTATTCGAACGCCGCCAAGGCCTGATATATATATGCCAGGCTCAGCCGTATAAACCATGCCTGTACGCAGTAAATCCGGATTGCCGCTATAGATGGACGGATATTCGTGGATTTCAAGACCCAGCCCATGTCCTGCACGGGTAATGAAGTACTCGCCGTAGCCTTTACTCGCAATCACTTGGCGTGCCGCTGCATCCAGACTGCCGATAGCCGCACCGGGACGTCCGGCCTCGATCATGCTCAAATTCGCTTGTAACACCGTTTCGTAGATTTCTTTGTGCTTGGCGCTGATCTCGCCAACGGCAAACGTCCGGGTGATGTCGGACGCATAGCCATCAACAAATACCCCCGCGTCGATGAGCAGCAGCTCGCCTTCGCGAATTGGACTGTTGCCCGGCACGCCATGAGGTAGACCCGATTTCTCTCCGGCTAATACCATCGTCTCGAACGAAGGCCCCTCGGCTCCCAATCGTTTCATGCGGTATTCCATTTCCGCAACGATATCTAGCTCCGTTACACCTGCTTTTACCAGCGGTAAGGTCGTTCGGATCACTTCCTCAATGCAGTGAATCGCGCGCTTCATGACGGCCACTTCTTCCTTACTTTTCACAACGCGAATCGATACAAGACCCGGCCCTAAATCCACCGCTTGTTCCGCCCCCGTCATCTCCATCAGAGCATGATAGCGCTTAACATTCAAATGCTCTTCTTGGATCCCGATCCGTGAAATTCTGCCTCCCAAGTATGGTTTCAACGTTGCGTACGGGTCTTCTTCATCTTTGTGGGAATAAATGTTATTGATACTTGAAACTCTAGCTGCTTTCTCATGATCCAGTACCGGCACAAAGAGGAAGGGCTCTTCCCCTTTAACGCAAACAAGCGCCATAAAGCGTTCATGCGGATCCGAGTAAAATCCCGTAAAATAATAAATTAGCTTAGGCAGTGTAATAAAAGCAACGTCCAGTCCCTGCTTTTCAAGAAGTGCGTTTAACTGATTCAACCTTTCGTTCATATGCATTCAGCAACCTTTCTCCGCGTTCGTAAGTTCTTCGTTCAACATCCAAATTGTACCACGGGTCCATCATCGAAACCACTTCATCTACTTCCGAAAATATTTGTAATTTCCTTCTATGTGTGGTATTATACAAAGATATTTTTGCAAAGTGAAGTGTTGAGATCATGCTCTCTTATTTATTACTAGATTCCCATATGAAAATAAATCCAAATCCCTTGACCAACCGGTCGAGGGATTTTTTTTCCTTGGGGAAACACTTCTGAAGGAGGTCATCTTTGATGAGCACTGACAACAAATCCTCGGTTTGGGCGATATGGATTTCCCTCATCAGCAACATTATTTTGACTGTAATCAAAATCGTGATTGGACTGCTCTTTTACAGTGAAGTTCTACTGGCAGACGGCGTTCACAACGCTGGAGATATTATTGCGACGATCGCTGCACTCAGCTCGATGCAAATATCGAAACTCCCTGCCGATGACGACCACCCCTATGGTCATGGCAAAGCAGAGGTGCTTGGCTCCGGATTTGTCGCCTTTATTTTAGGAATAGCTGCACTTTATATCGCTTATCATTCGATAGCAGGTTTTTTCGAAGATCCTAAAGCACCAAGCATAATCGCGTTAACCGCGGCAGCCGTTTCATTGATTTGGAAATATGTCCTTTATGCGTATACGCTGAGAATCGGCAAAAAAACGAACAGCAAAGGTCTTATTGCGACAGCCAAGGATCACCTTGCCGATGTTTATGCTTCTTTGGCGGCTGTTGTCGGGATTGGACTTGCGTTCCTTGGCGAAGCCTACCACCTTCATGTTCTAGCTTACGGCGATGCAGCGGCAGGAATTATTGTCTCTTTGTTAGTTTTGAAGCTTGCGATTGAGATGGGCAAGGAATCCTTTGACATTTTGATGGAAAAAACAGTCGACCAGCAGAAGCTGCTTCAATACACTTCGCTGATTCAAGCGATTCCACAAGTGAAACGCATCGACCGCATTCGCGCACGGGAGCATGGCCATTATATTTTGGTCGATGCCAGAGTTTCTATTCCGGGTGAGCTGACCATTCAACAGGGGCACGATATCTCTCGCGAAATCAAACGATCAATCATGGATCGCCATGCCGACGTGGATGAGGTGCTCATACATTTGAATCCGTGGTATAAAGAATAGCAATGCCAGAAAAAAAAGACGTAACTGGGATCATTTTTCCGCAGTACGTCCTTTTTTTATATATCTACTCCCTATGATCCTGTGATGCTAGCATTGATTATTCAGCTTCTGATACAACCGTGAATCGTTCGTTTCGATGCTGCGGATTCTCAATTTCATCCAATACGGCAATGGCATAGTCCGCATAACTGACATAGCTTTGACCCTGTGCATTCAGTAACAGATGGTCTTTTCCTTTTTGGTAAGCACCGGTACGTTTGCCAGCTGGATTGAAGAAAGCCGCCGGACTGAGGAATGTCCATTGAATGGAATCCGATTGCTGCAATTCCTTCAGATTTTCACCTTGGTTCAGTGCTGTTTGTAAATATTCTTTAGGGAATTCGGGCGTATCTACCAGACGGACGGTTTTGTCAGGATCGACATACAAGCTGCCTGCTCCGCCAACGACGAGGAGTCTGGTACTTGGAGCGCCTTTTAACGCTTCAATCAGTACTCTTCCTGCTTCTACATGTTTAAACTCCTGCCCCGGCGCTGCGCCAAATGCATTCACAACCACATCGAAACCGCTCAGATCCCCTGCTTTTAGTTCGAATACGTCTTTTACCAAAACCGCAACTTGATCATGATCAACTTTAGCTGCGTTTCTTACGATCGCTGTAACCGAATGCCCTCGATCCAACGCTTCCTTCACAATCACATTTCCCGCTTTTCCACTTGCTCCAATAACTGCTATTTTCATCTGACAATCCCTCCATAAATTGGCGTTTTCGTTGTAATGATTTTCGTTACAACTGACTTTGATGTAATCATTATAGTTACAACTAAGTTGAAATGTCAATACCTTCTCCAAATCTTATTTTAAATGGCTTGTCAGACTCCATTATTCCTTTCTCAGCATTCATTATTTACATAGTGAATATGACCACTCCATAACCAAATAGCGATAGCAGTATGGATCCAATCAGGCCTGCTGTAAATGATTGCATACCAAAACGACGGAATGCGCGGATGTTCACGCTGAGTCCCAGACCCGCCATCGCCATGGCAATAAAGAAATAGGCAGCATTAATTAGATCGTTAGTGAGTTCCTTCGATAATACGCCAGACGTATTCATGAAGCACATAACAATAAATCCAAGAATGAACCATGGAATGGGAACGGATCGCCATCTTTTGGATTCAGACACCCTATCCTTACCCCTACCTTCACACTTCTTGTCTTCTAAACGTCTAGTCCATATTCCAATCCCGATAGCTATGGGTACAAGCATAGCGACTCGCGTCAGCTTTACCATGACAGCCATATCCTCAGCTTCACGACCAACGGGTGCAGCCGCTGCGATGACATGGGCAATTTCGTGCAAAGTTCCGCCTGCCCAAATGCCATATCCTTGCGGCGTTAAACCCAAGTAAGGGTAAATCATCGTATAAACCATAGTGAATAACGTGCCTAATATCGCGACTGATGCCGCACTGATCGCAGTCTCTTCGTCACTTGCCCGCATTTGTGGCGCTATCGCTACTATCGCCGCGGCACCGCATATTGCCGTCCCGCATGCTGTGAGCATCCCGAGTCTTCGTTCAACTTTGAACAGGCGGGAAAGACCATAAACAACACAGATAGCGAACGCGATTTGAAGAATCGCTATGATAAGAAGCTGAGGGCCTGCTTGGATCAAATCATTCATATTCAACCGCATTCCTAACAAAATAATACCAAGCCGCAGCAATTTTTTACTTACGAATGAGGCGCCTGCAAATGTTTGCTCGGATACCCCCCTTGCTGCTTTCCAACCGATTCCGAGCATAATGGCAATAACTAATTGCCCCATGATGCTGAGTATGGGAAAACCGGATAACCCTTTTGCAATCAATGCCAGTGCTAGAGTAAGACCGATTCCTTTGGCGAATCCGAAACCCATTTGCTTCGTGTAGTAAGGAACTGCCTTGGCTCGTGCCATTGTGATCACTCCTTCGAGTTTTGCTTGGTAACCTCACTATAAGACGATGAGTTTAAGAATGGAAATACGAATCCCGCATTTGTACCATAAGTAAAACTTATGATAGACTTGTTAATACTGGGATTGTCTGAACGGAGGGGTATATTTTGATAATTGACACGTTAGCTGTTTTTGCTGCGGTATGCGAGCAAAGAAACTTCTCACGCGCCGCCGAGCTGCTGCATATCTCTCAACCCGGTGTCAGCCAGCATATTCGCAATCTTGAAGCCGAGCTCGGTGCAAAGCTGCTTCACCGCTCTCCTAAACAGGTGAAGTTAACTGAGGCCGGCGAAATTCTTTACAAACGCGCGAAGCAAATCATCGCGATCTATGAAGAAGCCAAGCAAGAAATGAACCTGCTGCAGCACAAGGTCAGCGGCTCACTCAAAATTGGCGCAAGCTTCACGATCGGCGAATATATGCTTCCGCGATTACTGGCTGATTATGCAAATCAATATCCGGAGGTTGACGCTAAAGTAAACATCGGCAATACACAAGAAATTGTCCAAGCTGTTCGTGACAATGATTTGGATATCGGACTCGTCGAAGGTCAAGTCTATGACGATGAACTTCGTATCACTCCTTATATGAAGGATGGATTAATTCTGATTGCACCGCCTAATCATCCCTTGTCCGGGCAGCGTTCTGTCGACCCGGATCGGCTTCAAAATCAAATCTGGATTCTTCGCGAGAGCGGTTCCGGAACGCGTGCATTCACCGAGCAATTCATTCGAGACGCTGGTCTTCATATCAAGCGTTCCTATGTGTTTAACAGCAGCCAGGGCGTTAAGGAATCTGTTGCCGCCGGCCTTGGAATTGCGATCCTATCACGCTGGATCGTTCGAAAAGAACTTGAAAGCGGCGAAGTGAACGAAATTCATCTGAAGGGACATGCATTTACGCGCGATTTCTTCATGATAAGTAATAATAATCATTCGCCTACAATGGCGATGACTGTTTTCGCCCAGAAAGTTACGAATGTGGGGGATGTTTTAGGCTAGAAAAATGGGTATACAGCCCGGCTTTCGGCCCTGGGCGCATATCTAAGCCTGTAAGGGCCTTTCGGGCTCTTTCAGGGGGACTTGCGACCTTTTTTGCTGCTGTAGCGGACAAAATGGGCGTTACAGCTTGCTATTTCCTTCCAAGATACATTTTTTCCGCCTGTAAGGCCAATTTTGGCTCTTTCAGGGGGACTTTCAAACTTTCTAGCTGCTGTTGCTGCCAAAATGGGCGTTACAGCTTATTTTATCTGCCTGGGCACAAAAAGCTCTAGCCGCTTCCAGTCTGCTCCTGCTCCTGCTCCTGCTCCTTCTCATTCTCCTTCCCCCTCTACCTCTACCTCTACCTCTACCTCTCCCTCACTCTCCACTCCTAACCCCCCCAATTACTTAATATCATACAAAAAGACGCCACTCGGAGACAAAACCTTCTCCTTTGGCGTCTTGCAATCAAATATGTGTAATGTTAGAACTTCTCCGAATTCCCATTTTCACGAAAGAATCGCAGATAAGCACCGTAGCCTTCCTTTTCCAAATCAGCAACAGGAATAAACCTTAACGAGGCGGAGTTAATGCAATACCTTAATCCTGTCGGTCCCGGTCCATCCGTAAATACGTGGCCTAAATGTGAGTCCGCCTCCTGGCTGCGCACTTCGGTCCGAACCATAAAGTGGCTCGTATCGATTTTTTCTTTCACCGTGCCTTGAAACAGCGGTTTCGTAAAACTAGGCCAGCCACACCCGGAATCAAACTTGTCGAAGGAGCTGAACAACGGTTCTCCGGAAACAATATCAACGTAAAGCCCCTCTTCGTGCGAGTCCCAGAACTCATTGGCAAACGGACGTTCCGTGGCATTATTCTGCGTCACTTCGTATTGCAGCGGAGTCAGCTGCTTTTTGCGCTCTTCTTTATCCCTGGCTGTGTTCCAGTGTTGCTCAATAAAAGCATCCCGTCCCGAGCCTTTGCGGTACGCTTTATAGCGCAGAGGATTTTTATGGTGATAGTCCTGATGGTACTCTTCCGCTTCGTAGAACGTTTCGGCCGGAACGATTTCCGTCACGATCGGACGGTTAAACCTGCCGCTTCGCTCCAACGCATCCTTGGACGCTTCAGCTTGCGCCCGCTGCTCATCATTATGATAGAAAATCGCTGTCCGGTATGACGACCCGCGATCATGGAATTGGCCGCCGGCATCCGTCGGGTCAATTTGACGCCAGAAGATTTCGAGCAATTTATCGAATGGAAAAAGTTCAGGATCGAACGTGATTTGTACGGCTTCCGCGTGACCTGTTGTCTCCGAACACACTTCTTTGTACGTCGGATTGCTCGTATGCCCGCCGATATAGCCCGAAATCACCGAAATAATGCCCGGCATCTCCTCAAAAGGCGTCACCATGCACCAAAAACATCCACCGGCAAAAGTCGCCAGCTCATAATGATTATGTCCCGTTTGTTCAACCATTCCAATCCACCTCTCTTCTCGTTTATCTCTTCTATGATATCAAAAGTATGGCAAAGAACCAAAAAACACCGCTCATTACGAACGGTGTCTGAAGTCTACAGCTATTGCTTACAGGTTATTGAAAACATCCGTTAATACAGGCACGATTTGCGATTTGCGCGAAACAACGCCTTTCAAGGTCGCTTTCTTATCTACCAAAGTCACGTTGTACGCCTTCTCAACTGCGTCTGTTTTACGGCCAAGCGCCAGTCCTACGGAATCATTGTTCAAAATGTCTGTCACAACGAACAGGAACAGATCGAGGTTTTTCTCTGCAATAATGCTAGTTAGTGCAGCTTCAAGCTCAGCTTGTTTAGCTAATACATCATTCACGTCAACCGCATTCACTTGCGCGATTTCCACTTTGTAGCTGCCCATTTGGAATTCTTTCGCATCGAGGGAAATCAATTGAGCGATCGTCTTGTCGCTAAGATCCGCGCCTGCTTTCAGCATGGCCAAACCGTAAGTATCAGCATCAACGCCTGCGATTTCAGCCAGTTCGCGAGCTGCGGCTACATCTTGCTCTGTGCAAGTTGGGGATTTGAACAGCAAGGAGTCAGAAATGATAGCGGACAGCATCAAACCAGCGATATCTTTATCGATCGCAACGCCGTTTTCTTTGTACAATTTATTTAAAATAGTCGCTGTGCAACCGACAGGCTCTGCGCGGTAGTAAAGCGGATGGCTTGTTTCAAAGTTAGCGATCCGGTGGTGATCAATAACCTCAACGACGCGAACTTGATCGATGTCGCTAGCGCTTTGTTGACGCTCAACGTGGTCGACGAGGATCACATTTTTCACTTCGTTAGCAACCGTTTCAACTTGGCGGGGCGCTGCTACCTTGAATGTATCGAGTGCATATTGCGTTTCGCCGTTTATGCTTCCCAGACGAACGGGCTCGACGTTTTGGCCTAGTTTAGTTTTCAAGGATGCGTAAGCAAGTGCAGAACAGATCGAATCGGTGTCCGGATTTTTATGTCCGAAAATGAGAGTTTTTTCCATTTCAAAGCTCCTTAATCGTTTTATGGTGACGAGAGTTTCAATCTCTAACTACGATTATACTAAAATATTGATGTAAATCCATTACTAATCCAAAAGCTTTAGTATGAATTCAAGATCCCCTTCTTTTGGCTGGGAAATCAGCCGCATCCGGATAGTCGAACAATTTTTCACTTGACAATTTTTCCATCCAGAATTAATCTACAATCATTAGATTATTCTATATTGTTTAAATTACTGAAACCATAAAGGAGTTAACAACATGCAATCTATTCAAGATTATCTTCAAGATCAAGAACCAACGATTCATTCTATTGCTTATTACGCAGATCAATGCATTAAACAATCCTCGCTTTCTGTACTGACAGAGCACAACAATGAGCTAACACACTTATTTAACGAGCACGGCGATCGTGCTTATGGGGTCTATATCCAAAAGTTTATGGCTCCCTTTTTCAAACAACTGAGCGACTATGGTCTTATTACGCGCCCGGGTTTTAACTTGGCTGATTCCGTCGAAAACTGGGGTCCCCCCGAAGAACGGGAACGCTGTGCATGGTATGTGATCAAGAAACCGGATGAGACTTTGCTTGGCACACTAATTTTGCAGGTATACCATTCTCATGTGAAATTTAATATTCCGAAAGCACCGCGGGCATTTGCACTGGAGGAAACTGAACGCGAAGCCATCTTGAATGCCCTATCCAACACAATGGTACGCATCCATCAAGATCCTAAGGATACTCTCCCTGATGTCGTTCCTGATGACTACTACCAGCAATGGGAGTACCATTATGAATCCGGACTTGGTGATATCTTGAAGAACAATAGCGGAAGGACATTAGGGCTGCTTATTGACAACTCGCTTTCCTGCTGGGGTCGTCACGGTTGGGAACTCGTATCGTTCGTTCCGCAAAATGAGCAATTGCTCGCTTTCTTTAAACGACCTGTCAGGTAACGTTATGCTTGATCTGCCGGACCCAGGTTCGAAAGCTGTCAACTCCACGCACGACGATGCGATGAAGTTCATAACGGTTCTGGGACGATGCAGCCCAGCCTGGCTTAGTAGTGAATGAGTAACGAAATCCCGCCTCCTTTAAAATCGCCAGCGTCTCCTCGTTATACTCGCCGTACGGATAAGCGAAAATATCTGCAGTCGTCCCGAGCTGAGCTTCGATCTGCCTGCGCGATTCCGTAATTTCCTCGCGCTGCTGGGCCGCTGTTAACTGCGGCAAATGCGGGTGCGTCATACTATGGGGCTGCACCTCCCACCCGGCCGCCAACATCTCCTTGATTTGCGGCCAGCTGAGGTAATTCTCGTGTCCGATGTTACCAGGCAATACGAACACTGCAGCCGGAAAGCCGTACTGCCGGAGAAGCGGAAGCGCCAACTCGTAGTTATCGACATAGCCGTCATCAAAGGTTAGCAGCACTGGTCTCCGCGGGACGACCTTTTTCTTCTCCAGCATAAGCGCGAAGTCGGACAGCGAGATGGGGGTATAATGATGCGCTGCCAAATATTTCATCTGGCGAGCAAAAGCATCGGGGTGGAGCACGTACGGGTTACCCGGTTCGATCCCAATACTATGGTAGTTAAGCACGGGGAGCGATACTTCGCTCTGAGGAGTATCCGCGGCAATTAGCAAAGATGTAAAGATTACGAGCAGAAGTAGAACAGTGAGCTTCCGTAATTGTTTCATTCAAACCTCCGTAAACGGACAAGAATCCTTCACTTTTCAGACGGGTAATTAACCGCTGCCATTCAACTTTTTCGCTCGCATCTTGCGCATCCATCCGACCCCTAGGATCAGAAAAGGGTACAAAAGCCCGAGAAGCAGCGACAATGGAATCCATGTCACGTCATCCCATTTCTGCTGATAAGCTTTGTTCGGATACACGACCAGGGAAAGGACAGTGATAATGATACCGATAGGCACACACAATATTTTATAATCGCGTAATTGGAGCACTGCCGCTAAACCTTTTATTGTCGCATAAAAAAAAATGGATAGTTTGAAATAGATAGATACCAACCAAAGGAAGGCTACAATAACTTCAATTCTTTGCAAAAAATTGCCGACATTAATTCGTTGGGCAAGCGCGTAACTAGGATACACTTGAGTAGCTGCATTATCCGCTCCTAACACTAGAATGCTGGCGACAACAATTGACAACAAAATCAAACCACTAACCACCACCCCTATTAAATAAGCTTTCTGAGCCTTCTGCAAACTAGTAACTTGATGCGTGATGACGCCGAAGGTAATAAACATGGAAATATAGGAGTAGGTTGTTACTTTTAGAGATGCCCCTATAACCGGCATGACAGAAATTTCCCCTATGGGCAATATTTGATTGGGCTCCACACTGGGAATAATAACCACGATGAACAAAATAAACAGCAGAACAATCCAAGGAAAGAAGATTTCTGCCGTTCTTGCGAGGACGACCATCCCCAATTTAGCCCCCATTAGAACAACACAGACTAATAATATGTTAATGGCTTGAATCGGAGTTGTCGGCATAATTTGGACGATCATAAACTCACCTACGTAAAATACCACTTGAGAACTAAAGATGAGCGTACAGAATGCAACGCTTAATGTGATTAGCTTCCCCAACCATTTGCCAAAAACGAGTTCATTAATCTCGAAAAGGGACGAAGACGGATTCTGCTTGGCAACGAGCATATATAACATGACTAACGCTGCTCCCATTCCAATCCCTAACAATTCCGGCATCCACGCGTCCTGCTTGGCTTCAGACGCTACCGTTGATGGAACGACTAAAATTGCAGTGCCAATCGCATATAAAATGACCATCACCATAAATTGCCTTGGGGTAAATTGATCTTTTCCCATGGATATACGTCCTCTTTTCATTTACCTCGCAAGTAACCAAGCCCGAGCAACAGGACAGGATGAACGCCTCCAAAATATAGCGCCAAAGGTATCCATGTCTGCTCATCCCACTCGCGAATATAGGCTACATTGGGATACACAACTAACGATAGTACTGCGACAATGATTCCGGCTGGAGTCGAGAGCGCTTTGTAATTCTGTGATCGAAATAGAGCCGCTATCCCTCTAAGCATGACATGAAAATATAGCGTTAATTTAAAATAAATCGATATAAACCAAACAAACGCAACCGTGACCTCAATCCGCTGTAAAAAGTTGCCTACGCTAATTTTCTTTGCCAAGGCATACGTGGAATACACTTGTCTGGATGATTGGTCTGAACCCAACACCAAGATGCCAAGAAGTACGATAATAATCATAATGCCACCGCTTAGCATCCCCCCATAAATGAATGATTTAGAGAACCTCATAGGGAATTGGGTGTCTTTAGAAATTAAGCAAAGGGTAAATACGATCGGGAAATACGAATAAACAACAATCATTAAAGAAGCACGCGCATTGGATAAGATACCCGCTTCGCCAATGGGCAAGAGGTTGATCAAATGGGACTGCGGACTTACGAAAATCACTAAAAGGAAAAACAAAAGCAATATCCACGGAAAAAAGATTTCCGCTGTCCTCCCCAGAACGATAACTCCTGTTTTGGCACCTATGATTACGAATGTAATCATAAGTATGTGAATAGCTTGAATTGGCGTTGTCGGCATGATTTGAGTGGTCATGAATGCGCCAATATAGAAAAGTACCTGAGCGCTTATGACAGCCCCAACAAGAACAAAAAAAAGAGTCACCACGGTCCCAAGCCATTTCCCCAACACGAGATTATGGATATCGAACAGTGTACATCCTGGAAACTTCTTCGCTAATTTGACATAAAACCATAAAAAGAGAAGACCTATTCCTACCCCTGCTAGCCCTGATATCCAGGCATCCTGCTTCGTTTCTGCAGCTAACAAAGTGGGAACGACTAAAATCGACGTGCCCAGCGAAAATAAAAAGATCAAGATCATGAGTTGACGGGCTGTGATGGTTTTCTCGTTGTTCATAGCTTTAATAACCCGATCTGAACTAATAGTTTGGTTAATGGCGCTACAATAACCGTAATCCAGTCGGCCGGATTAGGTATTTCTTTGGCAATTCCTTTCCATGTAGCCATGACATTGCCAAGCGCCATGAGGGTGCAGTAAATCCAGACCTCCTTTCTCCATCCTTGTTTCCATATACGAGGGATTTCAAAGCACGCCAGTGCGACAGAGATCAGAAATACGCATATACCAACTAACATCTCAATTACTCCTTCACATCGCCTACAACCGAGTCGCCTAGCGTCCCTGTTCCTCGAACTTTTACATCGATGTTTAAATGGGGTTCAATTTGCTTATATGTGTCTTCCCAATGATCCTTCACTTTCTTCCAATATTTCGGGTCAGCACGATGCACAGCCTCCCCAAAGCCAAAAATGTCCGTTCCAAAGCTCTGCGTTTTCTTGATCGTTTCTTTCATATTGGACATCCCAAACGCAATAATTTGTTTGTTTATGTAATCAATCGTTTCTGTTTTGAAAAGTTCAATTGGGCATTCCACATCCGAAACATTACCTTCCAGTCGCATTTCAATGTAAATTTCTGGCTTATCCTTTTTGACGACTGCATATATCTTGGATTTGCTGCGGGCTATATCTACGCCAATCAGTCCTTCTTTGGGACAGGCCACGTGCACGGAAGATCGTTTCGCCTGATTGGTGATGATGGAATAAGCACGAGATTCTTTTTCGTTCAGCCATCCGACAAGCTTATCTTTCTTGAACACTGCGTTACCGGAATATTGCAACCGAACCAGCGGGGCCGTGTAATAAATATTGGTTTTGCCGGTGCCTGACGAAGGCTCTCCCATAATTCGTATCCCGGACACGACAGGACTCTTGCCTGCGGTCACTAGCGCGTTGGATAATTGGTCCAGTTTGATCGTTACCGCAGAAGTCCACTCTTTCTTGGCAGCCTCAAGAGAATTATAGATATAATTAGCGGGTACTTTTTCCAAGGGGGTCACAACGCCCAGCAGTTCCTTAGCCGTACTTTCCCTCGCGATCACCACGTCGAAATCGGAGCGAAACTCACTCCCTCTCATCAGATAGTCCATCGATTTGGCGATACCTTGCTTAGCCAACGTTTCAGAGAAGACCAGAATTCGAATGTGCGCGAAATAGATGTTCCGTGATATGGAAGAAGTCAGTCGTTTGACGGCTTCGTTCAACGTTGTGCCCTTGGAGGAATACACGATAACGGGAATCTCATGTTCCCCTTTACCTTTTGTAACACTGCTCGGATTTACGACTTGGACGGTTAATTCATACTGGTTTCCAATGAAATCGATGCCAACACCCTCAGCAATGGCAATATCGTTTAGCTCCCTGCGGCTCCAGCAGCCGCTTAACAGCAAAACGATGACTAGTAGGCTCACCGTTAGCCGCGCTTGTGATTTCACGTCTGCCTCTTCCCTCCTTCTAAGGTTTGAAGGTCTTCCTTTTCGCTTGCTTTACAACATTTCGGGCATGTGCAGCACGTACTCTTGTAAATAAGGTTTGAAAAGGAAATCTAAACAAGGCATCTTTCTGCTTGTCCAACTCCAACGGGGCAAACGGGCTCAAATAAGGCACACCGAATGATTGCAAGCTGTTCAAGTGCAAAATGAGTCCGAGTAATCCTGCAAGTATTCCAAATAGCCCGAATGAGGCAGCTAGAGCCATTAATGGGAACCGCAGAATGCGTATGGCGTTCGATAAATCATAGGAAGGAGAGACGAAGCTGCAAATCGCCGTAATCGAAACGACAATAACCATAGCCGCCGAGACGATGCCCGCTTCGACAGCCGCTTGACCGATAACGAGAGTTCCAACGAACGATAGTGCGGAACCAATGCTTCGCGGCATGCGAAGTGCTGCTTCACGCAGAATCTCAAAAGTAATTTCCATGAGTAAAGCTTCGATAAAGGCTGGAAACGGAATGCCCTCCCGCTGTGCAGCAAGGCTGATCAATAGCTGGGTCGGCAGCATCTCTTGATGAAATGTTGTTATCGCTACATACAGTGAAGGAGACAATAGGGCAATAAGAAAACCTGCATACCGAAGCATCCTCACTAACGTGCTGATATCGACCCGATGATAATAATCCTCAGATGCTTTCAGGAAAGATTCAAATAGCGCTGGAGCAATAAGTACGAAAGGCGTGCCATCAACAAGAATCGCAACTTTACCTTGCATCAATTCGAGCGCTACTACATCAGGCCGTTCCGAGTTATAAATCGTAGGGAATGGTGTAATAATTTCATCTTGAATCAATTCTTCAATGTTGCTGCTCTCGAAAATGCCATCGATTTGAATCTGCTTCAAACGATTGCGCGCCTCCAGAATCAGCGATTCCTGAGCAATCTCTTTTATATACATAAGCGCGACATCAGTCTGTGTAACCGTACCGATCTGTATCGTTTCCACCCATAAATGAGGATCTTTAATTTTCCTCCGAACCAATGCGGTATTCGTTCGAAGCGATTCGGAGAATGCTTCCCGCGGTCCGCGCACGACAGTTTCTACGAGCGTCTCCGTGACACCCCGGTCTTTCCACCCTTTGGTGCTGGCAGCAACTCCGACCGTATACCCGTTAATCAAGATTACCGAGTCGCCAGAAAGGATATGATTCAACATCACTTTCATATCCGATACTTGTTGAATTTCACCAATCGTCAGGGTGTGTGCTTTTAATACGTCAAAAGGATCTTGTTCGGAGTCCACTTCCGTAGACTCCGTCATTAACGATCTCAAGATGAAATCATTGATGACATTCGCATCAGCAAGTCCATCCGTATACAGAATCGCTATCGGTTCCGTAATGGCATCATACGTAAATTCGCGAATCACGAGATCCGTACTGTACCCAAGTACGCTTTGAACGTAAGTTATATTTTCTTGAATGGTTGGAAATAACGGCAAGGATGCTATAGGTTCGATGATTTCCTGTGACTGCGTGTGCTTTTTGGAGCGGAGCCAACGAGCGAACATGTAGGTTTCTCCGAATTCTAAGTTGATAATGTCTTACCGACATTATTTCCTAAACTTTCCTGAGGTATGCGTAAATTGGATTACGAGGCGGGAACCGTTGCAAAAAAGAAAAACGACATTCGAATGAACGTCGCTTCGTGTGTATCGTATGAGAGTTATAATTTCTTTTCATAACACAAGCTTCCCGGAGTATCGATATATTCGTCGAACGGTTCAATCGGGTAGTACCCATATTTGGTATATAAGGCAATGGCCTCCGGTTGCGCTGCGCCTGTTTCCAGCCTAATGGTATGATTGCCCGCTTCCAGAGCCTGTTTCTCCAAGAATGATAGCAATTGCGAAGCAATACCCCGATTGCGGTATTCCTTATCGACAAAGAAACGCTTCAGCTCGGTGCTCCCCGGACTTATCGGACGCAACGCGCCGCATCCGACAGGCATGTCCCCCTCAAACGCGACGGCAAAGGTGATCCGCTCAACGGAGGGATCATTGAAATCGACAAAATGAATCTCTTCAATCGGGTATCGCTGCATCAAATCTTGATCCAGCTTGGCAATAAGCGCCAATAAAATCGGGTCCGTATGTTTCACGAGTTGAATATGTAAGCTCATGGGATACTCTCCTCCAGGATGGTCATTTTTAAAAAGATATAGTTTGAATTTGGGCGGGCTCTGCGAGTGCTTTCCTCGGGTAGCCGATAGAGGCGTTAATAAACCGGCAATGATGATGCACATAGTCCATCCGATGATGGACATGTCCGAAACACCATATTTTATTTGCGAGTTGATTGCTATAAGAAGATCCGTCAAAGTAGTAGAAGCTGGTTGTCAAATCGAGCTCCATGCCCTTCGGTACCTGGCTCCAATCGGGTGATACGTGTGTGAGAATGACATGCGAAGCAGCTATAATCTTATCTAATTTGGCTTTTTCGTTTTGAAACATATCCAGCGTCAATCGGGGCTTCCCCCGAAGCCGGGAGTAATCGTTCGAGACTGTCAACCAATGCTTAAATACCCGGTCCTGAGTCGATTGAAGTACTTGAATCCCATACTGCAAATCGTACCACATGCCGCAGCCGCCGTAGACCACACCATCCAGCTCGACGGCATCTCCGTCCAAATATTGAACACCGGACAATTGACTCGCGAGCAGTTTCATTTCCTTCATCCGATCCAGCGAATCACGATGTCCGTTGCCTTGCAGAGTCGCCTTGTCCAAGTAATAATCGTGATTGCCCATAACGAGTAAAATGTTCGCATAATGAGTTTTAAGCAGCTTAAGGAACAAATAATTCTGTTTATTGCTATGGCCCAAATCGCCTGCAATCAGCAGCGTTTGCGAGGATGGCTCCGGCAATATCCGCCGAATGAAGGACTTCAGCTTCCTTTGCAAACTCCATAAACTCCCCGTATCTTTAACCCAAAAATCAAGATGAATATCGGAAATAAGATCGAATTGTCTCATGATATCCCTCTTCGCGTACGATATATAGAGAGTTTACAACATAAAGCGACATGTATCCAAGACCTTTTTTCATGAAGAAGTTCAATTCTGCTTGAAAGCCTATCAACCGTATACTATACTTTGGGCAAATACCATTAGGAGATCATGCCATGGATCATCCATCTCATACAACTTACGAAGTCGCACAAGTATGCCTGCTCGCCGGGAAAATTATGCTGGAGAACGGCGGAGAAACGTATCGCGTTGAAGATACGATGACACGCGTCGCAGATGCTTTCGGGATTCCCAATGCGCACAGCTTTGTGACTCCGACAGGTATTATCTTTTCAATCGACGGACCCGAGCACGCAACGCGCTTGATTCGAATCTCCGAACGGTCAACGGATTTGCATAAAGTGACCCTCGTCAATGCGATTTCCAGGAAGATTAGCCAAGGCGAGCTTACCGTTAATGAAGCCTGCAGTCTGTTGGAGCGAATCGATGCGGCCAGCCCAGGCTATCCCATTTGGTTCAAAATTATGTCTGCGGGCATTGCGAGCGGCTGCTTCCTGATTATGTTTGACGGAACATGGCTGGACTTTGTTCCTGCCTTGTTAGCCGGTGGCGCCGGTTTATCGTTCCTGATATACTTCCATCGGTTAGTGCCGATCAAGTTTTTCGCCGAGTTCCTTGCTTCCTTGCTAATAGGGACAATGGCTTATTTGTTTCTGAAAATAGGGCTCGGTCATGATTTGGACAAAATCATTATCGGTTCCGTAATGCCGCTCGTTCCGGGATTACTGATCACGAATGCGGTCCGGGACTTAATGGCCGGCCATTTTGTATCCGGGCTTTCCAAGGGGGCCGAAGCGTTCCTGACGGCATTCGCGATCGGAGCCGGGATTGCCTTCGTACTTTCTTTTTACAACGGGGAGGGTTTGATCTGATGCTCATACAGCTTGCGACAAGCTTCATTGCCACTGCCGCTTTTGCCATTCTCTTTAATGTGCCGAAGGGCACTCTGATCCAGTGCGGATTTGTCGGGATGATAGGCTGGATGCTTTATTTGCTGTTTCTTCAAGTCCCCGTTAACCCGATTATGGCGACACTTATTGCTTCATTTATCGTAACGCTCGCTAGCCAAATCTTTGCAAAAATTTACAAAACACCTGTGATCGTATTCAGCGTTTCCGGCATTATTCCCCTTGTTCCCGGCGGACTTGCCTATGATGCGATGAGAAACGTTGTTGAAAACCAATACGATCTGGCGGTCCAGCTGGCTGCCAAAGCTTTTATGTTGTCCGGAGCGATCGCAATCGGTCTTGTTTTCTCTGAGGTGATCAATCATGTCATCCGTAAGACCAGCAGAATGAGTCGTTAACTAGTCCATCGCAGCTCCACTCCCTCGACTTATTTTCACAATAAGTCAGAACGACTTTATAGTTATTACCTATAACGATCATCGGATCTATATATTAGTTCTTTCCTCATATTTCCGCTAAGATAGTTCCAAGACAGCATGCAAATCCAAGAACGGAGTGAAACTGCACATGAACGATGCGAAGCACAATCCAATTCAAGCCAGATTCGATGAAATTGCTAGTAAGTATGATTCACAACGTAGAAAGCTTATCCCTTGTTTTGACGAATATTATCAAATTGCAGCCTCGCTAATTCCAAGTGGGAGCAAAGCGCCGCATATCCTTGACCTGGGCGCGGGTACAGGACTGTTCTCCAGCCTCGTATCGGCGCAGCACCCCGATGCTTCCTTCACGCTCATTGATCTTTCGGAGGGCATGCTGGACATTGCCAAACAACGTTTTGGGGCTGAGAGTCCGAACTTTAAGTACATCACAGCTGACTATTCACGATTTGATTACGCCGATTCTTACGATTGCATTATCTCTTCTCTCTCCATCCATCATCTGGAGGATCATGAGAAATATGATCTGTATCATCGTATTTTCAAACTGCTGAAACCCGGCGGTGTGTTCGTTAATGCGGACCAGGTGCTAGGAAGCAGCCCTTTTCTGGAGAACTTATACCGCTCAGATTGGGAGGGTAAAATCGAAGCAACCGATTTAAGCCGGGAAGCGCTGCAAGCGGCCTATGAACGGACCAAGCTCGATAAAATGGCAACGCTCGATCACCAATTGAACTGGCTCCGTGAAGCCGGATTTGTAGACGTAGACTGTGTCTATAAGTATTACAACTTCGTTGTTATGCACGGTAGAAAAGGCTAGAGATATCGTGAAAACTCGGTTTGTCCCGACATCAATTCCAGACATCTCTACTCGCTTTTTTACAACTACCACAAGGTTGGCTTCGCGACCATAAACCACATCATCGATAGCGTGATCAGTACGTAGGCAATCAATGCTTTCCGCAGTTTATGTACTAACACCGACCGATTATCATGTGGCGCCAGAAGCTGGCGTATGAGCGGTGAAAACGCCCTTGCAATAAAGTACAAAGAGGCAACCATGATCAAGACTGTAATGACAATCCACGATGTTTTCCAAGTCCAGGCCGTGATCCACGTCAAAATGATGCCTGTCGCAACCAGCACATGACCTGCATGTTTGGTAAGTCGAACCGTGATTCGAAATGGCTCCAAATAATCAGGAAGTTTATCAAACGGGGCGGCTTGGATTTTAGTCAATAGCGGGAACAAGATAAAGTAAGGTCCAATACTTAGAATCACGCTAAAAATATGGATATATAAAAGCAGTACATACCAAGACAACATCATCATCCATTCTTCATCATTCGTTTTTTTAACAAAACAGTGCGGATCCGCAGACCCGCACTGTCGTTGTGTAATAGCTATTCAGCGAGTTGGAATTCATGCACCCATACTTTCATATGCGGCAGCCAAGGCATGCCGGGATGCATAGACAGAATGCTTTCCTTGTACGATTCAACTGTTGGATGCCCTTCTCTGTTTGCATCTTGTTCAGTCAGCTCACCTAACGATTGTTGATAAACATTTGTAACGGTAAAATTTTTCCCCTGCAGCTCCATCGTCTCTCCGATGTCGGCATAACGACCGTTGCGTCGGCATGCCGTCTTTTCACCGGCAAGGACTTTTACTACTTCATTTTCTTTCGTAACCAAACGGTCAATGGAACAAGTTTTTGGCGGTAATGTTTCGTTCATATTAATTCCTCCTTTTGCCAATGTACATTATATCGAAATGAAGAGACATTGTCGATTCGACGGCGCTATTCGCGCAAAGCGTCCTTCAGCTTCGTGGACATGGAATCCATAGACTTCATAGCAGGTCGCTTTGCACTGCGAAGTTTAGTAATTTCTTGCTTTAATCTTAAGTTTTCTTCCGTAAGTCTCTCAATTTCTTTTTTCAAATCTTCCTCGTTCATTCCATTATCCCCTATCTGACTAGTAGAAAAGACCCCTTCGACCAACTGGCAGCTAATCCCGTAACGGGTTGAGCCATGCGGCGAAAGGGGCATGTTTCAGCTATTCGTTTATTGCTTAACCACGTATAATCGGCCCGTCTCTTCCCATACTTCTCCTGGCTCTAAGGAAACCAAGCCGATTTGCTCAGCCGGAAGATTGACATTCGGCGCATTCACCAAATTCATTTGCGGCTCCGGACAGAAGAAACCTTCGGTAGCCCCATTATTCCATATCATCCACTGCTTGTAAGAAGTGCCTACATCATAAATGAGCTTTACGCCGGCTTTGGCATCTGTCAGCTCCATATAGTTGCGGCCATTTTGCGGCGCTGATGTGTAATGATTGTCCATGGAATCGAAGAATGGAGACAATCCGCCCGTTTTCATCTTCTCTTCAGCTTCAGTCAAAGGCTGGAATTCGCCCGTTGGCAGCATTCTTTCGCTTAACTGCCAGCGATTGCCGATCGTCATTTTGAATGTGTAATCCGCTGCTTGGCTTGCGTGAGCAAATGGCGCATTAATAGCTGTATGGAACGCCAGCAAGCAAGGCATTGCGACCTGTCCTTCGTTATGTACGCGGATTTGTTGATGCAAGCCGTGCTCGCTAAGCGTGTATGTAAGGCGAATTGTAAACTCGAACGGCAGGTAAGCATACACGGAATGACCTGCTCTTACCCGCAATGCAAGCGTCACACGACTTTCCGTTTCGTCAGCGGCAAATTTCTCAACCGACCATGGAATATTGTGTACAAAACCGTGCAAGTGATTGCCCGTTTTCGGTTCATTGACGGGGAATTCGTAGACGTTGCCCTGCCATGGAAACTTACCGTCCTCATAGCGGTTCGGCGGAAATAAGACCGGAATGCCATGAATAATCGGGCGTGCTTTAAACGCTTCCATTTCATCCGCTGCCGGTTCGTGCAAGAAACGGTACCCATTGTCCATATCTCTAAAAGCGATCAAATTTGCGCCGATTTCCGGCAGCACAGCCGCCTCATAGCGTCCGGCTTGAAGCCAAATGGCTTGTTCTCCTTGATACGTGCCTTCAAAAGCTTTCGTTGTCATCCCCAAAGCTCTCCTCTCCAAATAAGCGCCCCAGAAATGGGACAAGTCACTGAGTTAACTTTAATTCATACGGATCAAAGAAGTCAATGGACGAAAGTAGCGATCATATTGATAAATGTGACATTATTAAGCGTGAAATTAAAAGACCGTACATGATTGGGATGTACGGTCTCCACTTTAAGAACGCTATGGAAGCAGGCCTTGTTTCACAATGGTTTGCAGGGTTTTGTTACGGTCGCCGGTAACTTCCCAAGACATGGCGCCGCCTAGGCCTTTAGATTTAATATAGTCTACTTTCGCTTGTATCGATTGCTCATCATCGTATGATATATAAGTGCCGCCGCTTGGATTATATAAATAAGGGGTTTTCGTTACAGAATTCCAATAACGCGTGTAGCCATTCTTGTTGATGTAATTAGCTTGAAGGTCATTGAAGTCGTAGGAACCCTTCTCCCAAGTTCCTGTTTGCGAGACCCCGCTGCATGTTTGATATTGCCCGCCATTGACGTTAGCGCAGCCTGCCCATCCACGCCCATAGTAAGGGAGTCCAAGCACAAGCTTGGATGCCGGTACACCCGCAGCAAGGAAGGAAGTTACAGCTTTATCGACGTTGAAGTTTACGGGGTCGGAGCTTGAATCGGCCGGATCGAAATACAGCGGAGCGTTTTGACCTGATTTGGCTTCCCAGCTTCCATGGAAATCATAACTCATCAAATTGACCCAATCCAAGATCGATGCCATACTTGAAAGCTGATTATTCGTAATGTAGCTCGGTCCTGCGCCTGCAGCGATCGTCAAATAATAATGCTTTCCGTCCGCTGCTCCAGCTGTATCCAGTTCCGAGCGAATGGCTTGAAGAAGAAGGATGTAATTCTGTTTGTCGGCAGTCCGATAGCTGTTTCCGGCTAAACCGCCGCTAACCGGATATTCCCAGTCCAGATCAACGCCATCGAATTGATACTTTTTAATAAAGGAAACGGCTGATTTGGCGAAATTGGAACGTACGGTCGCATCTGCTGCCACATCTGAGAAGCGGTTCGACCAAGTCCAGCCGCCAACGGAAATGATGGTTTTCACATTCGGATTCGCCTGTTTTAACTTGACTAATTGATTAAAACTGCCTTTGATCGGCATATCCCAAGTATCCCCGGTATAAGACATGCCCGTATCCGCCCATGGATCGCCTTGAACAATCGTCCCGTTCGGCACGCTGATATTGCCGGTCTCGTCAGCACATGCCCATGTTTGCGGATTAGGTCCCGTAGGGTCTGAATTGCCATGAACCCCATTCCAGCAAATATCGGCAAATGCATAGTTAATCACATTAACTTTCGAAGCATCGATGTCCGGAACTTTAAAGCCACGACCATAAACGGCCCATTCCGGATAGTAAGTTACAATTTTCGCCCCTGTCAGTCCGCCGCTGCCTGCTTGCGTTTTCACCGAGAGCGCTGCGCTTGCCGCCGAACTATTTCCTGCCGCATCACTCGCTTTTACCGTAAAGGAATACGTTGTGTTCGCTGCAAGTCCGGTCACTGTAAATGTTGTTCCAGCAGAAGCCCCTACGCTCGTTGTGCCTTGATAAATGGTGTAACCCGTAACACCAACATTATCCGATGACGCTGTCCAGGACAAAGTTACGGAATTGCTAGTTAAAGCTGAGGAACTCAAATTTGCTGGAGCGGTTGGCGCTTGCGTATCGCTGGATGTGGTTTGAGTCGTTCCCGTCACAGCTGTGCTTGCAGCCGACGCATTACCTGCGGCATCTTTCGCTTTAACCGTAAAGGAATAGGAAGTACCTGCTGTCAACCCGGAAGCTGTAAAAGTCGTTCCTGCAACAGTACCCGCAAGCGTCGTTCCTTTGTACACATCGTAGCCTGCGACCCCAACATTATCTGTCGATGCTGTCCAGGATAATGAGATGGAGCTTGTGGTTGTTGCCGTTACTTTCAAATTGGCAGGCACCGTTGGCGCTTGTGTGTCGGCAGTACCTCCCCCGCTTTCCAGCTTCCACAACGCCGGCACATTCGGCGGCTCCCAGCCGGTTAACGAAGTATGAGCTTGCAGACAGCTATAAGTGGATCCTCCGTATGTGACGATATCACCGACATGATAACTTGTGTTTGGTGCCCATGCGCTTGCACCTAAAGCCGTTGCAGGGACAACTGCAAAAATGAGCAAGAAAGTAAGCAAGATGGCAAGCGTTCGCTTTCGATTGGCAGTCATCAACTCTACCTCTTTCTTTTTTCGAATTGTAATCGCTCACAAATTCTTGGAAATGATCAAAAACTTCAAACAATGCCTCCTTTCTGCGTAACAATGTCTTACAGCTCCATTATTCATCGGTTTTGGTATTTCTGGAACGGATAATATTCGCTTGAATTGGGATAATTTTCAATATTTGAAACAAAAAGAAGCCCGGAGAACAACTTGTCTCCGAGCTTCATATTATCGTTCTTATCGTCTCCAGGCCGCTTCGCTCCAGCGCAGCTCGTTGCGGAACTGTAAAGGCGACGTGTGTTTATTAATAATGACACATTCGACGCCGGCCAACTCCGCCCAATCCACGAGCTGTTCCGTGGTCACCTTGTAAGAGAACACGGTATGATGAGCTCCACCGGCATAGATCCATGCCTCAGCTGAGTCTCGCAGCGACGGCTGAGGTTTCCACAGGACGCGTGCGACCGGCAGTTTAGGCATCGCCTTCACAGGCTGCACCGCATCCACTTCATTGATCAGCAAACGGAAGCGGGTTCCCATATCGATCAGCGACGCATTCAATGCAGCACCTCCGGCTCCGTCGAACACAATTCTTGCCGGATCGGCTTTCCCGCCGATTCCGAGCGGATGCACTTCGATTTTCGGGCGTGTAGCCGCGATTGTCGGGCAAATCTCCAGCATATGCGCGCCGAGAACAAGTTCATTGCCAGGCTCCAGATGGTACGTGTAATCTTCCATGAAGGATGTGCCTTCATTCGCCGCGATGATTTTCATCACGCGGGTGAGCGCTGCTGTTTTCCAGTCGCCTTCACCGCCGAAACCATAGCCTTGCTCCATCAAACGCTGCACCGCAAGACCTGGCAGCTGCTTCAAGCCGTGCAAATCTTCAAATGTCGTCGTGAAAGCGCCGAAGCCGCCTTCCTGCAGAAACCCTTTGAGTCCGAGTTCAATTCGCGCCTGTTCGCGAATAGCATCGCGAATGGGACCCGCAGATCGGCCTTCGGCGGTAATGTCATAGCGCTCGTTGTATTCATCCATCAACTCATCCACCTGCGCTTCCGAGATATCCCCTACGCGCTGAACGAGATCGCCTACACCATACCCGTTAATCGACCAGCCAAACTTAATTTGCGCCTCCACTTTATCACCCTCAGTAACGGCTACTTGACGCATATTGTCGCCAAATCGAGCCACTTTCAGGTTTCGTCCTTCAATGAAAGCCACGGCTGTACGCATCCAACCTGCAATTCGGCTAATTACCGCCGGATCTTCCCAATAGCCGACGACCACCTTACGGGATATTCCCATCCGTGCGCCGATAAAACCGTACTCGCGATCGCCGTGCGCTGCTTGGTTCAAGTTCATGAAATCCATATCGATCGATTCCCACGGAATATCGCGATTGAATTGCGTATGCAAATGAAGCAGCGGCTTACGCAGTTCGGAAAGGCCGGCAATCCACATTTTCGCCGGAGAAAATGTATGCATCCATGTGATGATTCCTGCGCAGTTGTCATCCGTATTGGCTTCGAGACAGAGCCTGCGAATCGCATCCGGCGTCGTTAGGACAGGCTTGAAAACGATTCGGTTGGGAATCGATGGGTCACGGTCAATTCCTTCTGTAATTTGCCTGGAATGCACTTCCACTTCCTGCAGCGTTTCAGGACCATAAAGATGTTGACTTCCGGTTACGAACCAAAATACTTTCTCTGAAAATAGACTCATTGGCGAAATGCCTCCCGCATCTTAGAAATGAAATAAGTTCGTTTAATGCTGCGCTCCCTCACGAATCGCACGAAGCCGCTTCATCACATCGTTTTCTCCGCGCCCGAAATAATCGTGAAGCTTGCTGTATTCTTGATACAGCTGCTCATACACGGCTACATTCTCCGGTATTGGCTTAAATGTTTCCTTACGCACGCGTGCCATCTTCTTGGCGGCGTCGACAATGCTGTCATAGCCGCCTTTCGAGGCGCCCGCTGCAACAGCGCCGAACATGGCTGCCCCCAGCGCCGGCGTCTGCTTCGAATCGGCGATTTTGATCTCGCGATTCGTCACGTCTGCGTAGATTTGCATCAGCAGACGATTTTTTTGCGGCAGCCCGCCGCAGGCGTATAGTTCTTGGACCTCGACGCCATTGCTGTGGAACGCGTCAACAATTTTGCGTGTTCCGAAAGCGGTCGCTTCCAGCAGTGTGCGATAAATTTCCTCAGGCTTCGTCAATAGCGAGTAGCCGACAATTAACCCGTTTAGCTCCGTATCTACAAGCACCGAGCGATTGCCGTTCCACCAATCCAGTGCGAGAAGCCCTGTTTCACCGGGTTTGTAAGCGGATGCATGACGCTCCAGCCACTCGTGCACACTCACGCCTTCCTGTTCCGCTGCTTGTGTTACATAGGCCGGAACGCCTTGCTCCACGTACCAGGCGAAGATGTCGCCGACAGCCGATTGTCCGGCTTCATAGCCCAAATACCCTGGAATAATGCCGTCTTCGACAACGCCACACATGCCTTCGACTTGCTTCTCTTCCGTGCCAAGCAGCATATGGCAAATTGAAGTCCCCATCGCCATGACCAGCTTGCCTGGTGTGACAACGCCGACTCCGGGAACGGCGGCGTGCGCATCCACATTCCCTACAGCAATGGCCGTACCAGGGCTTAACCCCATCCGTTTCGCCATGGACTCAGTCAACTCGCCCGCCTTGGTGCCAAGCGCTACAACTTCTCCGCGAAGCTTCGTTTCTGTTACATGCTCAAGTCTTGGATCCAATGCTTTAAAGAAATCCTTGCTTGGGTAGCCTTCCTTCTTATGCCAGATAGATTTGTAACCAGCAGTACAACTGTTACGTACAACTTGACCCGTCATTTGCGAAACAACCCAGTCTGTAGCTTCTAAAAAACGGTCTGTTTGTTCATAAATGTCCGGCGCTTCATTCAGGATTTGCCAGACCTTGGCAATCATCCATTCAGAAGAAATTTTCCCGCCGTAACGGGGCAGGAACGCTTCTCCTCTGCGTGCCGCAATCTCATTAATGAGATTCGCCTCATCTTGAGCGGCATGATGCTTCCACAGTTTTACCCAACTGTGCGGGTTATTTTTGAGCTCGGGATTGAAGCACAGCGGCTCACCTTGCTCATCGATGGGCAACATCGTACACGCCGTGAAATCAATGCCTAGACCGATAACATCGTCCGGATTCACGCCGGAAGCTTGCATCACGGCAGGCACGGATCGTGTGAGCACATCGATATAATCCTGCGGATGCTGCAGTGCCCAATCGTACTCCAGCTTGTTTCCGGATTCGGGCAGCTTTTCATCGATAACGTTATGCGGGTAAGGTGTTACATGGTCGGCGATCTCGGTCCCGTCGCTCAAGTCGACGAGTACCGCGCGGCCCGATTCCGTTCCATAATCGACGCCGATGGCATATTTGGGGGACATGAGGAAGCCTCCTTTGGATGTAATAACCAAAGTATATCACTTGTACGTACAAGTTGGCTAGATAAATTTTAACTTTGCCGCAGTTGCTGAGTAGAATCGCGAATGATTAATTCCGGAGTATACACTTTGCCCGATTGTGCATTCACATTCCGCTTATTTTCGATCATATCGATCAAAAGCTCGGCCGCATCAACACCCATATCTGTTTTCGGGTGCGAGAGCGTTGTTAATTTCACCTCGGTTGCAGTGGCGAGCATTGAATCATCGAAACCGACTAAAGATACATCTTGCGGAACTTGCAGCCCTAATTTACGTATAGCTTCAAGCAAATGAACGGCTAATTCATCGTTATAGCACACAAACGCCGTCGGTCTCTCCTCGCCTTGTCCCAACATCGACAGCGTATTTTCATAAGGCTTTTGCGTTTTCTCTTCAGTCGTATAATGTATGACAAGATCCGGCGATAACGGGATTTGATAGTGACGGTGAGCGCGAATAAATCCTTTAAGCCGATTAACCCCTTGCAAGTCGTCCGTCTTGAACAAACCGGCTATGCGCTTATGTCCGAGCTCGATCAGATGTTGTGCCGCCAGGAAACCGCCTTCTTCATCATCCACAATTAAGGACGGACAATTCATTTCCGGGTAACGTTCGTTAATCATCAGATACGGAATATTATGAAAATCAAGCGACAGATAATAACTCAAATTCGGATTCCCTTCCGCACTTTTCGTCGGCTCGACAATAAGTCCGCTCAAAGGCTGGCTCATCATCATATTCAGGCTTTCCTTCTCTTTTTCTTTATCGTTATCCGTGCTGGACAAAAGCAATCGGTAACCTTTATTCCTTAGCGCCGCCTCAGCACCGCGTACGATATGCGGGAAAATATAATCCGAAATATAGGTCGTCAGGATGCCAATCGTCTGAATATCACGGCCTTTTTGTGTTTGCGGCGTGGATACGAACGTACCTTTGCCCTGGACCCGGTACAGCCAGCCTTCTTGCTCCAGTTCACCGAACGTTTGCCGCACCGTTTGCCGGCTCATCTGAAATTGCTCCGCAATCTCATTTTCCGACGGCATCTGGTCTTCTGCCTTAAGCTTTCCGGTATGGAGCCACTGTAAAATCTCCTGTTTAAGCTGCATGTACTTGGGTAATTGCTTCTCTTTCATACTTCACCTCGGGCATTGATTTTGAACGTATTATAGCATTCGTCGAACTTGTATGTACATATTTTGAGACCGTTTCTCTTGTGGTGGCCAGTCAGGGTAAACTTTTGCCGACATTCATGTGCACACAATCCCTTCCGCTCAGAAGTACCTATGGAAATGGAAAGTAGCCTGTAGCCATTATCCCATAGACTCAGTAACGAAGAAACATTCATCCATCATCAATTCATTGACCTTAATCTGAGTGAAGGGGATAGTGCCAATATAGCAGACTTGGATCTTTAACATGAGCAGAACTCAAATCAAATGCATAAAAACCCGTGAATTCACGGGTTTAGCTGTTTTTTCCTCGCTATGATGGACTGATAATGAACAGACATGCCCTCCATCGGCAGGACGCGATATTGCTCGATTTCGAAAACTTCACTGACTTTTCTCTGAATGTGCTCGTCCTCATAGAAGGCAAAAAACCGCTGAGGTCTGTAACTGTCCTCGTCCCATATGCCCTCGCTCTCATACCCGCCATACATGCCGAGATACAAAAAACCGCTAGGCTTAAGCACCCGTTCGATCTGAACGAGCACTTGCTTCAAACTATGCTTTGGCACGTGAAGCAAGGCGTTCATCGTCCAAACCGCATCAAACGATTCAGGCTCTATATCCAATGAGTAGAAGTCCATAGTATGGGCGTCAAGCCCTTTTTCCCGGCAAATTCGTACCATTTCATCGGATAGGTCCACGCAAGACACCTCGCAACCGTGCTTTTGCAAATAAGCGGCTTGATGGCCGGGACCGCTGCCTAAATCCAACACCTTTTTACCGCTTTCGCCAGCCTGCAGCAGTTTATTGACCACGAAATCCATCTCATTTACTTTCCACAATTGCACTTCATTTTGGTCCCGCAGTTGAGCTTGCCGATCATAGCTTTCTTTTAAAATTTGTTTCACATCGGTGTCCAGCGCTATCCTCTCCTATCGACCTACATGGTTTACGGCTGGGCCTTCAAAGCATTCAAAGCCGCATCAACCAGTTGGTCAAAGTATTCATCTTCTTCCAGCAAATCTTCCACAGCAAGAATATCCTCCTCTTTGCCTGAATCCTTTGAAAAATTCAATGCGTAGCTCCAATCCCTGCGAGATTTGCTTTGCAGTGTAATCTCATACGGAAATGAATGTCCTTCTACAGTGAACTCCACGTGCCCCACATAACCTTCTTCTTTGCTGTGTTCCATATTGGCTTTTAGGATTTCAATCATGTTCATCTTCCTTTTCAATTGGTGTATTTCCCAGTGGGTATATGCTTTGCAACCAAGGCCAAATAACGTTCATGATGGTTTGCAAATTCGAAGAACCGTTCATGACATAAGGCTCATGGTTTCGAAAATAATCCGCATGTCCTCCCAGTAAGGACAAAGTAGTTCGATGAATGGGAGCATTCTTCAGCCTGTCCCAGCGCCAGAAGCCAGGCCGTGTTTTCACCCAGCCTCCCCACGTTCCTACAAGCGGAACTGGGTCCGGTTTACCGCTTTGGTTAACCGCTCTAATATAAAGAACACGCTCCTTTAGCGCGTCAGGAATGAAGCATTTGGGCGATCCGATTTGCACAACGCCAACGATCGTTCTTCCCTCTTTCCGCAGCTGTTCTGCCGCCTGAACGGAAGCTACAGCTCCACCGCTATGACCTATCAAAAGCAAAGGTTCATCCGCTAAGGCATCTTGCGAGATGAAATTGTATAAGCTTTTGCCCCCAAAGAAAGAAATCCCTTGGCGAGACGAGCGCCAGAGATCGCTGCCGATTTCGCGTAATTGAGCCACTCGTTTTCTCGACCAATCCCCATAAGGATAATGAACGGCAATACGCGGACTCCACCCCGCTTGCTGCAAGCGGAGTGCCAATTCCGCTGCAAGTATATCCAAAAAGGACGGCGCCGTTGCAAAGCCTGCCGATATATAGATCGCGATTCGATTAGCGGGAGTCAGGCATGCCATGAATTCCCAGCTCCCTTTCATCTTGATGATTCATGTTCATGTCCGAGGCTTGGCCCGATTGGTTGGGACTGCGGCCATCGGATCGTCCGGCCAGTAATGTTTGGGGTAGCGGCCTTTGAGATCTTTTTTCACTTCGAAGTATGCGTCCCGCCAGAAGCTGGCCAAATCTTTCGTCACTTGTACGGGTCGTTGGGCGGGTGACAACAGATGCAGCGTTAGCGGAACCCTTCCGTTAGCAATCCGCGGCGTATTGGACAAGCCAAACATCTCTTGCAACCGGACTGACAATACAGGAGACTCGCTATCACTGTAATCTATCGGGATGCGCGAACCGCTAGGCACCTGAATATGCGTTGGCGCCCACTCTTCTAACCGGCGGCGCTGCTCCCAGCTCAGCATTTCCTCTAAAATACCGGTTAACGGCAATCGTTGAAGATCTCCCCGGTTTTTTAAGCCATAGAGATGGGGGCCAAGCCAATCCTTCACGGAAGCAAGCAAAGCGGCTTCGCGCATATCCGGCCAATCATCGTCCGAACGATGCAAAAACATCACCCTCGCTTGAAGCTGTCTTGCACTGCGCGACCATTGGAGCAGATCAAGCGATTCTAATGCGATTCCAGCTAATAAAGCTTCTAAAAGCAAATCGGGGTCAGGATCCTGCACAGGGGCTTCCCTCAAGGTTAAAGCACCTAGGCGAAGCCGTTGTTTCGCCTTTACGGATTGAGTCTCCCGGTTCCAAAGGACTTCCTGCTCCCTGGTCAAAAGATCCCCGCCTACATCAAGCAGCTCTTCCTCTTGAACCGGGGCTGCCAAATAAATACGGCTCTCGACGCCATAATCGTCCAGCTCGGCCGCAACGATATAACGTTCATTCGAGAGCGCCTGCAGCTCTGTCAGCACCGCACCGCGGCCGTTGCTGAGCAAGAACCGGCCGGCCGATCGCCGCTGCGCGATCCGGTCGGGATAGGCGAAGGCGAGCAGCAATCCGCTCGCCTCTGCCCTTTCCTTGCCGCTCGGACGAATGCCGAGCGACTGCTGCAAGGCTTTGGCTTCCGCCGCAATGCGGCGGCATAAGCCAAAGTCAACGTCCCCGCGCTGCTCCTGCCGGGCAGCGCTCCATAAGGCCTCGATGCGGGTGCGTACATCCGCATCGCGATCTTTGGCGGCGCGCATGATATCGCGCTCGCTCAGCATTGCCGCGAGCTCGCACGCCATCGCGCCGAGCTCCGCCGGTATGGCTTGCAGCACCATGTGCGCAAGCCGGGGATGCAGGCCTAACTCCGCGAGGCGCTTGCCGTGCGGAGTTAGGCCGCCGCCCTCGTGCAGCGCGCCGAGCTGCACGAGCAGGTCCCGCGCCTGCTGGTATGCAGCAGCAGGCGGCGGGTCGAGCCAGACCAGCGCAGCGGGGTCCGGCACGCCCCAGGCGGCGAGCTCCAGCGCCAGCGGCGCGAGATCCGCTTCGCGGATCTCCGGCGTGCTGCTTGGCGGCAGCTGCCGCTGCTCTTGCTCGGTCCATAGGCGGTAGCACACGCCTGGACCGAGCCTGCCCGCCCGCCCTCTGCGCTGATCGGCAGAGGCTTGGGACACAGGCACAGTCGTCAGCCGGGTCATGCCCGTGCGCGGTGAAAAACGCGACACCCGCATGAGCCCGCTGTCAATTACAACCGTGATCCCTTCGACGGTCAGACTGGTCTCGGCGATCGAAGTGGCCAGCACGACTTTCCTCTGTCCTTGTAAACAAGCCCTTAACGCCTCGTCTTGAGCTTCTTGCGAAAGATTGCCATATAACGGTGCAATGACGACTTCTTTGCCCAAACTTGAGGCAGCCAGCGCCGTTTCAACGCGATGTATTTCGGCTGCACCCGGCAAAAAAACAAGAATACTGCCGTCATGAACTTGAAGAGCATGCAGGATCGTTTTAACCATCAATGGTTCAACTCTGCCTTCGATGGCGCGATCGAGATAATGCGTCTCTACCGGGTATACACGACCCTCACTTCGAATAATCGGCGCATCGTCAAGCATCGCAGCTACCGGTTCCGCCTCGATTGTAGCCGACATAACCACAATTCTAAGATCTTCTCGCAATAAGGATTGCGACTGCCTGCATAACGCCAGTCCAATGTCTGCATGCAAACTTCGCTCATGGAACTCATCAAAAATGACGGCTCCGACTCCTTCTAATGCTGGATCAGATTGAAGCATTCGTGTTAGTACACCCTCGGTAATGACCTCGATGCGTGTTTCTTGGCCAACACGAGTATCATTCTTCACGCGGTAACCGATCGTCTGGCCGACCTGTTCGTTAACCTGCAAAGCCATGAAACGAGCTGAAGCGCGGGCAGCTAACCTCCGCGGTTCCAACATCAGTATTTTCTGGCCCTGTAACCATGGTTCACTTAACAGGGCTAATGGCACCCTAGTCGTTTTTCCTGCACCGGGTTGTGCGACCAATACTGCGCATGCAGCAGATCTAAGAGCTTCTTTCAATTCCGGAAGTACCGATTCAATCGGTAATGGATTCATTCGTTTTCACTCCGACACGTTTGTAATTCTAAGTAACGCTCTCCATTTTTTAATTAATACCATTAATTATTAACAACATTAATTTTTTTAAATCACTTCTCTTTTCAAGCATTTCCTGACGCAAGCCTGTTCCTTGTCCTTCCAATCGTGTATACTGAATTAGAATCTGGTCACTAAAGGAGAACTCTAACATGAATGTACATGAAGCGATATCGAAGCATTCGACGGCGCAGCACCTGCATTTGGTTCGATTTGCTGAGTTGGATGAACAGCGTGAGCAGGCGATTGAAGCATGCGTCGATCTCTGCAGACGCAACCTTCCATTTTCTGTCGACGAAGTCAACGCCATTACCGCCCAAATCATCGCCCATGCCAAGCAGGGCATTTCTCCGCTCCGTTCATACGTAACTGAGGACATGGTGCGCGATTACGTCAACAAAGGGTAAGGAGAAACCGTACGATGGGCATTTTAACTTTCATTTCCATGCTGATTATGGGATCGGCATTCAGCGCAGGTTTCCTGCTTCTATTCAAGCGCAAAACTGTACTGGGCATCCTGCTCATTTTACTCTCGATCGCTTGTTATTTCCTCTATGCCTACATCGCGACTAAGTACTTTGTGTAGGCCATCATTGCCAAAGAACCGTACGGAATAACGTTTCGGTTCTTTTTCTTTTACCTAGCGGTATAGACTATAATCCCGAAGCGTCTGAAAAAGCAGATCAAAATAGGCTGTCGGATGCGGAACCAGATCGGAAAGCGAGATTGGTTTCGTGATTTCCCTAAGCTGTCCATCGCCCAGCAATTCATAGCCCGAAGCTGTTATGACCGTTTGTTGACCATGAACCAATTGATCCAGTTCCTCGACTTTCACAGCAAATATACCGCTAATTTCATCTTCTTGCAATTTGTAGTCCTTTAGAGGCTGATCACAGCGGTAGATGAATACATGACAAAACTCGCGGTCCATCAATTGTTCCGAAATGAGATCTTCCTCGGCAAACTTGCCGCAGGCCAGCAAATCATCAAAATGGACGTTGAGACCAAGCTCCTCCTCCAGTTCTCTGACTCCCTCTCTCACCGTCTCCCCGGCTGCCAAATGACCTGCTGATGAAATATCAAGCAAGCTTGGAAACAAGTCTTTGTCCGGAGCTCTAAGCTGCAGCAGAATTAAAGGTTCCGGCTTTTCAAAGCTAACAATCCAGCATTGAAACGTTTGATGCCACAGTCCCTTTTTATGTACCTCCGAGCGCGGAGCCACCCCAAGCCAATTCATTTGCCGATCATAAATATCAAACATTTCTTCCGAATTGCCCATGAGGTCTGTCCTTTCTCATACATATTATCTCCGGGTTGATTTTGATATTTTTAGCGCGTAGAGATCATCTTCCAGAGAAGCCATTTTATCCAGCAGTGTCTTGCGGGCATCTTCGATCGCCTGATTATAAATAGGGGCAGCTAATTGCTCGAGCATATAATCCACTAATTGTTCAGCAGCCAACCTTCCAAGGCTAATATCATGCTCGCTTTCAAGGTGACTTTGTAAGTCCTCTACTAAGATTTCTTTTTCTTCTTTTGGCAATTTTAGCAGTCTCATAATGGGCGTATCTCCTCACGTATATTGCATAAAATCAATTTCTTGAAAACGACTCACTTCATTCACCCAGCGTTTCTCGACATACGCTATGTGTGCAGGATGCACATTATAGGCATCGTAAGCGGCCTGATCGGCAAATATCATCGAAAACCCATAATCATAGTCTGTTTTCTTACTGATCTGACGTAACACTTCAAATTGCTGAACGCCCGGGATGGCAGCCAGTTCAGCAGCGCTGTCCTTCAGAAAATGTTCCGCTTCCGTTGTGTCTTTTCCTTTGTGCAAACAAAAAACGACCATGTGCTTAATACTTGTAGAATGCATGGTTCCTCTGCTCCTTTTTTTCTACATCTAATTTCCATTATAACGGACATCAGTGATCCGTTCTATCTAGGAATGATTTTCAATGATTGCAGTGTAGCTGCTCTTACAATTATTGATAATTGCTACGATTTTGCGATCTTCCTGCTCCATCTCGTTTCGCAACCGATTTACCTCCCTTAGCTTCTCCTCGACTTGTTCCAACATAGCTTGAATTTTATCCTGGACCAACCAATCGGTAATCAATCCGTCAAAGAAATAATCGGAGAATCGGAGAAAACCGCTGATATTTATATCAGTCGATAGCGTTACGCGCACATGTCGCAGCTCCTTCTCAAAGCGGCTTAAACTGTGCTGTGCGTTGCGAATATGCGTCATTGCGGCATCAATCTTCCCATTTTTGATGTGAGTGGACAGCAGCCCTCCACCCAACATATCATAAGTGCCCCAATTACGTGCCGAACGAAGATTTTCCAGCACAAGTTGTAAATGATCTGCGACCGTCCTGCCGGCTGCAATTGCTTCCTGAAACTCTTTGGACTGCAATTCGCATTCGGCCTGTCTTTGAACCAGTACCCTCAATTGTTTGCTTTTGTCTGAATCGTTGGCATGAATATACGCCTCAATTTTCTTCGTAAACTCTTCAACTTCAATGTCCCAAAAACGGACCGAATGCAGTTTCACCTGAAGCTCCAGTATGTGCTGCTGAACATTCTCTTTCGCATGAATCGCTTCTTCGTATTTCAATTGAGCTTTTATGACTTCCTCTTCCTCAGCTGCGAGCTTTTCTTGCTTCTTGTCGAGTAAATCGTACAATAAATTGATGAATGTACGGCTCTTTAGCTTCTCCACATCTTTTTCTTCATCCTTAAGCTGTTGCTCCCAAAGTTCAGCACTGCGAGAATACGCCTCATAATCATCTTGCAAGGCAACCATTCGCTCCGTCCAAACTTTTTGTAATCGGCCGTTTTCTTTGGCATTTGCCAATCGCTGTATCCATTCAAGAATCAATATAATGACTTCCTCTCCTTCTGGATATTGTTTATATAGACGTTATAAACCTTTAATCGGTTTCAACCCACCTTCCTTTTTTTGGAGATGATTCGAATAAAATGCGCCCCAGGTGCAAACGTTAATGCAGAACGCAAATTTGATCCTGAAAGGATGATCCCCATGGTCGAAAACAACAATCATGCCGGCAATTATACAGGTTCGGCAAATATGAGCGCTGAAAACCAAGATATGGAGATTGTTAACGATACGTTAGAGAACGCACCAAACACTACACCTGTAAACATTGCCAAAGACGATATAAGTGAAGGGCAAGAAGATAAACAACTGAATCAAAAGTAAAAAATTCGGTTGTTGTTTAATAATACCATTGTGTTGAGAGCAGTCAGCTGTCTCTGTTTATAGGGCAGCGGTCTGCTCTTTTTACGTTGTCAACTTGGCATCTTCCCATGGCTTGCGGTAGTATGAAAGGAGTTAACTATGTTGGGGAGGTCATTAAAGTGGATCAAGTGATCATTATCGGGGCTGGACCATGCGGACTTTCGGCCGCAGTTGCTATGCAGCGGGCAGGCTTATCGCCTTTAATTATAGAGAAAAACTGCATCGTGCACTCCATTTACTTATATCCTACCTATTTACAGTTTTTTAGCACGCCGGAGCTGCTGGAAATTGGCGGTTACTCTTTTACGACGCCGCATGAAAAGCCGTATCGCCAGGAAGCTTTAGTCTATTATCGCGAAGTAGCACGCCGTGAGCAATTAAGAATCCAATCTTATGAGGAAGTCGTTCGCATTGAGCGTATGCAGGTTGGTTTTCAAGTCCATACACAGAATCAATTCGGCAAAAAGTCCGTTTATACCGCACGATTCGTTGTTATCGCTACCGGCTATTTCGATCATCCAAATATGCTGGGCATACCCGGCGAGGAGTTGCCGAAGGTGACGCATTATTATAAAGAAGCTCACCCCTATTCCGGAGCAAAGGTTGCGATCATCGGGGGAAACAACTCCGCCGTCGATGCGGCGATGGACTTGCTCCGTGTCGGCGCTGAGGTAACAGTCGTTTACAGAGGCAGCCATTTCTCTGCCAATATTAAACCATGGGTACGTCCGCTTTTCGAGAGTATGGTAAATAAAGGCCGTATCCAAATGTGGTTCGATGCCCATGTCGAGCAAATCGAAGAGCATTCGGTTGTCGTAAGACACGGCAGCGAAAAAGTTTGCTTAGACAATGATTTCGTTCTGGCGTTGACGGGATTCCGGCCGGACCGTCATTTGCTGACTTCCCTCGGAGTCGGGTTTCATGAAGAAACAGGCGCCCCTCTCATCGATCCTGAAACGATGGAGACAAACGTGAAAGGCTTGTACGTCGCCGGAGTCGTAGCTTCCTCTAAATATGACGCCAACGAAATATTTATTGAGAGCGGACGCCTCCATGGTCTTGCGATAACCAAGCATATTTGTTCAATGTGATTGATTGCGATGCGAATAAGTTTTCATGATAAGAACAACCTGTTGAAATTAAACAGGTTGTTCTTATTTCATTGCTTTTTGTTTCCATGTTTCATATTACATTATTTGGATTTTTGCTTCGCGGCTGATTTTCCTAACTTTTGTGTTTGTCCGGATTGTCTTTCCACTTCTTGCGATCCATTTTCTTTCTTGTTCGCCATTCCTGCTCACTTCCTTCTTTATCATAAAGTTCCTGCAAAAATAATATGAATATTTTTCCCATTTTCTATTCAAGCCTCTTCCATTACGAACAAACGTTTGCTATAATAGAAATACAAACAAATGTTCTTATAAGGTGAAGGAGGTTGTTTACATGATGAACACAAGTCACAATTTCCGTTTTATTGAGCGAGACTATTGGTACCACAAGGCATTATGTAACACCGATAGTCTTCTACCCGATCAGATTGAGGAACTTTTGGACGAGGCTCATAACCACTATTGCGATTACACATTTAAGTTTTACGACGATGGATCCGTGACGATCATCGACAACGATACGAACAACCAGATCAAACCGCGTGAATTGACCGGTGCGGTTTACGATTTTTACATCCGCAAGCGGATCCACTTAATTAAAACCAACCTCTATGAGAAACAACTCCAATACGCATAACATGAGAAAGAAGGCATGCCTGCAATAGACGATTGTCCATTTCAAGCATGCCTTCTTTCTATGAGTGATGAGTATGGCGAAAACAAGATTTCGTATGATCGTTGACCATCCCTGTTGCTTGCATATAAGCATAACAAATGGTGGAGCCTACGAATTTAAAGCCACGCTTTTTCAAGTCTTTGCTCATCGCGTCCGATTGTGCCGTTTTCGCGGGAACTTGGCTGAGATCTTCCCATTGATTGATGATGGGTTGACCACCTACAAATCCCCATATGTAACGGTCGAAGCTGCCAAACTCCTGTTGAACTTGCAGAAATGCCTTGGCGTTTTGAACTACAGCTGCAACTTTCAATCGATTGCGAACAATACCGGGATTTTGTAGAAGCTCCGCAATTTTCTCATCATCATACTTTGCGATTCGGTCCGGATCGAATTGCTCAAATGCCTCCCGATAATGTTCGCGCTTCTTCAATATCGTATACCAGCTTAATCCCGCTTGTGCGCCTTCCAGGTTCAACATCTCGAACAGTTTGCGTTCATCATGGACAGGAACGCCCCATTCATGATCATGGTAATCGAGATATAATGGATCTTCATTGACCCAGCCGCATCTGACTGTCATTTATACACCCGCTTCATAAGTAATCAAACATACGTTCCCATATCATTATAAAGGGTCTGCATATCGATGTCCAGAAAGAAGACTATTCAGTCATTTACAATCGAATAAAACTTCCTTGTATTTTGTAAAAGGCTTAGAGCCACCTCGTCAATCGGAATTGATTTCAGACATGCAATTTGCTCTATAACTGCGTGGATCATGATCGGATTCGTCTCTTGTCCTTCAAAAGGCCCCTCGAACGGCCAAGGTCCGTCCGTTTCAACCATAATCTGTTCAATGGGATAGCTGCGGACAAGCGATTGAATTTCTTCTTCATATAGAACGTCCGGCGTAATCGAAATATAGTAACCAGCACGAATCATTCGCTCTACTGTCTTCTGCGAACCCTTAAACCAATGAAAGTGAGCATTATGTATCTCGTACTTGCTCAGCAAATCACATACGATGTCCGCGTCCTCATACACAGCGTGCAGTACTACCGGCTTCTTCAACTTAGCAGCAAGCCCTAGCAGGCAATCCAACAGTGAAATATAAGGAGCCAAATCGAAGGTCTGGCCACGTTCCTCGGCTTCCTGTCGCATATAATACGGCAATCCGATTTCTCCAATCGCTGCCATTTGCTCTGCATGTGCGCAGATCCAATTCAATAATTCATTCAGCTGCGTTTCACTTGGAAGTTCTTGCTCCGGATGATAGCCGTATGCGGCGAATACGCGATCGGGAGCATGATCTCGCAGCTGTTTCGTAGCTATGCACGATGCCATGTTTCTTGAAACCGCTACTAGCGCCAGCACATTGTTTTCCGGCATTTCGTTCAGCATGGCAAGTGAGCGAGACTGATCATACATGTCCAAATGGATATGGGCATCAATGCCTTTTATCATAACTTATCTCCTTTCGCAGCAGAGATTGAATATGAAGACGAAGCTCCTGGAAAATAGGATCCTGCAAATCAGCTTCTTGGCGCGGCCGACGAAAAGGAATCACCAATTCTTCAAGAATTGTAGACGGTTTATTAGATAAAACATAAATGCGATCTGACAAGTACAAGGCCTCTTCAATGCTATGCGTCACAAACAAGATTGAACGTCTGTTCTGTTCCCATATATTTAAGAGCCAGGCTTGCATATCTTGCCGGGTCAATGCATCTAACGCCCCAAATGGCTCATCCAGACACATAAACTCCTGAGGGCTGAGCAGAGCTCTAAGAAACGACACCCGCTGCTGCATACCACCTGATAACACATGTGGCAGTTCGTTCTCGTAACCCCCAAGTCCGACTTTTGGGAGCCATTCTCTTGCTTTTTCCAATGCTCGTGACCGTGATTCCCCAGCAACTTCTTGGGCAATGGCCACATTGGATTCGATGGAACGCCATGGGAACAAAGCCGGCTGTTGCGGCATATAACTGATCAGCCCTTTCGTTCCCGTCACATTGGCCCCACCCAACCAAACCTCACCCGCTGAAGGGGCTATAAGACCGCCGATGATATGAAACAAAGTACTCTTCCCACTGCCGGACGGGCCGATTATTGAGACGAATTCTCCGTCATTTACATGTAGAGTAATATCCGAAAGTACGATTAAGTTTTGCTTTTTCACAGGAAATGAATGCCGAATGCCGCGAAGTTCCAATTTACTCATACACTCACCTCATTCCCTCTTACGATGATCGCTTGACGTTCCAACGGATCACCAGCTTTTCCAGCAGTGCGATAATCCAGAAGAACAGCAGACTCAAGCTGACAATTACGAAAATAGCGACAAATTCCCGATCAGCCCGGAATGACTGTTTTTGCAAGATCATATAATAGCCCAGTCCTTCCCCGCTGCCCAGCCACTCAGCGATAACCGCCCCCATCACACTATAGGTCGCGGAAATTTTCAAGCCTGAGAATAGGAAGGGAAGCGAATGAGGCAGTTCAAGTTTGAAGAAAATCTGACGCTTACTTGCACCAACCATCTTCATGTAGTTGTACAGATTACGATCTGTTTGCATGAACCCATCCAGCGTTGCCATCGATACCGGAAAGAAACAGACCAGAGCGATCAATATAATTTTAGGTAAAATGCCAAAGCCAAACAAAATAATGAGCAGCGGTCCCAAAGCAATCGTCGGTACATTCTGCGATAAAATAAGAAGCGGATAAAAGCCGGACTTGAACCCTGGCACGATATGAAGCACACTCGCCGCTATAATGCCCACGCTGACACCCGCCGCAAATCCTATGAGCATAATCCGAACGGTAGCGAGTGTATGGATCCATACCCGAGGCAAATCGGTCGTGCCGTCCGTAATAATTTTAAGCGGACTGGGCAGTAACCAGCTCGCCGTATTCCCCCATGTTACGGCAAGCTGCCATATAAGCAGCACAAGGATGACCACAACTAATGGTGGCCATCCTGTTTTCATCCAGCGCTGCTGTTTCATTATCTGTATTTCTCCGTTAGCTTGTCCATCGAAGCGCCCGACGGGTTAAAATATATTTTCACTTGGGAAATCACGTTCGTGCTTCCCATCTCAATCATTGCTTCGTTCATCTCTTTGACGATGTCAAGCAACTGATCGAGCTCTCCTTCCATCGTCGTTTCAAGCGGACTGACCAAGTGCTTGACCCCCGATTTGGCGATCACTTCAATGGCACGGTCGACATAAGGGATAATATCCTCATTATTTTTCGTTTTTGGTAAAATTTGAATACTAACAAGTGCGTTAGCCATGTAGCAAAACTCCTCTCAAATTCCTACTTATTTAGAACTTGCGGGCAAGAAGTCGTTTGTAAATGCTTTATCTACATCCAGATTTTTCTCGAGCAGCTTGTGCTCCAACATCCAGTTCGCATAATTTTCCCAGACTACGCGTTTTTGCTCGCCCCACCGTGGCGCATCGTCTTTGTAGCGCGGGCTGAGCCACTTCTGGCTAGCCAGAACAAGCTTTTTATCCAAATCCGGCACCGCTTTGATTAAAATATTCGCTGCATCCTCCGGCTTATCAATTGCAAATTGGTAGCCTTTAGCAGCTGCCGCTGTGAACGCTTTGACTAGTTCAGGCTTTTCTTGGATCATTTTCTCGCTCGTGGCCAAAACCGGTGTATAGTAATCCAGTTTATCCGAATATTTGTTTAAATAAATCATATTCAACGGTTCACCTCGAAGCTCTGCATCTACGCCTGTCCACGCGTAATAAATCCAAGAGAAATCGATGTCGCGTTTCACCGCTGTGAAATAGTCCGCTTCCCCGATGTTGACGATTTTTACCTTACTGGCATCCGCTTTCTCGGATTGCATCAGCGATTCGATCATCGCATTTTCGGCAGGGGCTCCCCAGCCTCCGTATGTTTTACCTTCGAAGTCTTTCGGAGTTTTGATGTTCTTGGCAACTGGTGATGCGAAACCGGAAGTATTGTGCTGAATGATTGCAGCAATCGAAACGAGCGGAACCCCCTGGATGCGTCCTTGGGTAATTCCTTCTTGATAACTGACTCCGAACTCGGCCGCTCCCGAAGCGATCATCGCATCCGCGCCGCCTTCACCAGGCTGAACGATTTGTACATTCAAGCCCTCTTGTTCAAAGAAGCCTTGGTCTTTCGCTACATAAAGTCCTGTGTGATTCGTGTTAGGCGTCCAATCGAGGACAACCTTCACATCGGTCAGCTTTTTCACCGGCGTCTGACTGGCAGTAGCAGCAGCTGTTGCCGCAGGTGTTATTGTAGATTTAGAATCTTGTTTTGCAGCTTGATTGCCGCAGCCGGATACAGCTAGTGCAACGCTGACCAGCATAAGTGGTGCGATTTTGTTCCATTTCATTAGTAAGTTTCTCCTCTCTGTTTGGAACCAAAAGAAAAAGCCCCCGGAATCCAGGAGCGCCATGTAAGTAGAAAATGAATATACCCATTCGAAAAACATATCCATGAGGACGTGCATGAATGCAGATTCTCTACGCTGGCATTACCCAGATCAGATTAACGGTTAGTGACAGGTACGGTCACAGTCTCAGCCTGACTTCCTCAAGCTCCCGTGGGTCTTATTGGTTTGTCTCTACCATACATCAAGTTGAGTATGATTGCAATGAATAACTTTCAAAAACTTTACTTTAGTGAACGTTAGGCAAACAACCACTCTTTCATCGTTTGCCCCATCCGCTTCGCATCTTCGTAGCCAAGCTCATGCAAGGCTTCTAGCTTCAAGGGATCCTTCTCCATACGGCCAACGACCACTCTGGCGGAAGGCCGAATGACAATTGCACTGCCGTTCTGTTCCATTCGTTCTATCGTTTCAAGCGTGTTGTTGTAAATTTCACTGCGGTTGACGAGCACGTTAACAAGCCCGTTATACTGCGGATAAAAGCTTTTGGCCAGCCATTTTTGTTTGAACGGACGCTTGCGGTAGCCTTGCTCTTTGGTCAGCACGATGACGTGCTTCTTGTTGCCGTCCGCGACTGACTTTTGAACCGGAATCGGGTCCACCAAGCCGCCGTCAAACAACGTTCTGCCCTCATAATGAATAGGCGTTGATACAAAAGGCAGTGAACTGGAAGCCTGTACAATCGGCATCGTTCGCTCCATCAGCTGATGCTTCGTATAATAGACCGGTTCACCTGTGTGCGCGTCGGTCGTGCCGATTGCGAATTTCTGCGGCGACTCATAGAATGCGTCATAGTCAAACGGTACCAACACATCCGGCAGTTCCCTAAATATGAAATCCATGCCGAAAATACTTTTATACCGAACCAAATTACGGTAACTTAAATACCGGGAATCACCGATATATCCGATCGTTACTTTCTTGTTGCGACCCGGTTGTTTGGAAATATACGAAACTGCGTTGCAAGCGCCGGCCGAAACGCCGACTACATAAGGGAAATACCAATCTTGCTCCATAAAGTATTCTAAGACTCCTGCGGTGTATACGCCTCGCATACCCCCGCCTTCCAGTACGAGTCCGATGCCTTCCAAGGTGACACCTTCTTTCTATCTGTCAATCTCTAGCCCTTTTCTAGCATACAGGAAATGTAAAATAAAAGAAACGCCCCTCTAACTTTTTGACGATTTTATACGAGTATTTGAACATATAAAAGGCTGCTTCACCATCTTCAAGCGACGGTGGAACAGCCGAAATATTACTTAACTTTCATTTTTGGGAATGCGATTTAAACTGGGAACATAATCGGCAGCCGTTTCGCTTGTCAACGTTTCTGTTTCTTCCATGAAATTATCGTTATTCTGCTGATTGTCTTTACTATCTGCTCGATTATCTGCACGATCGTGTTTAGGATCGGCGCTATTCTTGGGCATTACATTCACCTCCATCATCTCATACTTAGTATGAGGAGGTTGTTTGCATTTTATCCCAGTTTCCCTGAACTAGCGCTGCTCTTTGTACGAATCTTTAATCGCGATAAACTCATCCAGATTCGCCATAAACAGATCCACGATCGCCGGATCAAAATGCCGTCCTCGCTCTGTTTCCAACAGTTCCAGAACCCGATCCAGCTCCCATGCCTTTTTATAGACACGATCACTGCACAAGGCGTCAAACACATCCGCCAGCGCGGTAATGCGGCCATAAATATGAATCTCTTCCCCCTTGAGGCCCTGCGGATAGCCGGTTCCGTCATATTTCTCATGATGCTGCTGGGCGATAATCGCGGCCGCATTCAGCACTTGCTTATTCGAATGCTTGAGCATTTCGTAACCTAGATTGGAATGAGTTTTCATAATATCAAACTCGTCTTCCGTCAACTTGCCCGGCTTGTTCAAGATGGCGTCAGGAATACCGACTTTACCGACATCATGCATCGGTGATGCGAGTCGGACCACCTCTGCTTCTTGTTCGGATAACCCGTACTTGATCGCTAGCAGCCGTGAGTACTCGGCCACCCTTTTTACGTGATGGCCCGTCTCTTGCGAGCGTGTCTCGGTAATTTCACCCATCGTATAAATGATCTCTTTTTGCGTGCTCTCGAGCTCATCATTTAAATAAATGTTCTCAAAGGCGACGGACACGTTCGTGCAGTAGATATCGATCAGATAATGCTCCCATTCGCTGAGCGCCTTGAAGCCGTTCATATAAATGACATTTTCCATGCCCATTTTACTCTGGAAATAAATGACGAAGCGATCCGCAGCGAAAGAGCTTTTTTTCGTATGAAACGCTTGTTCAATCTCCTTTAGCATAACGTCCGGGACAACGTCTCGTGCCCGCTGATCGTTGCTTGACGCGTAATCGCCGCTGGCGGCTAGGATATAAATGTCTTCAATTCCTTTTGTCACGGCAAAGCTGCAGTGGATGGCATTTTTATGTAAATTAACGATGGACGTCATTTGTGTAAGCACGCCAGAAGCGAACTTTTTCATCGATTGCAACTCAAATAAGGTTGCCGAAGATTTAATTATTTCTTCTAAGCCGGATCGGCTCTTTTCTATAGTCTTAATATCACGATAAGAACGTAAAGCCGTAACGACCGTAGTAAACAGTTTTTGCGTAGTCAGTTCCGTCTTTTCTTTATAGTCGTTAATATCATAGTCCATGATGACGGTCCGCTCAGGAGCTTGCCCTGGTTGTCCTGTCCGTAAAATGATGCGAATGGCGTTATTATTCAGCTCTTCCCGGATGTATTTCACAATGTGGAGTCCGGCATCGTCATGCTCCATAACAACGTCTAATAAAACTAAAGCCGCATTCGGCTGACTTGCTAATAGTTGTTTCGCTTCGAGAGCGGAATAAGCGCTGTGAAATTCCAGTCTCTTCCCATCAAATTCAAAATCCTGGAGCACCATTTTGGTCACTTGATGGATTTGTTTTTCATCATCAACGATTAGGACAACCCAAGGCTCATGCTCGCTTTCTGCTTTAATGATGGAATCCGAATCATCCTCATCGGCAAAAAGCAGCTCGTCTTGGTCTACCGGTTTGTCATTCAAAGTCATTGCACGGATTCCTCCTCTTTCGGAATTTCAATTTGGAACAGGCTTCCTTTACCAAGGGTGCTGGAACAACGGATTGTCCCTCCAAGCGATTGGGTGACCAGGTTATACACGATATTCATACCGAGCCCTGTACCTCCCTTGCCGCGGCTAGTTGTGAAAAAAGGATCGAAGATCTGATCCAGAACTTCTTGAGTCATTCCTTTGCCGTCATCGGTATAAGTGAGCGTGATTCGATCTTCGTGTTCGACGACATGCATGCTCAAATTGCCCTCTTCTTCAGGGGCATAGGCATGATTCAATGAGTTCATAACCAAATTTGTAATAATCTGCGATAATGCTCCTGGGTATGTATAGAGAACAACAGACTCGTCGCAGTCCACTTCGACACGGAGTCTTGTTTTCTTCAAGGTTGGCTTTAGACTCAAAATGATGCCTTCCAAATAATCTTTCACATGAAAAGAACGTTTGACCTCAACACTTTGATCGACGGAGATTTGCTTGAAACTGCGCACGAGCGATGAAGCGCGTTCCAGATTGGACTGCACCATGGCATTCGTCTCTTGGACGACGGACATGAAATGTTCCAAATCCGACTTCTTCATTTTGCCCGTTTCAAACAACGACTGGAACTGCTTCGCTTTTTGATCCAAATACGAAACAGCAGTCACACCTATGCCAATCGGCGTGTTGATTTCATGCGACACACCGGCAACCAGACTGCCGAGAGCTCCCATTTTCTCCGACTGCACCAGCTTATCCTGGGTACGTTGAAGAGTAGTTAATACATCTTGAAGCTCCTGATACCGTTCTTCGAGGTTATGGACCATATCGTTAAAGGCTTCAGAAACGTCTTCAATTTCCGGAGAAGCCTTGAATTCAAGCTTAGGCAGCTCACCGCCCTGCTTAACGATGATGGCAGCTTCACGCAAACGTTTCAAGGGACCGATGACGATACGACGCAAAATTAACCATAAAAGGATAGATAAGATGACAGCGACACTAAGTCCGACAATAAAAATTAGCGTTGTCCGATTCTTCAAGATTGCCGCTTCTTCCGATGAATCAAAAATCACTTCTACGGCTCCGACAACCCCACCATCCTCTTGTAAAGGAGCTGTTAAGCGGACCACCGGCTTGTTGGTCTCCGCCATCGGCACGCGGTCGACGATCGTCTGATCTTGAGCAGGGATAAGCATTTTTTTACTCTGGAGCGTTTTCCCCACTTCAGCGCGGTTGGAAGCTGCAAGAATGACTCCTTTGGTATCATAAAGCTTCATTTCTATAACGCGGCTGTTCTTGTACTGAATATAGTCAAAAATTTGCTGAACATCGCTGATCGAGTGTGATTCCTCAAAGCGTCCATTAATCGCCATTGTCATGCCGCTGATTTGACTTACGTAAGCTTGCCGAATCGATTGATTTAAACTGATGGTATCAAAAGCTATCATCGCCGATAGCATGATCATGGTCACACAGGAGACAAGGAACACAATTCTTTGCTGCAAACTTAACCTTTTTTTTAGTACTAACATGAGTGGATTCTCCTACTTCACTTCAAAGCTGATCGTTTTACTTACGTCGTAAGGTGTATGATCGTTGTTATGTAATGATACTTTTACGCTATGAGGACCTTTGCTCAAATGATCCAGCACTTTCTTCGTGTCGATCAGAATCTGCTTATCACCATCATCCACAGAATAATGAATATGACCTTCGCCTTGTTTTCGTTCTTGATCATAGTGCTCTTTGGATAGGATCAGATCGGTCGTTATTTGAATCGTTGCCGTATCACCGTTCACGTTGGCACTGACATCTAATGTAGGCGTATAGGACGCAGCAGGTGTCGAATTGCTCTTGGCGGTTCCGCACCCGGCAAGCACCAACGCAGCCGCAGCAATTAAACATAAGCTTTTAAATGTGTTCATGGATTCATCCCCTTATCGAAGCACTTAAATGTCTAATCATGTCAAAAAATAGCGATCAATACTAGCTTAAAAAGAATTGTAAAGTTTGTCCATCTTTATTTTGGAAATTATAAGTTTTACTGGTCGAAAAAATTTGATTTATCCATTTCTTCGGAATTATCTGACAATTGCTGTCGAAATCCATAAAGTCTTCTCGCATTTTGCGCTTGCCCAGGAAATAAAATCAATCAATTTCCCGCGGCAGGAATGATTTCCCCTGATTTGGAGCAATGTAGTAAAGTCGAAACAAACTCAGCGCATACTTAATCCCCAATAGGAGGACAATCATTCTATGACAGACACCCGACAACACCAGGAACCGATCAAACACGCCTTGGAAGCGGCTGATCAAGCCATTCTTCTCGCTCAGAAAGCGGAGCATAAGCTGCAAGCCGCCATGACGCAAGCCGACCCGCAGGCGATTCAATCCTCCCAGGCTGCGCTCGTGCAAGCGAAGCGGCAAGTAGCGGACGCGCAAAGTCAACTTCAAACCTTCAATAATGAGCAATACGGGCAGCAGATTCAACAAACATTGGAACAGTTATCACAGGCTTCCCAAGATATCGATTTCAATACGGAGAAATTCCATACACCGCGGCAAATTCGCTAAAGGTTAAGGATGAGGAAAGCGATCGTAGAGCGATCGCTTTTTTCATTGTAAACAATATGTTAAACTATTCGGTATGAGTTTCAAGTTACTTGGGGAGGCACTACATTTCATGCTTGTTATTGGTATAGCCGGAGGTACCGGATCAGGAAAGACAACCGTTGCTCGTTCAATTATGAATAAGCTCGGATCCGCGAACGTGACACTAATTTCGCAAGATAATTATTATCTTCATCATAACGGTCTTACATTTGAAGAACGGGAACGCATTAATTACGATCATCCGAATGCTTTTGAGAACGGATTATTATTGCAGCATTTAACAGAGTTAAGAAACGGCAACTCGGTTGATATCCCGGTCTATGATTTCTCCCAGCATGCCAGGTCACAAGAAACGATCCGGATCGAAGTGAAACCGATTGTACTTTTAGAAGGGATTCATGTGCTAACGGATGAAGTGCTGCGAAGTGCTTTGAACATCAAGGTTTTCGTGGATACAGATCCGGATGTCAGGATCTTACGCCGACTTTCGCGCGATATCAATGAACGCGGCCGCACGTTGGAATCGGTATTCGATCAATATTTGACTACAGTCAAGCCGATGCATGACGCCTTTATTGAACCTTCCAAAAAGTATGCGGATATCATTATTCCTGAGGGCGGGGAAAATGAGATTGGCATTTCCATGTTGACCATTTTAACCGAACGGTATATGACAGATCGTGCGGCAAGCTATGAAATTGGCTAAACGTTTCCTCATTTACTGCAAAAAAGAAAGACACTCTTCCCTTTTCAGGGTTCGAGTGTCTTTTGCCATGCTGCTTTTCGTTGAAAGGCAAAACCGGCAAGTGCGAATAAGAGATAAAAAATGCCCAGGAAGTAAAAGATGCTTTCAGCGCTAATATAGCGAATGCTGAGCCCGCCGATTAAAGGCCCTGCGATGCTGCCAACGCTGTACTGAATGGAGCCGATGACATTGGCTGTCGGCAGCAGATGTCTGGGAAGTATGTCGGCCGCATAGGCCAGCCCCAGTGAAAAGAACGAACCGACCATCCCCCCGGCTATCGCAAAAAGAATAGTGATTAACCATAAGTTGCTGCCGGCAAGTGGGAGGCTAAGGAAAGCCAAGGCGCCGATGGTCCCGGCTGACATCAGGATATTTTTTCGCCCGATACGGTCGCTCCAAATGCCTAATGGCAGCTGCATAACGAGGCTTCCGATACCGATCACAGGAAGCAGCAGTCCAATTTCCGCTTCTGTAAGGCCTTTACGAAGTCCATAGAGTGGAAAGTTACTGTTCATGGAAGACTCCATATATCCATAGAGAAGCGATGGAATTAAAGGAAACCAGGCCAAGGCATACGCCTTGGAAGCGCGTTTATGTACCGCTTCCCCTCTCTCCCCTTGCTCCGGACGATCATTTGGAAGTCGCAGCAGGCATGCGAGTACAATTAGAAAAAAGCCGCTCGTCAAAAGAAATGGAGCCCACATCCCGACTCTCAGAAGATTAATGCCGATAGGCCCCAGACTGAAGCCTAGCCCGTAAGCCATTCCATACAGCGAAATATTACGCCCCCTGTGCTCTTTAGGACTGGAGGATATGATCCATAGCTGAGTCGCATAATGCAAGGCGCTGTCACCTACGCCAACGATGATACGCAACACAAACCATAAGCCCATATGCTGCCAAGCAGGAAAAAGACATGTGGCAAAAGTGACCAGCACCATGCCCACTGTAATGACAGGCTTATACCCAAAGAGCCTTACCGGCTTTTCTATGAAGAACATAGTTGAAAAGATACCGATGTAAAGCCCCGCGGCATTGACGCCATTTGCGTCCGCGGATACGCCAGAGCGATCGAGCAGGATGGTCAGCAGCGGAAGCAGCAGACCCTGACTCATCCCGGCTACGATGATAACGAGGATTAGGATCAATAATCCGCCATTACTGATGCGTTGATTAAGAGCCATTCGATATCTCCGCGACTTCCCATCGCTCCGAGTATTCATGCAGCATCTCGTGAAGAGGAACTCCATATCGGGTGAAAATGACCAGACGCGCTTTCTTAATCCATTCCCTAAAAGACGGATAGGTCACGAACAGATTCACGTATCGGTCGCTCATCGCAACAAAATAAGGACCCGGGTACTTATCCGTTAGAAAGTTCAGTGAAGTATCCAGCGGGGTATATTTCTTCCGCTTTCCTTCCCAAGTATCAACTTCCAAATGTACAGCTGAATGTTGTGTTTGTTTTAATGAACTTTCCAATTGTTTCACTCGCGCATGATACGGCAATTCGCATGGGATCCCCATTCTGCGCAGTGTTTCTTCATGCTGCGGATAGAATATCGCACGTACGAACTTCCTCTCACTCGCCCATAAGGCTAATGCTTCAATATCCGCTTCCATCCAGTCCTCAAAAGTTTCAAAGTTAAGAAGCGTTCCCTTGCGAGCTTGAACAGGCGGCTCATACCCGAAAGGCACTTTGATTTGATCTCTGGCCATGAAGTCCTCCTCTTGTTGTATTGGTCTACACCGATTTACATTGTAGCATACCCGTGATCCGTCTACGAAATGCCGCTTTAATTCGCTTAGGGACTCAGAATGCGTTATACTTTGGTAGTAACTATATTCAAATGAGGGAGAACTTCCGTATGAGAGATCCAAGACTTCAAACATTCGCACGAAACATTATCCGCTACTCCGTGAGCCTTCAGCCCGGTGAGAAGATATTAATCGAAATGATCGGCGTTAAAGACCCTGAACTTGCCAAGTGCTTCATTGAAGAAGTGTATGCGGTGGGCGGAAAACCATTCATCGAGCTTCGCGAGCCTGCCATTCTGAGAAGCCTGCAAATGGGCGGCAGCGAAGAACAGTTCAAAGAATGGTCTGAATTCGAAATGGTTCGGATGAAACAAATGGATGCTTACGTCGCGGTACGCAGCGGAGATAACATTACGGAGACTTCCGATGTACCCGACGATCAAATGAAGCTTTACCTGAAGCATTTCCAGCGTCCATTGTTCGACGAGCGAATTAATAATACAAAATGGTGTGTCATGCGTTATCCGAACGCTTCAATGGCACAACTGGCCAGCAAAAGTACAGAAGCATTCGAAGATTTCTACTTTAATGTATGTAATCTCGATTACGGGAAAATGGCTGTTGCCATGGAATCGCTTGTCGATCTGATGAATCGTACGGATCGCGTTCGTCTTGTTTCCCCTGGAACAGACCTTACCTTCTCGATCAAAGGAATTGGAGCCGTACCTTGTTCCGGCCTTCGCAACATTCCCGACGGCGAAGTCTATACGGCACCTGTGAAAAATTCCGTTAACGGCATCATTAGTTACAACACACCTACCATCTACTCCGGTACCTCCTTCGAGAACATCGTTCTCCGTTTCGAGAATGGTCAAATTGTTGAAGCGACAAGTAACGATACGAAGAAACTGAACGAAATTCTGGATACAGATGCAGGTGCACGTTATATCGGTGAATTCGCGATTGGCGTCAATCCGCATATCAAGCATCCGATGAAGGATATTTTGTTCGATGAAAAAATTGACGGCAGCATCCATTTCACACCGGGTCAAGCTTATGAAACCGCGGATAATACGAACCGCTCTTCCGTACACTGGGATATGGTGTTAATTCAACGCCCTGAATATGGCGGAGGCGAAATTTACTTTGACGATGTACTGATTCGCAAAGACGGACGATTCGTCATTCCTGAGCTGGAGAAGTTGAATCCCGAGAATTTAATGTAGAGATACTCCTTTTTATTTATTTTATGTGGTTAATTAAAAAGCAGCTGCGGCATGCGGACGCAATCGTCCAGCATGCAGGCAGCTGCTTTTTAATAAGCCATTAGTTAGGCATCATACCGGTAGTGATCGCTAATCTGTTCCAACTATTAATGACATTAATAGCCATAAGAATTGCCGTAAATTGCTTTCCGTCAAAGTGACGTCTGGCCTCTTCATATACCGCTTGCGGAACTCCGGCTTCCGAAATACGCGTTACCGCTTCGGTAAGAGCCAGTACCGCTCGCTCCGCATCGGTATAGTATGGCGCTTCCCGCCAAGCGTTCAGCAAGTAGATGCGCTGTTCGGTTTCGCCTTGTGATCTTGCGTCTTGCGCATGCATGTTGAGGCAATAGGCGCAACCATTCATTTGGGATGCGCGCAATTTGATCAGCTCAAGCAAAGTTTTATCAATTCCGCTCCCTCTGACAAACTTCTCCAGCTTGAGCATCGCTTGGAAAGCTTCCGGGTATTCTTTCGTGTAATCCATTCTCAATGTCATATGAATTCCTCCTAAGTGAGCTTCATTTATTTGAGCTTCAGCCTTAAGACGAAATGCCTTTCTTGTTTGTGACACCAACTCAACCTAACCAATGAAAAATAATATTCTCTGGAGTTTGATTAATAATAGGTAGTGAAACTGGGATCATGAGTTGAGTATTTTCTACTGGGGCCAGCTCGGTTGGACCCCCTCCGGATGCCGCAATCTGAACTTCCGTACCTTTAGGGACGAACGCAAACAATTGTAAAATATCTCGATTCGTTAACCGAATGCAGCCTAGAGATTTATCGTTACCGATTGAACTTTCATCCAGTGTACCGTGGAGGGCGATCGCGCCTAGCCCTAAACCAGCATCGCCATAGCTTTGCTGATGTTTGCCTTTAGGATTCATCACCCGATCCTGTACGATAAAATCCCCAACCGGGGTACTTTCATTAGCGCCTAAACCAATTTGCTTGTCCCACAGCAAATGGGAGCCGCTAACGAGCTTCAGGCGATGCTCATCTTTGTTAATCAGGATATGCAGAGGTTCGTAGGGAACAGAATTTGCTCCAATGACGTTCGGATAGAACATTTGATCCACTTGAGCAGCTGACGGATGATAAACCCATCCCCCGCTTCCATCCCATTCAGCATGAATCTGATTGGACCCCGTTTCAGCTTCCAAGGGGATAAAACTTAAAAAGTTGTTAGGATAACTTTGTAAAAGCGATTCTAAGCTGGCCGGATTCATCCCAAAATCTTTGCGATAAGCTTCCAAGGCCGTCCTAACTAAATTAGCACCAATCGCACTGAGCGGCTGGTGCTTCTCATTTTGTCCATTCAAGAAACGAATTTTAACGGATCGATCGGAAGGTGGATGGTACTCAGCAATGACAATAGCGTTTTTTGTTAACTCATCGTTGGTCAGCAGCAGCGTTTTCCCCTGATTTCTAGCATCATTTGAGACAATGCCATAAATAATGATATTATGCTCAGGCATATCTGAGGCGAGTTCCAGGGCTTGCTTGTGCAGCGCCGACTCGATCGTATCCTTCTTCACATCCGGCTTCAAATACATGACATATGGCACGTCAACGGTCTCGTATGTGATATCCGTTCCCACAACCCACATCTTTAACGAAGATATCGTTTTATAAATGGGATGATCCCCGAAAAACAAGGTAACCAGCAGCAGATTGAGAACGAACAATACGATCAGTAGCGTTTTCATAAACGGCGGCAGCAGCTGTTTGCGCGGCTCAGCAAAAGAATCTGCCTCAACTGAAGCACGCTGAACTGCAGACTCTTGCTCCATATTATGGATTGCCCTGTTTGCTGCAGAGTAGAACGGTGACGGGTATGTTTTCAGTACTTCCTTATAATGAAACAGCGCCCTCTTACGGTTCCCTCGCAGTTGAAACTTTTGGCCCAGCTTAAAGTGCGCTTCCGGTGAATGGGCATCCAGGTAACGGATGACTTTCTCGTAATATTGCGGATCTGAAGGACTTATGTACAAATTCTTATTCAGGTGGATGAGATTCTCATCCAGATGGTTTCGAAATCGTTGGCTGCTTCGAATCATTCGGCTCCTCCCCGATCTATCCGTATAGGCTCGTCCAAAACTGTGATGAATGATACATTTTGTACCCCTGATACATAATGTATCATGACATCCGAACGTTGACAACTGTTTTGTTGTCCAGCGCATGAATCAAGTCCGTTTAGCACAAGCTGTACCGGTGGAGGTGATGAAGATGAGTGGAAGAAATAATAAGCCAAAGAACAATGGCCCTGCCAGCAGTCCATCTCGATTAGACCAATACGGAGACAGAGCCGTTCAGCACGAAAAGCAAGAATCCAAGCAACGTCAAGGTAATAAAAATAACTGTTAATGAAAAAAGTCTTGGGGACATTGTTCCTCCAAGACTTTCTCCCATGAAATTTTAACCCCTGTTAACTGAACGGATAATGCATAATGATTTGTTCGCCCTTCTCGACTTTCCTCCGAAGCCCTTTGTCGATAAAACCCGATTTCTCATAAAGCGTTCTCGCATACGGATTATTTTCATTAACAGCTAATACAATCTCATCCACTTCGCGAAAATGTGTTTTTACAAAATCAGGCAGAATACGTAACGTTTGTTTGGCATATCCCTTTCCTTGATGCTCATGATTCACTGAAAAAGCCCTCAGCAAAATCGCTCTGGGATTGCTGGTGAACGGACTGATGTTCTCCCCCACATGCAGCACGAAAAACCCGCTTGCAACGTTGCCGGTTAAAATGACGATAGGGTGCCGATCCTTATCGCTCTCACACATATGAAGCGCCAATGCAGGCGTAGCTGTGAATTTTAATTGCTCATCCGTTAAATAAAAATTTTCGAGCGTCTCACGATACTTTTCTTGATAAAAAGCTAGTTCGATATATTTAGTATGTAGTTGTTCATTCATCAATGTAATTATCACCTCAAATGGAATCTTTCCAAATTATAACATAGGAGCATATGTTCTGTGAATGTATATTTAATATCGCTAAAGAAACAAAAAAGCTGCTGACACATTTCATGTCAACAGCCTAGAAGTTTAACCATTTTGATTTCGAATTAATGAGCGACCTGATTGTAAGTCATAATCCAGATCGAACCGGCGACAATCGTCAGCAAGATAACCAGGCCGAAAACGAGCGCCATGATGTTCCAGCGCGCGTTCTCGCCCTCCTTCACATGCATGAAGAAGAACAGTTGCACGCCGAATTGCAGTACCGCCATGAGCAAAATCAAAATCAATGTACCTGTTTTGCCGAGCATATGATTCATAACCGCAACTAATGGAATAATCGTCAAGACAATGGATAGGACGAACCCGATGATATATGACTTCAGCGATCCGTGAGACGCATGCGCATCATGAGAACCTGCTTTGGATTGACTCATCCTACATCACCCCCATCAAATAGACAACCGTAAAGACGAAAATCCAAACGACATCAAGAAAGTGCCAGTAAAGCGAAATGATTTCAACTTTGCGTTTCGTCACCGCTGTAATGCCTCTGCGGTTTAATTGAAGGATCAAACCGATCATCCAAACTAAACCAACAGAAACGTGCAATCCGTGCGTGCCAACCAGTGTAAAAAATGCAGAGAGAAACGCACTTGTACTAATTGTCGCATTCTCATGCAACACCATGTTAATAAACTCCGTCAGCTCTAGACCGATAAACGAAGCCCCAAGCAGGACAGTTACGATCAGCCAGCCGATCAGTTGCTTTTTGTTTCCTTTATGCATGCCAAGAACCGCGAGACCGCTCGTAAAGCTGCTTGTCAGCAAGATAAACGTCTCGGCTATGATGCCGGGCATTTTGAACAATTCTTCCGGGGTTGGTCCCCCATTCGTGTTCTGGTGAAGCACCATATACGTAGCAAACAAAGAGCCGAATAAGATACAGTCTGTAATCAGGAAAATCCAGAATCCGAACGTCTTGAGAGATTCGTGCTCATGTTCATGATCGTGCGCATGGTGTTCGGAATGAGCCGCAGCATGTGCCATTAAACTTTCGCCCCTTTCCATGCAGCTTCAGTTTGTTCGATTTCATCAACCGGAATGTAATAATCCGTATCATAAGAGAACGAGCGTGCAATCATACATAGAGCAACGCCGATCATCGCAGGTATCGCCAGCCACAACCAGTTCCAGACAAAGCCGAATCCTGCAAAAAACCATAGAGACGACATGATAAAAGGAATTGCCGAATTTTTAGGCATATGAATCGGTTCGTAATGGACAGGCGCTTCCTTCGCTCCCGCGGTGCCATGCTTTTGCTTTTGGTCCCACCAGTGATCCACATCTTTAACATGCGGAAGCACGGCGAAGTTATAGATCGGTACCGGAGAAGGAATCGACCATTCGAGTGTTCTTCCGTCCCAAGGGTCGCCCGTCACGTCACGCTCTCTGAACTTAATGCTGTGTGCAATTTGCCAAACTTGGAAAAGGAAACCGATCCCCATCAAGAATCCGCCAACGGTAGAAACAAGGTTCAGCGGTCCCCAGCCCATATCCCAGCTGTACGTGTACGTACGGCGTGTCATTCCGTCTAAGCCTAAGAAATATTGCGGCATGAAACAAACGTAGAAACCGATGTTCCACAGCCAGAATGCCCATTTGCCCAGATGCTCGTTCAGCTTGAATCCGAACATTTTTGGCCACCAGTAATACAATCCGGCAAAATAACCAAATGCAACGCCGCCAATCAAAACTTGGTGGAAATGCGCAATTAAGAAATAGCTGTTATGGAACTGGAAGTCGGCTGGAGCTACAGATAGCAATACCCCAGTCATCCCGCCAACTACGAAACAAGGAATAAATGCAATCGTCCACAACATCGGCGTCGAGAACTTAATTCGCCCTCTGAACATCGTGAACAACCAGTTAAACACTTTAACTCCGGTCGGAATCGCAATCGCCATCGTCGATATCGCGAAGAATACGTTGACATCGGCGCCAGAACCCATTGTAAAGAAGTGATGTGCCCAAGTGAAGAATGACAGCAAGCTAATGATTAGCATCGCGAATACCATGGATTTGTAACCGAACAATTTCTTCTTGGAGAAGGTCGCCACAATTTCAGAAAATATCCCGAAGGCTGGTACAACAACGATGTAAACCTCAGGATGTCCCCACATCCAAATCAGGTTGATGTACATCATCGGATTGCCTCCGCCATCCAGGGTAAAGAAGTGCGCCCCAAGGAAGCGATCCAGGAACAACAGAGCCAGAGTAATCGTTAAAATTGGGAAAGCGAAAATAATCATAATGCAGCTGGAAAATACAGACCAAGTGAACATCGGCATTTTCATCATACTCATACCCGGTGTCCGCATTTTTATGATCGTAACAATAAAGTTGATCCCGGTTGCCAAACTACCGATACCGGAAATTTGAATACCCCAGATGTAGAAATTCTCACCGACTCCCGGGCTATGCGACATCTCGGACAATGGCGGGTATGAGAGCCAGCCGGCGTCTGGAGATCCGCCGATCACGAACGATACGTTGAACAGCATCGCACCCCAGAAAAACATCCAGAAACTGAGTGAGTTTAAAAATGGATAGGCGACATCACGTGCGCCGATTTGCAAGGGAACTACAATGTTAAATAAACCGAACATAAGCGGCATCGCCATGAAGAGAATCATGATAACGCCATGCGTTGTAAAGATTTGATTATAGTGCTCCGCTTGTAAGAATTGGTTATTCGGCATAGCAAGCTGCAAGCGCATCAGCAGAGCATCCACACCGCCGCGGAACAGCATCAGAATGGAACAAATGATATACATGATGCCAATCCGTTTATGATCGACGCTTGTTAACCATTCGCGCCAGAGCCAGCCCCATTTTTTGAAAAAAGTAAGCACGAACACCATGGCAACCATGGCAAGTCCAATGCTGACTTGCGCACCCAGGATCATCGGATCGCCCGTGACGAAGAACTCGGATGCAAATTGTTTGATTGTATCCAGCATAGCAAATCTTCCTTTCATGAAGACGTCAATTATGATTGTGCATTGAACCGTGATCCATCGGCGCTTTATAGTCCGGCTGTTGAGGTTTCTTGACCTCATCCACTACCGCGTCTGTAGACTTCTGCATGGATTTCATTCCGCCATGACCAGTATGGATCATTTGTCCCTTTTGATATTTGGTCACGATATATTGAAACAATCCATCAGGGATCGAGGAAAACGATTGTACGCCTGATTTACCCGGCTGTGCCAAGGCTTCGTAACTCTCCATCGTGAGCTTTTGAGGAGACTGCTTTGTCTTTGCGACCCAAGCATCGAAATCAGCTTGTGTAGTCGTATTCACATCAAAGGTCATATCCGCGAAATGCTCACCGCTGAAGTTCGCACCCGTTCCGAAATAATGCCCAACCTCATCGGCTTGCAGGTACAGCGTCATCGCCATACCGGACATCGTATAGATTTGTCCGCCTAATTGCGGAATCCAGAAAGAGTTCATCGGCGCATCGGATGTCAGCTCGAATTTAATGGGTGTATTTTCTGGAATTTGTAAGTAATTAACCGTTGCAATACCTTGTTCCGGGTATGTAAACAGCCATTTCCAGTCAAGTGAAGTTACTTGCACGGTTACCGGTTTCTTATCGGATTGAATGACTTTGGAGGGTTCTAAAGCATATGTGTACTTTACCGTAATCACCCCAAGGGTAAGAATAACCACAATGGGAATGCCCCACCAAATAGCTTCTAAAGAATTGCTATGCGACCAATTCGGACGATACGAGGCTTTGTTGCCTTCTTTATCCCGATAGCGCCATACGATCCAAGCTGTCAGCGCCAGTACGGGTATCAGAATAATACCGCACAGCACCGAAGAGGTGACGATCAAGTCTCTTTGACTTGCTCCGACTGGACCCTTTGGATCAAACACCATCACCTTGTCGCTGCAGCCGCTCAATAACATGATGAAGGTTATCGCTATCAGCGGTAACGCAGCTTGTACGAACTTTCTCTTTTTCACCATACTGATCCTCCCTATCCATACATTAAGTAAGCATGATTTTTCGTTGTAGTTTTCATATCTACTCTCAAGATAGCAAATTCAAATCAAAAGTACACTGCCGCATACAGGACTTAACAAATACGTCAAAGGATCGACGTTAACCTGTAAAACAAATGTCACAGAACGTTTGTTGACTAATATGAAAATGTATGAAAAACATAAAAAGTCCTTTAAGTTTTTCACTTAAAGGACTAGTTTTCATCATTTTAACCTACATTATTCTTCTTTTGCATTTATTCTTGAGTGTACCAAATGAATGGCGGTGCGAATGACATAAATGAAGACACTGCCGACCATGAAACCAATTCCTACCATCAGGGATATGTTGCGGTCACTAAAATGATTTATGCTGAATAAGCTTAAAATTAACCCAATGCCCAGCAACGTCCATGCTGCAGCCGTCATCATCTTTACCAATGGCATCACATCGCGCTCGCTGCGGTCTGTACTGCTCGTCGAAACTGTTCTTGTCGCCATGAGAATCACTCCAAACATTAATGTAAGTGCTTTTATAAATCTAGTATACCACACTTTCGCGATTTTGTTCATATTTTATTCACACGTTGATCAAAATTTGGACAAATATTTGTCCATTTATATTTTCTTAGCTTTAATGCTTATCATTTCACCTCTTTCAGCGAAACATACTTACACTTGCTTATAAAAATCTTCCAATTACTTATAATTTGGATTATACTTACTTACAAGAGGTGATTTTCATGTTTCAAGAGGAGCGATTGCTGAAAATTCTTGCTTATTTGAATCAACACCATGCCATGAGTGTCATGGATATCTGCAACCAATTTGACGTATCCAGAGATACGGCGCGCAGAGATATTGTCCGTTTAGTGGAAGAAGGCGTGGTTATTCGAACTCACGGAGGGCTGGCCTTACCTAAATTGCAAAAGGAAATAGCCTCCTACCAGGATCGCTTGATTGATGAATCCGATAGCAAAAGAAAAATCGGAAAAATTGGCGCAAAACTGATTCAAGATCATGAAACTGTCATTTTAGACGTTTCCACCACTGTTCAATCTGTTGCTGAACAAATGAACGCTAAAAATATTACAGTGGTCACTCACTCCATCGATAATGTAGAGATTTTATCCAGAAAGGATGATCTTCGAATTTATGTTCTCGGCGGCTACTTACATACCAAACACCGACTGCTCCATGGTTCCTCCGTCATCGACAAACTTGCCGAGATGCGCGCCGATAGAGCATTTATAGGTGCTACTTCCATTCAGTACGATGGACTCTACTATCCTTATGAAGAAGACTCCCGTGTTAAAAAAGAGATGGCCCGCAGATCCGATCAGGTGATTGTCGTTGCCGATTCCACCAAGTTCGCCAGCAAGTCTTTTTACCGATTAGATTTTGATTATGTGGATATTTTGATCACAGATCAAGAAGTGCCAAGCGAAATTAAAGAAGTCCTGGATCAAAAAAATATTGCGATCATTCTTTGCCAAGAAAATAACCGACAAGAGGAGAAGTATAATGATGACTGATAAAATTTTGCAGCATCTACAAGTTGTTCTGCCAGATCGCATAATCCCATCAGCCACGATCTGGATCAAAGATGGTAAAATCGGGAGAATAGAACCTGGAAACCCTCCTATTGCAAAAGGTGAGTATGAATGGATTGATGGTCAAGGTCAGTTGCTGATTCCGGGAATGATAGATGTTCATATTCACGGTGCCAACGGGTTTGACATGATGGATGGCGATGAAACGAGTATTCAAGAGGTTTCGCGGGCATGCGCGCTGGCGGGGTGCACTTCGTTTCTGGTCACCTCAGTCAGTTCTACTATCGAAGACCTTCTCCGGATGATTCGCAGCGTAAAGCACGTAATTGGACGTGAAGTTGGAGCTAAGATTGCAGGTATTCATTTAGAGGGACCTTATTTGAACCCGCGTCGAAAAGGCATGCAAAATGAAAAATTTTTACGGCACCCCGATATGGAAGAAATGAAAGAGATTTTTCAAGAAGCGGGCACACTGATTAAAATGGTTACCATCGCACCGGAACTGCCTGGGGGTATGGAACTCATCGACTTTTTAAAAAATCAGGATGTTATTATAGCGGTCGCGCATTCCGATGCTACATATGAGGAAGCAAAACAAGCTTTTGCTGCCGGAGCGAGTCATGTTACGCATTGTTTTAATGGCATGCGCCCAATTCATCACCGTGATCCGGGGCTGGTTGTGGCCGCATTTGAAGAAGAACATGTAAGTCTCCAAGCTATTGTGGACCAGGTCCATCTCCACCCTGCTATTGTTCGGATGATGCATCGATTGAAAGGACCTGAAGGCATGGTCCTAATAACAGACGCGTTGCAAGCAATGGGACTTGGGGATGGAAGCTATCTATTTGGCGGCCATCATGTAACGGTCTCGAAAGGCGTTGCGCGGCTGGAAGACGGTACGTTAGCCTCCAGTACGGTGACCATGAATGAAGCTTTACGCTTAACCGTTGAAGCTGGAATTTCCTTGACGGATGCCGTACAAATGGCTTCAACTACGCCTGCCCGCATTCTTAATCTTACTAGCAAAGGTATGATATCAACCGGTTTTGATGCGGATCTGGTACTCTTAGATGAAAACTTTCAAGTTCAACTGACGATGATTAACGGTCAAATTGTTTGATGAACAAGATAGAAAACTTGGAAAAATTCATCAAAGAATTGTAACTTGACATTTTACTCATTTTATGTTATAATAAAATATTTAATTGACATTCAAGATTCCATTTGATTATGATATCTCTTAGACTCGATCAAATGGAGGTAATTGTAAATGAAAATTGCAAACGGTATCGAAATGCTGGAAATTTCCGCTCCTGTGATGGGAGGCATTGATGTTGTTTACCCTACCCTTCTTTGGGATGATCACGAGGCGGTATTAGTGGATACCGGATATCCTGGATTGGTGTCCCAAATCAAAGATGCGATCGAGCAAGCCGGCGTTTCGTTCGACCACTTAACTAAAATCATCATTTCACACCAAGATTTAGACCACATCGGAAGCCTGCCTGGTCTTTTAAGCGAAGCCGTAGCACCGATTGAAGTCCTTGCCAACGAAATCGAGAAACCATATATTCAAGGCGAGAAAATGCTTATAAAAGTGACCCCGCAAGCGATTGATAAAGCTGTCGCATCTTTACCGGATCACGTTTCACCCGAATGGCGGAGCGCTTTCAGAAAAACATTGGAGAATCCACCTCAGGCACCCGTTGACCGAATTCTGAAAGAAGGACAAGAACTGGCTATTTCAGGAGGCATCGTTGTTATCGATACGCCGGGTCACACGCCTGGCCACATCAGCCTTTATCACAAGAATAGCAAAACATTGATCGCGGCTGACGCTCTGATCGTTAAAGATGGCCAACTGTTCGGCCCCTATCCACCCTACTGTGTGGATTATGACTTAGCTTTGGCATCCCTCCACAAATTCAGAGAATTTGATATTGAAACCGTGATTTGCTATCACGGGGGCTTATACAGGGATCAAGTCAATAAACGCATTGCAGAAATAGCCATAGGAAATTAAAAAACAAAAAAGCAGAGGGCTTCAAGCTAAACCTCTCTGCTTTTCTTTTTCAATCGTTTCCTTTATTTCAACAATGTATACGAGCCAATAATCGGTAACGGCTTGACTTGCCCTTGCGCTGCCGCCACAATGCCTAGAATTGCGAGGATACAAACCGCCAAATTAGCTAAAGGCAGCAATAGCCACCCAATAATGGGGACGAAACCAAGAATAACATTCACCAACACCGCTGTAAGAAATAGCGTCAGCCCTTGATTCGTGTGGTACATGGCGAATTTTGATTCTTTTGCAACCAGAAGCGGCACGAAAAACAAAATGTACGCAATAATCGCCGCTCCTTTGTTATTCTGAATATCCGTGACGTCATACATGGGCTTCACCTCTTTATCCAATAGTCGTTACCTATTTCATTATATTCGGTTCGGCCCATGTATTCTGTTAGTTTTCGAACTTTTCGAAAAATTTATCGGGTTGGTTTCCACTCGTATAATTGTTTGACGTCACAGCCGATGACTTCCGAGATATGAATAGCTGCTTTTAGTGGCATGATTCTTTTATTATCCATATAATCTTGCAGCTTTTCCGGTTTGTACATCAATATGCGTGCAAGATCATCCTTATCCATTCCGGATTCGATCAGCCTCTCGTTCAGCAAACACCGGCCAAGCTCATCTTTCATTATCAAATTTCATTCACCCCAATACTACATGCTAAATACTACAACGCCCGCTCACGCCATCGGCGAAGAAGTTCCGTTTCTCTGCCTGCTTCCATCCCCGCTTTACGATTCATGTCCGCCGGACGACTTAGATCCCACGCTAATGTATCTCGAACCGTCTCAAGCAGCGGTCTGGTCGTTAAACCAGTCTCTATAGCTTTCGTATTATCTATACCGAACATACCCACCAGGCTATCGCTTCGTATCCATAACGGCAGCTCGATCCACTCACCTACATCTTCTTCCACTAAAAAAGATTCAGAAACCCAAGTACACGTGGTCCGAAGTTCACTTGCTTGCCCGCATGTCTGGATGAGTTCTTCCATCGTATAGCTGCTGCCACTGGCATGAATAGTACCAACAATTTTCTGTTCCACCAGCCGCACAATCCATGATGCCAAATCTCTTACATCAATGAATTGCAAGTTGCGTTGTTTCGGCAGCGGAACCAATGCCTCCCCGCCCCGATTAAGCCGAGATGGCCAGTAAGTGAAGCGGTCTGATGCGTCATAGGGGCCTACAATTAGCCCAGGACGGATATTAAGCGTTCGACCTGGCATCACTGTTTCAACCGCTTGCTCACAAAGCGCTTTCAAAGCACCATAATGCTGTGCGACGTCTTCGGTGCTTTCATCATCGAGCTTTGCCACAGGTGCACTTTCGTTCACATTCATTTGACGAAGGTCTTCATAAACTGAAATGCTGGAAATGAACGTATAGTGATCGACCTGATCCTTAAGCAATTGTGCCGAAGCACTTACGAGGCGAGGAACAAATCCGCTCGTATCGATGACAGCATCCCAGTGGCGGCCTTGCAATCGAACAAGATCACCATCCCTGTTCCCAATGATGTGCTCAACTTGGGGAAATGCGCTCGCATCATGCTGACCGCGGTGGAAAAGAGTAATTTCATGGCCTTGCTCCAACGCGGTATGGGTAATCGCTCTTCCAAGGAACTTCGTGCCTCCTAGAATAAGAAGTTTCATGAATAGACCTCCAAACAATAAAATAATAACGTAAAATAATATTATTACGTAAACGATTTATTGTAAATAAAAATTTTACGCTAATTTTCATTGTTTACATGTTTGTATCAAGCAGCCAATGCAGCCGGTTCATCTGGTGCCTATCCGGCATCCAGCTCAGCACTTGATTACGTAATGCCATGGCCAAAGGATGATCTAATTGCACCATGCGGCCCATTTTGCGTGATTGCCTAACTATTCGGCTTGTGCGTGGTATCCGTTTTTGTTCATACAAATGCAAGCCTTGAATATCGTCAATATTACCGGTTAAACATTGTGCGAGAATAAGCGCATCCTCCATAGCTTGTGCGCCTCCCTGACCTAAATTAGGCAGCATCGGATGCGCGGCGTCACCGAGTAAAGTAATTCTGCCTTGACTCCATCGCTCAAGAGGTTTGCGATCATAAATATCGTGATTTAGAATCGCAGCATCCTCCGTCGCCTGAATGACAACTTCAATAGGCGCGTACCACCCTTTAAAATTACGCAGTAGTTCAGCCTTCATTTGATCTTGCGGAATTCGTTGTGTCGCAGGCGCATTGATTGCCGCAAACCAGAAGATTCGGTTCTGCCCCAAATGCGAATAGCCAAAGCGTTTGCCACGCCCCCACGCTTCGAATCCTCCGCCTTCCTCAGGGACATATCGCTTATTTTCGTAAGTTGTAACACCTCTGTAGGCTGTAAATCCTGAATAACGAAGTTCGGACTCGCCAAACAGTATACTTCTTATGGAAGAATGAATACCATCTGCGCCAATCAAAATAGTTCCTGATTCTTCGGTACCATCCTCAAATTTAGCAATTACGGCCCCTTCTTTTTGTTCTGTCCCTATGAGTTTCTTATTAAATTTCAACTTCGTATTATCAGCCAAGCTTCGATACAAAATGGACTGGAGAGAAGCGCGATGAATTAAGTAGCTGTACGTCCCATATTTCTCAGCTAGTTTATGTGTTGGCAAAGAGGTGATCAACTTCCCGCTCCATGTTCTTATTTCTGCTATACCTACCTTAGCTCCTTCCTCCCGAACTAATGACGCCACGCCCAATCGTTCCAAGACCCCCATCGCATTTGCCGCCAGCACGATCCCAGCGCCAAATTCCGAAAGTTCCGGCTTTTTCTCGAATAAAACCACTTCCCATCCTTGCTGTTGCAGCATAACTGCAACACATAAACCGCCGATTCCCGCTCCAATAACCAGCGCTTTTTTCTCGCTCATATGCGCAAATTCCTCGTTTCTTCCACCCATGAAAGCAGACTATTTTTATTCACTTTATCATAAACTATACATGACAAAAACTCCCAAACCGAAGTCAGGGAGCTGCTTTATGTGAGTGATGTTTATTTCGCTGCCAAGTTCGGCTGCACTTCCACCATTTCTAAATTTGAAAAGGAACGACTTAATTTGATCATTTTCTCCGTAGCCTCTAATTTAGTTAGCGGGGAACATAATGGCTTCCCTTTGTAACATATGACGTACAACAAGATCGACCACCCCTACTCATAAACAATATTATTATCCGATACACTTTGTATCATACAATATTTAGGAAATCTTTGCAACAAAAAAAGATATATACCAACATATTATGATAAATACGATGCTGATGTTCAGGACTTTTGTACCTGATGGCGAATTGGGTCTAATGGCGTTTATTTTTTTAAATTTTCTGAATATAATTGATATATATACTGAAAAGGCTTACAATAAAGTGAATAGGAAGACAAAGCTGTGTGAAGGGTGATGATGGTGATGAATAATTATCCAAACACTGCAACGGGCTTCGTGAATGGCATTATGTTAAGCGCCTTCATATGGATATGTGTATTTACTGTATGTTGGTTTATTCGACTCTTTTAAGGTTACGAAGCCACTTTCAAGCGGCTTCTTTTTTTGGACTTCAAAGAAGACAAGCCGCTCTTTCCATTTGGAAGGGACGGCTTGTCTTGTGGTTCGATCTTATTTTACACGATACTTAATTCTTTAAGCTTCAAACGGACATTTTCAACTACATCCGCTGCATCGGCGGCACGGTTCACGACATCTACGCGATCCATATCGACAATCAGCACCTCGGAGGCGTGATAATGATTCATTACCCAATCGTCATATCCAGACCATAGAAGCCGATAATAATCGACTAACGATTGATCTTGCTCGAAGCTGCGTCCGCGCAGCCCGATGCGGTACATGACCGTTTCAAACGATGCTTTTAGATAAACCATTAAATCCGGCGCTTTTTTAGGCAACTCGGCAAGCTCAGACATCATGTTATCGGCAAGACCCTCATACACATCGAATTCCAACTGGCTAATCCGACCCAATTCTCGGTTTACCTTGGCAAAGTACCAATCCTCGTAAATGCTTCGATCCAGCACGTTGCGATTATGTACCAAAGCTTGCTTTATCGATTTAAAACGCGTATTCAAAAAGTGCAATTGAAGCAGAAACGGATACCGTTTCTTCTCGATTTCTTCCGGTGTAGACGTATAAAACAAAGGTAAGATCGGATTATCATCCACACTTTCATAAAATACATCCGAATTCAATTCTTGCCCGAGCAACGTGGCTACTGACGTTTTACCAAGCCCGATCATTCCCCCAACCACAATCACAGCCATTGACCCCTTTCCCCTTCTGCCCATCCATATTAACCAACAGTCAATTCTTGCAAAGCTCCCCTATTATACAAGGAAATCCAAACCGTGGGAACCCTATAATTTGATCAATTTGATCCCTAGCCTTCTACCTCTTCTTTCGTAATTCGTTCGATCACAGCGTGCAGATCATCCGGATGATGCAAAATTTCTGGCATGCATGGCTCATATTCTACATATTTAAGGAAATCCTCAAAGTATCGGGCATGTGAAAAAAATGCAATCGTGTGCGTGACGACCTGCGTTCTCATGCTGTCTCTAGTAATGACATGATACATGCAAACATAAAAACAACAGAGGTGTAAAGATGATCTACGGAACTATATTACTTGAATCTGATACTGAGCTGTTCATCGCAGCACTAACACAAACACCTGTTTACGTTTGGTCACTAGACCCTCTCGGCGTCTATTATCAAGTAGATTCAGGTTTTATCGTCAAATATACACCCGATGAAGTAAGAATACACAGCGATCGTGAAGAGAATGGACATGTACCGCGATGGTACTCCAGAGATACGACTGAACTCAGCATTCGTTCATAACAAAACGAAACCGCCAGCGCCTGCTTGAAGCAGACTGGCGGTTTTTTCATTCTCCTTCAGAAGGAGATGTCTCCAATCGGGCTACATCCTGATGTTCAATCGGCAACAACACGTCGATCATGGTACCTTTACCAATTGTACTTTGAATGTGCATCGTCCCCTTATGGGCTTCCACAATCTTGAAACACATCATCAGACCGAGCCCGGTCCCTTTCTCCTTTGTCGTATAGAATGGTTCTCCCAACTGTTTCAATCTCTCCTCCGGAATGCCGCAGCCGTTATCCGTTGTGCGAACGAGAATATGATCATTCCCATGCATCGCGACCGTAATCCGAATGTGTCCATCCTTGGGAATCGCTTCAATCGCATTTTTAACCAAATTAATAAACAACTGTTTCAAATGCATTTCCGAACAAACAATTTCCGGGAGGTCCGTCTCAAATTCCAGAAGGAGTTCCGCGTTGCAAAGGACGGCTTGAGTTTCAAGTAGAGCCATTACCGTCTGCAAAATGTCTCTCAGATTACTCCGTTTATAGTGAATCGCTTCCGGTTTTGCAATAACGAGGAATTCACTAACAATGAAATTAATGCGATCAAGCTCCGAGAGCATAATGTCAAAATAATGCTGCTTACCCTTCATATCGCTCTGCAGCAGCTGAAGAAAGCCGCGCAACGAGGTAAGCGGGTTGCGGATTTCATGCGCGAGCCCAGCCGCCAATTGGCCGGCCACCGAGAGCTTGTCGGATTTGCGCAGCAGCTCCTCCGTGCGTTTGCGCTCTGTAATATCCCGCGCAATACCCGCGAAACCGATGATGTCGCCTTTTTCGTTCTTGATCGGCGTCTTGGTCAAGCTCACGTGAACCAGTTGGCCGTCTTTACGCTGCCGCACGGTCTCAAGGCCTGAGATTTGCTTCCCGGCCCTCAGCATATCGTAGATTTCTTTGCGTTGCTCTTCCATGAAATCCGGGTATATAGGCAATCGCTGATCCTTCAACTCTTCCTGCTTCCACCCGAATACGTGCTCGTATGCGGCATTCACCGAAATAACTCTCGCCCTCAGATCGAGCACACAGATCGCATCGGTTGTATTATTGATAAAAGATTCCAGCAGCTCTTTGGTTTCCCTGAGCTCCGTTTCCATTTGTTTACGTTCTGTAATATCCACGCAGGAACCGATTACTTCAATCACTTTGCCTTGTTCAAGAATCGGCCGCAAGGAAGTTAAATAGGTAATTCCGCGGAATGTTGCTTCATAGATCACATTTTCTTCACCGTTCCAAGCTCTTCGGTAATACTTTTCAATATTTGCCGCCATGTAAAACGGCCAAATTTCATATAACCCATTGCCAATAATGTGAGATGGTTTGTACCCGAGCCGATATAGCAGTTCCCCATCGCACAGCGTGTGTATAAATTTCCCCCTCATCTGTCTAAACTTCATCGTCATGCCTTGCTGTCTTCGAACCGTATCATGAAGGTCCTGCTGAGCGATTCGCAGCTGTTCTCGATCTTTGTTATGCTGGGTAATGTCTCTGGCAATGATATACATGCCTTCCATAATGTCATTCACAATGATGGGCACATTTTTAAGCCCGAGAATGATGGTATCGCCATTTTTATGTCTTACGCTAAGCATATAATTATCCGCTTCTTGAAAGATAAGGCTATGGGCTGACGACGCCCCACCGCTCGTCTTGTTCCCCCAAAAGCGTTGGATGGAATGGCCGACCATCTCCATTTCCATGAAACCAAGAATCCTTTCCATGGCAGGATTAATGCTTTTGACCACACCGTTTAAATCACAGGTCAGGATGCCTGCGGGGTTATGCTCGATCAGAGACTTGTACCGCTGCTCGCTTTCGGCCAGCTTGCGTTCCATGTCCGTTCCTCGTGAGATGTCCCTGTAATGAGCAACGAAGTACAAAGGAACACCTGTCACATCACGGACAAGAGACATGCTGCATTCAACCCATACAGCCTTGCCCGACTTATGATTGAATCTTGTTTCAAGTTGAAAGGAACCTAATTTACCAGAGAGCAATTGTTCCATAAGCGCAAACTGTTTCTCATGGTCTTCCAGCAAAGAAATGCGATGAATTTCGGTATATAGCAGCTCTTGGCTGGAATATCCTGTAAGGGCGCTAAAATAATTATTCATTTTTATCCAGAAGCCATTTGGTGAAATCAATGCCATCCCGATCGCAGCGAAATCGAAGGCCGCGCCAAAACTCGGCTCCATATCCGTAATGAGCTTCTGAATATGGTCTGGATATTCACCTTTCTTCCAGTACAGCGGCTTATTCATCATTGTTCCCTATCTCCCATCTTCAAAAACATTTGATGGTTTCCATCACCGTTTGTTGAATTCGACGATTAGCATATTATTCCTGCCTTAGGAACAGTTGGATTAGAAATTATGCACGAAATGTGCCCTCATTGTCGAAGTTTGTGGTAGAATGTAACGGGCTGACGAAGCCTCTTTTTCTCTCAAAACACGAAGTTTATGCTAAGGAGTGACGGCTATGCCTAATATATGGACACACCTCATCTTCGGTCAAGAGCTGCTGACTCAGATGGGGCATCAACACGTTCTGAATGATAAACAGTTGCGTCAAGTTTTCTCGTTGGGCTGTCAAGGACCTGATTTTTTGTTTTATCATAACTTTCTGCCTTGGCAGAAGGATAAGCGGCTTAATCAGCTTGGCAGTCGCATGCATACCGATGCTTGCGGTCCTTTTTTGCTTGAACTTATAGGTCAAGTACAGGGAAGAGGCTTGTACAATCCGGCAGTCATGTATGTGCTTGGCTTCCTAACCCATCACATTTTGGATCGAAATATGCACCCCTACGTCTTTTACAAATCAGGCTTTAAAAAATGGAACCACCAACGCTTTGAAATTATTATGGACACCATCATCGTTAAGCAGAAACGGGGACTTCAAACATGGAAAACACCGGTATGGAAAGAAATTTACGTTGGTGATGCATTTCCGCTTGGCATCGTACCCGCTCTCGCGCATGCAGCTTCTCTTCATTACCCCGATATTGCTGCAAGTTTGACAGAAAATGATTGGAATGATGCTTATCGTGATATGATCCGCGCGCAGCGTTTATTTCATGATCCGAAAGGATTCAAACGCGTGTTGACCCTCGGTCAGATCGCACCTCTTGTCTATACTAAAAAACCGGCTCCGCTCGATTATATGAACGAAGCCAAGGAGGTATGGAACTGTCCCACATCATTAGAAGAAACTTACACGTTCAGCGTATGGGACTTATGGGATATTGCCATCGAAGACGGACAAACCGTCCTGCAGGCTGCAATAGAAGCACTGCAAAACGGTCTCCCCTCTCATTTAGAAGCGCTGCAAGACGTTCTTGGGAACCGTTCCTATGAAACAGGGAAGCCATGCGAGAGTGGACTGGAAATCGTCCATGTACAACCGATCATTTAAAGTTTGGTATCATCCACCTGATCGAGCCATGCTTCGATATGTCCGATTACGGAAGCGACGCAGCCTTCCTTGAATGGAGAAATGAGATCAGCAACGCCAACCAGCTCCGTAAATGATTGACTTCCGCCCTTCTTGCACAGTCGCAGGTAATCCTGCCAAGCTTGCTCCGGATGCTCGTTAGCCCGTTTCCAGAATTGCAACGCACAAACCTGAGCAAGCGTATAGTCGATGTAATAGAACGGGCTTTTGAAAATATGCGGCTGTTGCTGCCAGAAGCCCCCTCTTTCCAGATACGCCTGGTCATCGTATACGCGATGCGGCAAATATTTACGCTCAATCTCGCGCCATACTTGCTTGCGCTCAGTTGGAGTCAGCTCCGGCTGTTCATAAACTCTGTGTTGAAATTCATCGACCCCAACGCCATAAGGAATGAACAACAGCGATTCGCTTAGATGTTTGAATTTATACTTGTCGGTTTCTTCTTCAAAAAATAACTCCATCCACGGCCATACAAGAAATTCCATACTCATCGAATGAATTTCACAAGCTTCCAGCGTTGGGAATATGTATTCAGGCACTTGGTATTCACGACTGCTGTAGCCTTGGAACGCATGGCCCACTTCATGGGTCAAAACATCGATATCCCCTGACGTTCCATTGAAGTTGGAAAAGATGAACGGCGCTTTATATTTACTTATATAGGAGCAATATCCGCCTACTCGCTTGCCTTTCTTCGCGACAAGATCCATTAAACCATTCTCAGTCATAAACGTATAAAACTCGTTCGTTTCGGGAGAAAGCTCTGCATACATCTTGCGGGCTTGTTCTACAATCCACTCTGCATCGCCCTTAGGTTCGGCATTTCCCGTCGCGAAGCCATATTTATCATCATAATAGTGTAGAGCATCTACGCCGATTCTGGATCTTTGACGCTCCTTCAGCTTTGTTGCGGCAGGCACGATATGTTCCAGCACCTGCTTACGAAATGCTTCTACGCCTTTAGCATCATAGTCAGAGCGATTCAAACGAATATAAGCTAGTTCTACAAAGTTGTTAAAGCCAAGCTTTCGGGCTATTTCAGTGCGAATTTTCACCAGTTTGTCGTAGAGCTCATCCAGCTTCGCTTCATTTTCCTCGAAGAATTTATATTTTATATCATTCGCATCTTTGCGCACAGATCGGTCCGTCGATAACTGAAAAGGCACTAATTGCGACAGATTGCGTTCTTCGCCCTCAAACATCAATTTGGCCGAAGCAAGCAGCTTGGAATATTCGCTAGCCAGCTTATTTTCCTGTACCAAATCTTCGACAATTTCAGGTGCAAACGTTTTCAAGGAAAGCTCCGCAATCGTGAACAGTTGTTTGCCCCATTTGGCTTCGAGCTCGCTGCGGTAAGTAGAATGGACCAGTGCACGATAATAATTCGTAATCAACCCTTGATAGAGGGGTTCAATTTCATCGAGAAACTCCTGCTCCGCCTTATAAAATTCATCTGTCGTATCAATCGTATGCCGAATTCGTGCAATCGCTTCCATCGACTCGTGCTCGCCACGCAAGCTGACGATCGCTTCCATCGCCTTATCCTGCTCCGAGAAAGAGCTTGCTTGCTCAAAACGTTCAAGCAGACTGTTAAATTGCTTTTCGAAAGCGGTAAAGCCAGGTCTCTCATAAACAAAGTCTTGGAATTTCATGTGTTACGCCTCCTTATGATAACGGTCAAATAAATTTAACCATTGGTACATATTTACTTTACAATAAGTTGAGTAGGTTGGAAATATGAGAGTAACGAAAAATGCGGGATTTTTTTGAAGTAAAAAGTGAAAATTTTTACACGCTTTATATGTTCGGAATCTGCCAATCAATTTCAGAGCTGCCAAGCTCACGAAGATACTTATTGGCTCTTGAAAATGGCTTGCTTCCAAAAAATCCGCGATAAGCCGACAGCGGACTCGGATGTGGCGATTTGATGATCCGATGTTTGTCCGTATCGATTCGTTTTTGTTTGGCTTGTGCATGGCTGCCCCATAACAGAAAAACGATCGGCTGCTCTCTTTCGCTTAACGTTTGAATGATAGCATCTGTAAAGCGCTCCCAGCCTTTATCTTTATGGGAATTCGGCGTATCCTCGCGCACCGTAAGCACGGTATTCAGCATGAGAACACCCTGTTCCGCCCATTTGACAAGGTACCCGTTATTAGGGATGTAGCAGCCTAAATCCGTGTGCAGTTCTTTATACATATTTTGCAAGGATGGCGGTGTGGGGATGCCCGGCTTGACGGAAAAGCTGAGGCCATGGGCTTGGCCTCTTCCGTGATATGGGTCCTGTCCCAAAATAACCACCTTGGTATCGGCATAACCAGTCAAATGAAGCGCGTTAAAAATATCATCCTTTTGGGGATAAATAACGTTGGCCTGATATTCATCCGCAAGAAATTGTTGCAGCTCCATGTAATATGGCTTTTCAAGCTCCGCTTCTAACAAGGCGGACCAATCATTCTTAAAAATATGCATATGCCTCTCCCTTTAGTGTTACTCTATCTCCGTTCCAAGTTCCCCGGTGTTAGGATCTTTAAGGACTATGCGCCCGTCTACCGATGTACCGTCGGCCAGTACCAGCTTGAGCTTGGCTGTTTTCCCTTTTTGAACAAGCGCTTGAATTTGTGTATCCGTCAGACTTCGTCCGAAGCTTTCTTTCCAGATTACGAACTTACAGCCTTCCTTATAATGCGAGCAGCCATAACCTTTACGTCCCATGAACAGAGTTCCTCCGCAGCCGGGACGCGGGCACGTTGCTAGGTGGCTTGGTGAGCTAGCAGGCTGTTTGGCAGCAGCTTGTGTTTTTCGGCTAGAATCCGTTGCGCCGGTTCCTGCGGTCTCTTCAACCGGCTTTTTCCGTGCTGTTGAGGCAGCACTTGATTTACCCGACCCGCGTTTTCCGCCTTGAGCCGCCGGCGTTTCTCCTTCGAAAGCCGTCTTCGAAGCTCTGGGCTGCACGCGCACTTTATTCACGATCAGCGTGGCGAATTTTTTGACATTCTGCATAAACTGCTCGTCCGATGCCGCGCCTCTGGAGATTTCGTTCAGTCTCCGCTCCCATTGTCCCGTCATTTCCGGTGAGGTTAGAAGCTCGATGCCTGCGCCGCGTATCAATTCAACAGCCATGCGCCCTTTCTGTGTGAGGACGATTTTCTTGCCCTGCATATCCACATAACCGACCTTTTTCAATCGTTCGATCGTGGCCGCACGGGTCGCCGGGGTACCAAGACCGGAGTCCTTCATCGCATCGCGCAGCTCCTCGTCCTCAATCTGCTTGCCTGCGCTTTCCATGGCTTTGAGCAGCGTACCTTCCGTGAAATGCTTAGGCGGCTGCGTATCCTTTTCCTTGACGACCGCATCGCTGCAAATGACGCCGCTTTGCGGATCCACAGAGAAGGGTTCGTTCACTTCTACTTCTTCTTCCTCCTCTTCTTCCTTGTCTTTGCCTTTAGCGCTTTTGGGCTTTTCTTTTTTCTGATCGGCGTAAATGATTTTCCACCCTAGTTGCAGCAGCTCTTTAACTGTCGTTTTAAACATTTCCTGCTCGGCTTCCGTCATGACCGTATGCATTTTGTATTCCGCCGGCGGATAAAACTGCGATAAGAAGCGTCTAACGATCAAATCATACAATTTCTGTTCATCCGGTGTGAGCCCGGTCGCTTTACGGTTCGTCGGAAGAATGGCATGGTGATCTTCGACCTTACTCGGGTTGCAAATGGATTTATTATTTTTATGCACCAGATTGCGGTTGGCTCCTTGTACAAGCTCGTTGTAGGCCGTTCCTTGCAGAGCCGAAAGCGATCTGTGCATTTCCGGTATATTTTGCTCAGTTACATAGTTGGAATTGGTCCTTGGATATGAAATAACTTTATGCTTTTCATAGAGTGCTTGCGCTGTATCCAGCGTCTTTTTGGCGGAAAAACCGAATTTTCCATTCGCTTCCCGCTGCAGCAGCGTCAAATCATAAAGCTTGAACGGATACTCTTTCGTATCCTTCACTTCATAGGAAACAATCCGCGCCGGCTTCCCTTTTACTTTGGCGGCCAGCGCCTCGACCTTCTCCCGGTCGGTCATACGTTCTCCCTGCCACATCCCCTTATAGGTCGTGTCGCCTTGGGTGAAGTAACCTTCCAGCTCGAAAAACTTCAAGGAAGAGAAAGCTTCAATCTGCTTCTGGCGGTCATAAATAAGCGCAAGCACTGGAGTTTGTACCCGTCCTACGGACAGAAGCACATTGTGCTTGGTTGTAAAAGCGCGCGAGCCGTTCATTCCGATAAGCCAGTCCGCTTCACTGCGCGATCTGGCTGCACGCGTCAAATTTTCGTATTCAACGCCGTCTTTCATCGTTTCAAATCCGGTACGGATCGTCTCCGAGGTTAAATCGGAAATCCAAAGCCGTTTGACCGGATGCTGCAGTCCAAGATGTCTTTGAATCAACGAAAAGATATGCTGTCCTTCTCGCCCGGCGTCGCAAGCATTAACGAGCTTGTCGCATTTTTTGGCGAGCTCCGCGATGACTTTCAACTGATCATAGGTGCGCGGATTGGGAACAAGCTTAAACGCATCAGGAATAATCGGCAGATGATCGATGCTCCATTTTTTATATTTAACATCGTATTGATCAGGCTCAGCCAGTTCGATCAAATGACCGATCGCCCAAGTGATGATGTAGGATTCACCTTCCAGATAGGAACGTTTATTGACGGCTTTGGGTTCGATGGCGGACGCAATATTGCGGCCCATATCGGGTTTTTCAGCGATTACTAAAGTTTTCACAAACATACCTCATGTCGAATTTTGCTGTATTCTTTCATGCTCAACTATCTTCTATTCGCTTTTGAAATGCAAAATTCCTCTTTCAAAAATGAATGGACTCAGCCGAACACTGAAAGGTATTTTTTCCCATACGTCGAATTAATGGTATAGACTTTTCATAAGGAGGGCTATGATGGCAAAGCGCGTTCGACTGCTTATCGGCACAAATAAAGGAATCTTTATTTACTCTTCAACGGTGGAAAGACAGGACTGGTCGCTGCAAGGACCTTATTTACCAGGTTGGGAAGCATATAGTGTACTTGGGGATAGCCGATCCGGAAATCTGCTCTATGCCGGAACCTCGCATGCCGCTTATGGAGCAACCATTCGGATATCCAGGAATGAAGGAGAAACGTGGGAGCAAATCGCGGAAGGTCCGCGGTATAGCGAAGAAAGCGGATTTAAGTTAAACCGTATCTGGCAATTAGCGCCTGGTGCCGAATCGGAGCCAGGCACCCTCTTCGCCGGTAGCGAAGAAGCTGGCATATTCGTCAGCCGGGACAATGGTCAGACCTGGAAAGAAATGAACGGTTTGACGAGCCATCCCACCCGTCCGGAATGGTTTCCTGGAGCTGGCGGCATGTGCCTCCATACGATTCTGATCGATCCGAATAACTCACATCGGATGTGGGTTGGCATATCGGCAGTCGGGGTTTTCCGTACGCTGGACGGCGGTCAAAGCTGGCATACCTGCAATAAAGGCTTAAACAGGGTACCTACCGGACAGCCAAGTCCGGAAGTCGGGTATTGTGTGCATAAAATGGTGCTCGACCCTACCAACTCCGATATCTTGTATATGCAGGAGCATCGCGGCGTTTTCAAATCAACCGACGGCGGAGATACCTGGAACTCCATAGAGGAAGGATTGACGCTTCGCGAGGGCGATGCGCCATTCGGATTCCCAATCGCTGTCTCACCCAATGGCGACTTGTTCCTAGTTCCTCTTGAGAGCAGCGAGCAGCGTTCCATGCGCGACGGCAAACTGCTTGTCTACAGAATGGCAAGAGGCGAACAAAGCTGGAAACCAATCGGCGACGTGCTGCCTGAAGAAGAACGCCACGTCAGCGTATTGCGCGACGCCATGTCCGTCGATTCCTTGGAACCATATGGACTATACTTCGGTACAACCTCAGGCGAAGTGTTCTGTTCATTGGATCGCGGCGAAAGCTGGAATCGTCTTCCTGGTCAATTCTCACGTATCCTGACCGTGAAGCCGTGGATCGTGGAGGACTAGTATGCGAATTACAGTCAGCGTCCCCTCCCTGCTTCGGGATTGTACGGGAGGGAACGTTACATTTGATTTGGAAGCGCATACCCTGCAAGATGCAATGGATGAATTATTCGTAATATATCCCATGCTGCGAGTTCATTTATTTACAGAGGCCGGACAAATCAGAAAGCACGTTCTGCTATATTATAACGATACGAATTTGGCTTGGCTGGATCATTTCGACCATGTTCTTCAGCCCGGAGATCAGCTCATTGTTTTTCAAGCTGTCTCCGGCGGTTAATTGATAATTGCAGAACCGACGGTGGTGTATGTCTCACAGCTTGCTATCGTAGAAGTAAATCTGAGCATCAATAGTCTCACTTAATTCAATGATGCCGTATGAGTAGCGCGGCTGCCTTCTTTTGTCGGTTGGCGAGCCTGGATTAAACATGAATATGCCGTCAATTGTATGTTGAAAAGGAATATGCGAGTGCCCGAAAATAACGATATCCGGCCGCTGCGTCAGGAACGCTTCTCGGGCTCTTTCTTCTGTCGTCTTCCGGTAGCCGTCGCCATGGATGAGTCCGATCCTAAATCCGCCTAGCGAAAGCAGCTTCTTATGTCCGAATCGGCCCACGATGTCGGGTCCATCATTATTCCCCGCCACCCCTTCACATGGCGCGATTTGCTCTACAAGTTCTATAACGCGAGGGCTAGTCCAATCGCCTGCGTGCAGAATGAGCTCAACTCCTTGCAAACCCTGGACCAAGGCGTCAGGCAGCTTCTCGACCCGGTCGGATAAATGGGTATCCGAAATGATTCCAATGCGCATATACATCACATCTCCAGCTTACAGTTTTGGACATATTGTATCATATTCGATGTTTGCCCGGCAGTTTGGTACAATGAAACTTACAAACTAGACCTTGTACTGGGGGATCAGCCAAATGAAAGAACCAATCGTCGTGCAAAATAAATTAAGAGAAGCGATGGGACATCTGGAAAAACGGTTCATGGAACGCGAAGAACTCATTCGCGTCCTGCTATTAGCTCTAATGAGCGGCGAAAATGTCCTGCTGGTCGGTCCTCCCGGCTCAGCCAAATCCCAGCTGGCACGGGCAGCCGCTCAATTGTTCGGGAATGAACCATTTTTCGACTACTTGTTAACGCGTTTCACAACGCCCGACGAGCTGTTCGGACCGGTTTCGCTGCAAAAACTGAAGCAGGATGAATATGTCCGGCTGACGGACGGCTATTTGCCCAGCGCACGCTTTGCATTCCTGGACGAAATTTTCAAAGCAAATAGCGCCATTCTCAACTCGCTGCTCTCGGTCTTGAATGAACGCGTCTTCTTTAATGGCCGGAATAAACAGATGACCCCGCTGCTCTTCTTAATGGCGGCTTCGAACGAGCTGCCGGAAGATAATGAACAGTTATCTGCCCTATATGACCGCTTCTTGTTCCGATATGAAGTCGAATACGTGAAACAAATCGCGAGCTTCGAACTGATGTTCGGTGCACCCACCTCATCGATTCCGACTTTATTGTCCACGGATTTGGTTAAGCAAATCAAAGCTCAAGCAGCAGATGTCACCTTGCCGGAGCCAATCATATACATGATGTTTCAGTTGAAAACCGCTTTAGAGGAAAAAGAGTATGTGCTCTCCGACCGCCGCTGGAACAAAATCGGCCACACATGGAAAATATCCGCCGCGATCCATGGCCGCGGCATCGTTAACGTATGGGACACTATTTTGACACCGCATATGCTTTGGGATTTCCCAGAGGATTTAGTCGAGTTGAAAGAAGTGTTTCACGATCTCTTCCAAGAGATGTTGAAAAAGGAAATGGAGCAAGAACTTCCGCTACAGCATTATAATCAGACAGTACGCAAGTGGCTCGATAAAGAAGATGAACTCCATGCCTTTCAATTTAAAAAAGAAGTCGGTGGCGCGCTCAGCAAAGACGCCGCCGAGAGGTTGAAAGCAGCGTTAGAGGAATGCCGCGCCGAATTGGAAGAAACCGCGAGAAGCTTACGCGGAAGACTCATCTCCTGGCAAGAAAAGGAAAACAAACTACCCGAATGGATCGCCTCTCAGTCCGTCTTTCTTCAATATCCTGAGCAGTATGCCGTAAAATTCACGCATCTGCGAATTCAAGGCGAGCGCATCTTGCAATCCGTCCAAGGCTTGTACCGCACATTGTTTGACCGGGAAATACCAGGTATCGTGTATGATTATACGTTATAAGAGGATAGAGCCATGATTATACGCTGTACCCGAGTCGACCGTTATGTCTTTGACGGCTATGTTCACTCCTCCCGCGTCGCTCAGGAATGGATGCGCGAAGCGGTGCGGCAGGCTCCTTGGTTTAACCTGGAGCTGTTTGCCGACTTTTTCATGTGCTTTTATTTAACGAAGCCGGACATCGACGGCACCGTGGAAGAAACGCCGTTTCACCGCTGGCTGGTCATCACACTGCGCAAGCAATACTTTTACGTGTCCATCCATCCCCGAACCGTCGGTCAAGTGAATGCATCCTTCAAAACCGCGCTTAAAGCGCTCATGTGGCTGACCGAATCCTATGAGAAAGAGGTCAAGCGCAGACACAAGGAGCAGCAGCAGCTCGGTGTGGGCATGAAAGATAAGCAGCAGCATACCGGTCAAGAAGAAGCTAAAGTGAGCGAGCGGCTGACGGACAAGCAGATCGAGAAGCTTCGGCTTGTCGGTTATACGCTCCAACAAGGCAAGCGTACCGTTGAAGACAAGCAAGAGGCGATCGACTCCCGTCCTCTCGTCGCCGAAGAGATACGTGCGCTCAAGCAGCGCATCCTGGAGCTGCAAGAAGAGATGCGCACGGAGTTCATGAAGCGCGACAAGCTGAAAGCGAAGCTGCGCAAGGCCGAAGAGGAACTAGGTTCCCGCGAGCGGCAGATGGATCGGATGGCCGCGCGAGAGCTTGCGGCCATGAAGGAGATCGAGGACGAGCTTGGCGACTGGCTTGGCCGGTCTTTGAAGGAAACGCTGTCGCTCGAAGAGGCGGACAGCTTCAATGTGCACGAGCTGGTGCAGGCAAGCCAGCGCCTGGCGAACCGTCGCTGGGGCAGCGAGCTGGGCAAGCTGCGCCGGCAGACGTTCGAGCACTACATGCAGTGGATCGAGAAGCTGAAGAGCAGCAAGGATCTGGTCGCCTTCCTGCAGGAGGTGGGGCGCAATCTCCATCATCTCCGGGTAAAGCGCAAGAAGCTGCGCTCGCCTTACATCCCGGAAGCCTACGATGATTTGCGCCAATCCGGCGACATCGCCCACCTCCTGCCCAGCGAAGCCAGCTTGCTGGCCGATGAGGACTTTGAGCCTTATTTTCTCGTTAAGTGGATGGAAAATAAGCTCATGACCTATAATTACACCGGCTCTCTCGATGAGCCACAAAAAGGTCCTGTCATCTGCATGCTTGATACGTCGCACTCGATGAAAGGAAGTAAGCTAAAGCTGGCACAATTGTTCACAGCAACCTTCGCTTCCTTCACCTTGCTTGAGCGCCGCGACTTTGTTTTGCTGTTGTTTGGAGCTAAGGGCGAGATTGTCGAGCACGCACTCTACCATAAGCGGCCTGATTGGGATCGCTTCTATGCCTTTGCACAGCTTGCTTTTGGCGGCGGCACGAACTTCGACGCTCCGCTAGCGCGCGGGATGGAGATTGTCCAGCACCAGCCACAGTTCCACGATGCCGACTTTGTCATGGTCACTGACGGTGTCGGACAAATTTCATCGGGGGTGCTGCAGAAGCTGAGCACTTTGGGTCAGAAGAAACAATTAAGGCTGCACTCCCTGATCATCGGCTCCGCTCGCCAACACCTGGTTCAAAAGTATGAAATTGTGGGCGTCTCTCACCAGGTGAGGTTCGCAACAGCATGGGATTTCCAAGATCCCGCCAAGGACGAGCTGCTTCTGAATGTGTTTGCTAAACATGGCGTAAACGCTTAGCCGAATGATTAACATCAAAAGTCCCTGTCTGGTTGCTCTTCCGGCAACGAAACAGGGACTTTTTATAATCAGGCTCTTAATAATTCTTTAATCGTTTGCAGCGAGACGCCCGTTTGGTGGTATACCTCCAACATGGTGGCTCGCGGGTTGGTTCGAACGAAATCCTTAACTTTGCGCGTATCCATAAGTAAAAGCTGGGAACACGATTTACAACGCTTCTCGTAGTTGGTTATGATTACTTGTCCACATTGTTCGCAATTGCAAATTGACATGCCGCCACACCTTCCATTTATGCTAAATCCTTATCATCCATAAAATTCGAAATGAAGTACATGTTTTGTGGGGGTGTTAAAAATCAAATTTGAATTTCAACCTGATCTCCAACTTTCAGTTCACCCGGACGCTCAACGTAAGCGACGATTCCTCTCATCTTCTGAGCGAGTTTGACAAATCGATGCGTTAAATCCTTATCTCCATAATGATTCGCAATTTGTTTGCCTGGCCCTGTGCACGGCTCATTTTCCCCTTCACAGACAAGCCCGCCACCGCTGGGTAATACCATACGGATACCCATCGGAAGCTTGGTTAGCTCCGGAATGCCGCTGACGACGATATTGGCACCCAACCACTCGGGTCTGATTTCATCTACGCCTAAACGTTCGGCAATGCCGCGAAGCTCCTCCACTGATACAATACTGAGTTGACGACGATTCATAATCTCGGTACCTTTTGGGTACATGGGCTGACGGGAGTCCGCCTTCGCAGTAACGCCGAAATGACGATCACCTTCAATACCGCCAAAGCGTAAATCTACCTTTTCCAATGCTCTGGTCACGAAAGTTGAAGGATCGTCCGCGATCAGAACAGCCTCTATTTTTGCAAATAAAGCCATGTATACACCTGCCTTATAACTAATTATACATCTTCTGCCAGAAATCCTTCTTTGATCGAAGCCTGATTCTCGGAAGGCCACAGAATGCCATCACGCCAGCCAAGAACGAAGGCCTCGTATCTGCGCTCTTCCGGGAATGTATGGAGGTCACCGAAGTACTTGGCAATAGCCACATGTTGAGAGGCGTGCGCGCGTAATGCAGCAGCTTTCACATCCCAACCCGATTCGGTATCGATCCTAATCGATGGTACATGACCCGCGCTGCGCAGAGTAGCGCTTGCCGCATAGTATAACTTCTTCACCGTAGGACATTTCCCGCTAAGTACCGCCGCTGTCGTCGCCTTGGAAATGGCTACATGGTCGGGATGACCGTTCCCGCCATCCTCTGCAAACGAGAAGATAACGTTCAACTCGTGACGTTGTATGAAAGAAATAACGCCATCTACCAGTTCATCGAAAGAAATATGTCCGAGCTGTCCATCTGGCCAGCCTAAGAATTCGACGACAGATATCCCCAGAATGCTTGCTGCTTCCGTCATTTCCTGCTCCCTGAGCGCCGCCAGCTCCTCTTTGTTCGCTGCTCGTTCGGTCCCTAATCTCCCTGCTTCGCCTCGAGTAGCTATTAGGAGCGAAGGACTTTGCCCTTGATCAGCAAGCTGTCGGATGAGACACGCGCTTAGAAATGTTTCATCGTCAGGATGCGCATAAATAAAGCCGAATCGTGTTGCCATACGTTTTTCACCTGCTCTTTTCTCCAGTACTTCTTTCATAGTACCATATTTAGCTGGTAATGTTTAACATGCAACCACTCAGGTGAAATTGGCCGGAGGATAAATGCGTTCAATATAGTAAATAGCCTTATCCATCGGCATGACGATTTCACTTTGCTCGTACATATCCTTTAATCTCACGGCGTTTAATGCCATTTCGTCCGAGCCGATAAGGATTACGAATCGGGTTCCTTGATCCGAGACACTAGCCAACAGTTTTTTCAGCTTTCGCTTCTCGCTGGCCATTCTGGCGCGAATTCCCGCAGCTCGTAACTCGCTTGTCATGCGAAATGCTTCCCCAGCAGCTTCCTGGCCTAGCGGTACTACAACAGCAAGCGTGCGGCTCCCTTGGCTCTCTCGGTTCCGCAGCATCTCCATGATCGATTCCAAGCCGAACGATAGACCAACCGCCGGAACATCAACATCCTCGCTGCCTACGAGTTGACCGACAATTGCATCATATCTTCCGCCTCCGCCAAGACTGGAACTATAAGCGCAGGTGGCATCCATAATTTCATAAACCGTTCCTGTATAGAAGGACAATCCTCTTGAAAGAAAAGGATCAAATCTACATACCGCACCAAGATCCGTTTGGGAAAGAAGCAGTTGCAGCTCCTGAACTTCCCTAGCTCCACAACTTTGATCAAGCTCAAATATCTCGATCATTTGTTCAAAAGTTGGCTTTTCCTCGTGGATCAGCGTAGCAATTCGAGTCCATACCCAGTCACTCAGCCCTTTTGCAGCAAGCTCATTTTGGACCCCGTCCGCTCCAATCTTGGCTAATTTATCAAGAGTGAGCATGACCGATAGCTGTAAGTCATTCGGCACCCCGACTTTATCAAGCCATTCAGCCAGAAACTTGCGGTTATTCCATTGGATCACAATCGGTATATTTAACTTCACGAATGCTGCCGCCGCAAGGTGCATCAATTCTGCTTCTCCCTCCGGACCTGCGATCCCCATGCAATCGACATCACACTGAGTGAATTCCCTGAGCCGTCCCCTTTTGACCGGACCATCCCGAAATACTTTGCCAATCTCGTAGCGTTTGAAAGGCAGTTGTAAAGCGGGCTGAGAAGCCGCAACTTTAGCAAAGGGAATCGTGAGATCGTAACGCAGCGCCAAATTTCGTTTGCCTTGATCGCGAAGCCGGTACATCTCCTTTAAAATCTCCTCGCCGCCTGCGTATTTCGAAGCCAAAAGCGATTCTTCATTCAGAATCGGTGTTTCCATACTTTCAAAATCATAAAGCTCAAACATTTCCTTGAGCATCGTTTCAACCTTCTGTCTCAGCGTCTGTTCCTCGCCCCAATAATCGTTCGTTCCTTTTACGTTTTGCATCTTACCCATTCCCTTCCGCTCCTTGAGCACGAGATTAAAATAAAAATCGCGCCGGACCTCTTGGTCCCGCGCGATTTGCTATCCCGCAGGGAGGCCAACGCGAAGTGCGCTAGCCCACCCTGATCAGTTACAGGTGTGTGCTAACGCTTTTCAAAATAATGAAATTGTACGAACCTTGAGCGATACATAGGATTCGTCTCCTTCAATTCAATGATTATTCTGATTATAGCGAGTGCCTGTTAGATATGCAACAGACATTTTTATTTTTTAAGCTAATAGCACCTCAATATCGGGGGCAATATCTTCCGGAAGTGTGCTCGCACTATATTGCTTCACGATGTTTCCATTTGCATCCACCAGGAATTTGACAAAATTCCATTCGATGTCGCCCGTCCGATAGGGTTCAGGCGTATGATTGACAAGGTATGTAAACAATGGATGAGCGTGCTCGCCTTTCACATCAATTTTCGCAAATAATGGGAATGTTACGTTATAGTTCAACTCACAAAAGCTTTGTATGTCTTCGTTTGAGCCTGGCTCCTGTCCGGCAAACTGGTTGCAAGGGAACCCTAGCACGACTAGTCCTCGGTCCTGATATTGCTCATACAAACTTTGAAGCCCTCTGTAATGAGGCGTCAGTCCGCAAGCGCTGGCAGTGTTCACAATGAGCAGAACTTTTCCTCGGTAGTCGGCCATCGACTTGGTTGCACCCGTGATCTTTTGCACTTCAATATCGTATAATGACATGGTCTCATTCTCCTTTATATGAATAATTGTCCTCTTCGCCCATTATAGCATGATTTGCCAACGTCTCCCAAACATTCAGCGCATGTGAGTGAAGCTTTCCTATTGCTTGCGGATGTGATATATTGTTTATCTGTTTTATTTCCAGAACATGCTAAATGGAATTCACAAAAAACTCTCTTAGGAGGTAACTGATCTTGGACACAAAGACTCAAAGTGCCTATCAAGAAGAATTGCAAAGGCTCGAACAAACGAGCGCAGAGATTGATCGACAGCTAAACCGCCTTCAGGCCACACCTGTTTATTACGGACCCGACCTGACCGAACAAGCGCTGGAAGTCGCGCGCGAGCAAGGTCGGCATAACTTGACCAAAGCCGTGGAAGAACCTTATTTCGGACGACTCGATTTTCAGGAGACGGGTACCGCAAATGCAACCCCGCTCTACATAGGAAAAGCCGGCGTCGAAGACGAACGCACGGGGCGGCTGCTTGTGATTGACTGGCGGGCTCCCGTGGCGAGTCTCTTCTATTCGTTCACCGGCGGACTTGACGTCGCTTCCTACGATTCACCGGACGGCCTGATCGACGGCCTCGTTTATTTGAAGCGCAACCTTGTTGTGCGCAAACAAATTTTGCAGCGGGTCGTGGACACCTACAATCGGGACGAAGATTCCCTCGCAGTCGGCGATGAATTTCTGCTCTACCGGCTGGGTGAGAACAAAGATAATAAGCTGCGCGATATCGTATCGACCATCCAAGCCGAACAGGATCGCATCATTCGTGCAGCGAAAAATACAGCACTCATCATTCAAGGGGTTGCAGGCAGCGGGAAAACAACCGTCGCCCTCCATCGTCTAGCGTTCCTGCTCTATCAGTATCGCGAGCAAATTCGCGCTGAGCGGATGATTATTTTTGCGCCTAACTCCATGTTTCTCGACTACATTTCCGGCGTATTGCCTGAATTAGGGGTCGGCAACATTCAGCAGAGCACCTTCACCGACTGGGTACTGGATATGCTGGATCAAGAGGTAAAGCTTGCAGATCCTGCGTTGACGCTGCAAACCTGGTTTGCTGTCGGCAGCAAGAGACCGTCCGTTGATGATAATGCGCCAGGTCGATTCAAAGGCTCCATTGCTTTTCAGCAGTATTTGGAAGATTGCCTGAGGCGTTTTGAGGAATCCTATGTTCCCGTTACAGACTTCCTCCCCTGGGAAGGCGCAAAGCTGCCGATTGCTACGATACGCGAATGGTTTTTCGTAGAAAACAAACACTATCCGCTTGCGAAACGTCGCGAACGCGTCATCGCACGGATCAAACGCTGGATGGAAATGCAGCTCGACAAGATCTGGGAGCAAAGCCGGAAGAAAGAGCTGAAGAAAAAATCGTCACAGCGCTTACGTACTTATTTAACAGGGTGGCCGGAGCATACGGCGTTCACCTTTTACAAAATGCTGTTCACTGACACTGGACGTCCCGCAAGCTTGCCTTCTGAGCTGCTCGCACAGATCCCGGAGTCAATCGTCACAGCTTCTGTTAAGCTCTTCAAGAAAAAAGAAGTGCAGCTCGAAGATCTCGCTCCACTTCTGTATATCCATACGCAGCTCAACGGCATTTCGTCGGATCGGATGTTCGACCACGTCGTCATTGACGAAGCCCAAGATTTTTCACCGTTCCAAGTCGCCGTTCTTGATACTTATACGCGCAATCGTTCGTTTACGATACTCGGGGATTTGTCGCAAGGAATCCACGCTTATCAAGGCATTGTCGACTGGAAGGAATTTTCCGGCTTGTTTCAAGAAGATGAAACGGGCTACTTCGAGCTAGAACGCAGCTATCGGTCCACGATGGAAATTATTCAATTCGCCAATTCTGTACTGAAACGAGGCGTTGAACATCCCCTTCTGGCTGTGCCTGTATTCCGAAGTGGGAACAAAGTTCGCGTGCTGCAGACCGATGCCAAAGGCCGTTTGCCGCTTCTCAAGCAAGCCCTTGCATCCTTGCAGCAAGGCAGCTCCAGTACCATCGCCGTTGTTGCACGGACGGAGAAACAAGCCCAAGAGCTGCATGAAGCACTAACGGAAGCCGGCGTCTCCACGAACCTGATCACAGCGAAGCAGCGGGTCTATCGGGGCGGCATTTCCGTACTTCCCGTCTATCTAACCAAAGGGCTGGAGTTCGATGCCGTCCTGCTAATGGATGTCACCGCCCAACATTACGAAGCGACTCTGATCGATGCCAAGCTGCTGTACGTAGGTTGCACTCGCGCCTTACACGAGCTTTGGTTGATCGCTGCAGGTGAATGGTCACCGCTTATCGATACCACAGATACCGAAATCGTAACGACCGAGAATCCACGCTAAAAGAAAGACACGCGTTTGCCTGATGACGAGATCAGACTAGCGCGTGTCTTTTTTAATACAATCGTTTGGTATAGCTCTCATGAAGCGACTTCTCGACTTCCTCCGGCGTCACGACCTCATCCGGAAGTTGAATATGTGCTGCAAGCATATGCGGAATGGAAGGAAGATGTTCGTCGGTTAGCCAAGTGTCCGGTTGCCAAAGCCCCGAACGCTTCAACGCCTTGGCGCAGTGGATATAGCACGCTTCAACTTCAACGCCAATGCCGACAATAGGCACTTTACCCAGTACCGCCATCTCCTCTAATATCGCTCGATCTCGGATAACGCAGCCCCGGCCATTGATCCGGAGCGTTTCGCCGAGTCCAGGGATCAGGAATAGCAACCCGATTCTTGGATTCTCAAGCAAGTTAAGTAAGGAGTCGAACTTCCGATTGCCTGGCCGCTCGGGAATTACAAGGTGTTTGTCATCAAGTACTTTTACGAATCCAGGTGCATCTCCACGGGGCGAAGCATCGCAATTTCCTTGAGAATCCGAAGTCGCTATGACAAGAAACGGAGACTTCGCGATATAGTTACGGCAGTGATCATCCAGCTTCAGGATCGTTTTGTTTCCCGCAAGCTTGCCCGGATATCCGAACAAATCTCTTAACTCTTCTTCCGAATTTACCAGATGGTTAAAGGGATTAACTTGACTCATCATTCACCACTCCTTACCTCTTTCCGCAAGAAAGCTTGAACCATCAATAAGCGACCAGCACGCCGCCCTCTCCAGCATATGTGCCGATAACGGTCCCCATGTTCGAAAACAGAACATGACGAAACGGGTATTTCTCAAGCAGTTGGTTTAGCACGGCCCGTGCCCGCTCCTCACAGTTGCTGTGCGCGACAGCGATTACATCGCGATCGTAATCATGGCGGGTCTCGCCGATTTTCTCAATTAATCGCTTTAGAGCTTGCTGAGTACCGCGAATTTTCTCAATAACTTCAATTGAACCTTCATCGCTGGCTTTCATCAGCAGCTTAATGCCCAGCACAGAAGCCACAGCGCCCCGAACCCGGTCAAGCCTGCCGCCTTTGATAACGTTTTCTAATGTGTCCAAGAAAAAATAAGTGCCCGAAGTATTTACGGATTGCCTAAGCCCGTTCACAATTTCACCAAACGAGACCCCGTTTTCTGCCATTTTAGCAGCCTTATAGACGAGTACCCCTAACCCTAGCGAAGCTGTTTTGGAATCTATTACTTCTATATTCCCTGTGAAGCCATCGTCAAGCAGCATATCTCTGGCCATCATCGCATGATTGTACGTACTGCTTAACCCTGAGGAGAGACAAAGGACAAGAATATCTTGCCCCGCATGTGCTTGCTGATAAGCCGCAAGAAAATGAAGAGGAGACGGACTTGACGTTTTCGGCAATTCGCTCTCTGTTTTCATTTTCGCATAAAAATCGCAAAGCTCCATGTGAGGAGGCATGCATTCCTCGCCAAAATGTACGGATAATGGAACGATGGAGATATCCAGCTCCTCCGCCAGTTTTTTCGGAAGATCGCTGCTGCCATCTGTGATAATCTTGATTGTCGTCATGCTTAAGCTCCACTCGTTATTTATTTTTTGGCGAATATAATACCTACGGTACGGGGGCCGCAGTGGCTGGAGATGACGCAGCCGGTTTCAGTGATATATACCTTTTTCACGCTGGTAGACTGCTCGATCTTGTTCTTCAGGTAATTAGCTTCTTCAGAAGCCATGGCGTGGGTAATGAACATAAATTCCTCGTCCATAAGATCTTTTTGCGCTAAGGCGTTGTTCAAAAGCTGATCCAGCGCTTTCTCCCGCTTGCCTCTCACTTTATCCGTGGGCGTCATGGCCCCGTTAATCACTTTAACCAATGGACGAATTTTCAAGAGACTGCCGATAAAAGCTTGAACGCTAGAGCAGCGCCCGCCTTTATGCAAATACTCCAACGTATCGATGACGAATTCCACTTCAATTTTGGCGGTTAGAGATTCAATCAATGCCCGTATCTCTTGCGCACTCTTCCCTACCTTGGCCGCCTGCGCCGCTTTCAACACAAGCAGTCCGATCCCGGTGGAAAGATTTCTAGAGTCGATAACCGTGATCCTGCCTTCCTCGAATTGAGAAGCTGCAATGGTTGCATTTTGGATGGTAGATGATAAAGCGGACGAAAGTCCAATATAGACGATATCGTCCCCAGCTGCTATATAAGGGGCAAAAGCTTGTTCAAAATCCGTCGGCGACGGCGCAGCGGTTTTGGGCAGCTTTCCCGTTTGATCGACTCTCTGGAAGAGTCTGTCCGGCTTTATGGTGACGCCGTCTTTATATGAATCCCCATCAAAAACTACATAAAGAGGCACGACTTCAATCTGATGAAGTTGTCGCAACTCATCGCTTAAATCGTTCGTGCTATCCGTAAAAATTTGAATCCGAGACATGACCATGACTCCCACCTTGTCGCTGCAAACTTGTCTGAATCTACTATAGGCACACTCTTAGAATTTAGTTTAGTATAATTGATCAGGACTAAAAGCTCAATCCTATAGAAAAAAAGCCAAATAGGCAACATGCGCTACTTGGCTTGTATGTATTTCGTTGCGACTTATTTTAACCCATAGTCCTTTTTTATGGCGTCAAGCTGCTTGTCATCATCAAACTCTTTGATCAAGACATTACCATGCAGGTGCAGCGCTTGTCCGTCTTGCTCATCGAATGAAACGAGTCCTTTCGATAAGTCGAGCGTCTCATTTTGCAGAACCCAGTACTTGGTGGGCTTGTTGTTCGCATCCAGCAGCATCACAACAAAGCTTCCATCCAAACTTTCGCCGTTGTCGGTAATGACGCTCTGCATCCATTTATACGAGCTGATCACATAGCTAACGAGCATCACCAATAAAACAATGCACGATATTCCAATCAGAAGCTCTTTCTTTTTCACATATTTTCCACCTTATATGCATGATAAAGAGAGTGCGTGCACCATTTATTTTAACGCTTTGATCTTGGCTTGAAGCCTTTTCTCGGCCGCTTCGAAAGCTTTAAGTCTTTTTTCATATTTGGTTATTTTCGCTTGATTTTTCGATGTCTTCGCTTGCTCCAGTAATTTCTTCGTACTTTCGATCGATTTTTGGATTTTGGCAAGCTGACTTTCCAGATTTTTTTTCTGGGATTGCACCGTGTGAACCGGTTTGGAAGTATGTACGACTTTGTGAGGGGTTGTTGATTTGGTAGCAGCGAAAGCGGACAACGGGAACGCAGCCATAAGTCCGGTTATCGCTGTAAGAAGCACGATTTTTTTCATTTTTTGTTTAAACACGAATATCCCTCCGATTATTCCTCAATGGTTAAGCGCAATATGAAATTCAGTATAAACCTGGAACATTAAAATTAGATGAAAATCAATGTGATTTTGGTTTAAAGGTAAATAAAAACTCCCCACTGCTATAGCAGGGAGAGTTGAGCAAACCTCATTTTGCTCGGTTCAACCATTTTTTGAAATTCACATACCAACTGTCTTTAAGCATACCGCATTGTCTGGACTCTATAAATTGTTCGACATTAATAGGATTTTCCCACATTGTCATTCATCCCCTTCGTGCTAATCGTTCTTGTTTATAGAACTATCTTAGCACTGAAAAGGAGTCCCATCGTCGGCGTCATGAATGAGTTGGCGCTACGCAAATGGTCTAACAAGAACCAGTGTTGAGGTCGTACGACCAAAGTCGTAGATGGTTTTGCTTGAATGTGCAACCTGGCCAAAGGGATTACGTGCTTATCCCTTTCTTAACAGCATATATGGCTGCCTGCGTCCGGTCAGACAGCCCGAGTTTGCTAAGCAAGTGGCTCACATGGGTCTTAACCGTCTTCTCCGTAATGTGGCACTGAGCGGCAATCTCCTTGTTGCTCTTGCCTTCGGCGAGCAGCATAAGCACTTCGCGCTCGCGCGCCGTCAGGCTGTCGATGCAGGATTCGCCTGCCACGGCAGGTGCTGGCGCTGCCAAATGAGCCATCAACTGATCCGTGATGCGCGGATGCAGCTGAGCTTGCCCCGAGTGCGCGCCGCGAATCGCAAGCACAAGCTCCTCAGGCTGAACATCCTTGAGGAGGTAGCCGTTTGCTCCTGCCCGAATAGCCGGAAGCACGTGGTCTTGATCGGAAAATGTCGTTAGCACGATGACCTTCACGTCCGGATACAGCTGCTTCATCCGCTTCGTCGCTTCGATGCCGTTCATGACAGGCATGATCAGGTCCATAACAACGACGTCCGGTCGGAGCTCCTTCACTTTTTGCAGTGCTTCCTCGCCGTTCGCGGCTTCCCCGATCAATTCAATTCCAGCTTGAGTGCCAAGAAAATACTGCAGTCCTCTTAGAACTACAGCATGATCATCAACGAGTAACACTCGAATAGACATCGATTCTCCACCTTTCTCATGCATTCTTCATAATGGACAAAGGCAAAGCAATTTGAATCAATGTCCCTTTTCCCTTATGGCTTTGAACGACGAACGAACCGCCAAGCGCTTCCGCCCGCTCCCGCATCGTATGCATGCCAAACTTTACATGTCGAATGCGCCGATCTTTGGTAAAGCCGACACCATCGTCTTTAATTTCAAAATAAACGTGATCCGGCGTAGAACAGAGGCTGATGAATGCGTTCTTTGATCGCGCATGCTTAATCACATTGTTGAGCGCCTCTTGCCCGATGCGCCACAACGCCTCCTCCACCATGCGCGGGAGCTCTCTTACGCCTTCCACTTGCGTTGTTATCGTCAATCCGATTTGCCTCCCGTACTGCGCGAGACCGGTTAGCAGCCCGCGCTCTAACCCGGCCGGCCGCAGCTGGAGGATAAGGGAACGCATCTCCGTGAGCGAATTTTGCGATAGTTGCCGAATATCCGTCAGCGCTTCCTTCACAAGCGGCTCCGTTTCGCCAAGCATGCTCTCCAGCCCCCGCGAAGTCAGGTTGAGCGAGAATAGCATTTGACTGACTGAATCGTGCAAATCTCTTGCTAACCGATTCCGCTCTTCGCTGCGCGCCAAATCCCGGCGCTGCTCATATACTCTGGCATTCTCATAGGCGAGAGCAATATGATCGGTAAACGCTCTGGCGACTTCAGCATCAACCGCATCGAAGTACTGCTTCTGCGGGCTGCCAATGAAAAATACGCCGATTGGTTCATCCCGTAAAATAATGGGAACGGCAACACCGGAGCGGATTTCAGGATAAAGCACCTTCGTTTTGGTGTTGGTATTATCCATAATCGGTCTATCAAACCGAATAACCTCCTGCTGCCGATAAGCTTGGGCGATCGGTCCTAGGCTGCGCATCGAATACGAGCTGCAGCACGAATATACCTTGCCATCCATAAATTCCATTCGCGGCGATAAGTTGTCGCCCTCTTGAATGAATACCGTTACCAGCGGGATATCAAAGGCTTCGCCAAATCGTTGGACAGACTCTCCGGCTATTTTTTCAGTCGCCAGCAGCCGTCCTAGCGACCTGGTGATTTCCCCGAGCTTGGCAAAATAAACGGCGCGCTTCTGCTGCTGTCGATACAGCATCGTCCGTTCTATCGCCGTCCCGATCTGAAAAGCGACCGATTGGAGCAGCGCAAGCTCCTCCTCGCTAAAATGCTTCTTCCCTGGAGAAGCCACATTCAAAATACCGAACATCGACTGCCCGGCCCAGAGCGGAATCGTCGCATGATGGCTGACGCCTTCCGTATCTCCAATCGCGATCAGCATTTCTTCTTCCAATCGCTCGCAGCTTAAAATATTAATGGCATGTTTCAGTCTTCCATCCCGGAACCGGTCGATGCACCAGCACGATTTCGCCTTGAGTGGCACCATTTCATCGCGGGCGAGCGCCTGTGGAATCCCTTCTGCAGATAAGCAGGAGTGCCCCAGCTCGGGGTCTTTACTGACTTGAAATATCCAACCGGCTTTTAAATTCGTCAGTTCCAAGAGCTTGGTTAACACTAGGGAAAGCACCGACTCCAATTCATTGGATTGGTTCAGCGTTTCTGCAATAGTTTTCAAAATAACAAGCTCATTCGCGCGGATCTCTGCTGACATTGGAAGCGCCTCCCTTAGAAACCGTAGATGGTCATGCCCCCATCGACAAATAAGGTCTGTCCCGTAATGTAATTCGCTGCGTCTGAAGCCAGAAATACAGCGGGTCCTACCAGTTCTTCGAGCTCACCGACACGAGCAAGCGGCGTGCGAGCTACGATTTCCCCGAGATAAGCCGGGTCGGCAAGCAGCTTTTCCGTCAATGGGGTTTTGAAATACCAGGGACCGATACTATTGACGTTGATCCCAAATTTGCCCCATTCAAGAGCAAGCACTTTGGTCATTTGAATCATTGCAGCTTTCGTTGCCGCGTATACAACTCCGGTTCTCAGGGCAACCTGTCCAGCAACGGAAGCTATATTGATAATTCTTCCATATCCCTGCTCCTTCATCAGGCTGCCTACTATTTGTGAGCATAAAAAAGCGGATTTCAAATTTGTCTGCATGATCCAATCCCATTCTTCATCCGTGACAGCCAGTGCCTGGCTTCGAATGTTCATGCCGGCATTATTGATAAGGATATCGATCCGGCCCGTTTCACGAACCAAACGCTGAACCGATTGTTCAATCTGATCCCTGTTCGTGACATCTGCTACGAAAGGATAAGCTTTGCGTCCAAGCGCGTGAATTTCAGCGGCAACCTGATCAATATCTTCTGCTGTGCGAGCTATGAGCGCAACATCGGCGCCGGCTTCAGCTAGACCGATCGCAAGAGCTCGGCCGATGCCTCTCCCCGCTCCTGTGACAAGTGCAGTGCGATTATGTAATTGAAATGAAGGTAAATACATCGATTCATCGTCCTATCTATATCAAATGGAAAGAAGGCTAACTATATGGATTACTCCGTTCGCGAAGAAAGAGCCAATGCCATCAGTCATGGCATCGGCGTGCTGCTCAGCATCGCAGCTCTCATTCTGCTCATCGTTCAGGCCAGCTTGCGCGGTGACGCTTGGCACATTGTCAGCTTCAGTGTTTTTGGCGTTGCACTGGTTACATTGTACTCCTGCTCCACTTTGCTGCATAGTGTCCGGCACCCGAAATTAAAAGATCTGTTCGAAATCTTGGATCATTCCGCGATTTATTTACTTATTGCCGGCACCTATACCCCGTATTTGCTTGTCACCTTAAGAGGACCTTTCGGTTGGACCTTCTTCGGCGTCATCTGGGGGCTGGCACTCATCGGTATGGTACTTAAAATCTTTTATGTCAAACGTTTCATGATCGTATCGACAATCTGCTACATATTGATGGGCTGGCTGATCGTAATCGCATTTAAACCGCTTTATATGAATTTGCCTTACGGCGGGATCGTGTGGCTTGTTGCAGGCGGCCTCCTTTACACTTTCGGCACTATCTTTTACCTATGGCGGCGCGTTCCTTATCATCATGCGATTTGGCATACATTCGTATTAGCCGGAAGCATTTCACATTTCATTTCAATCTACGGTTACGTGATGCCGAAAGTTTGAGTCCAGCTTTCATCTGATCAGCTGCTGAAGCTGGTCAAACGGCACTGTGCTTTCCACCTGACGAGCGAGTGCCTCATACCCTTGCTCGTTCGGGTGAATGTTATCCTCGGCCAAATAACAGCTGTCATTCCCCACGAAAGCGTCATACACCTGCACTATACAAATATTAGGTTTCTCCAGCTTACGCAAAAACAAGTTGAAACGCTGCACCCAGTAAGCGGCATCCGGTACTTGCGGCAAAGGGTTATATAGACCTATTAATACAATGACACATGGTGTCGATACTTCTTGACGCAAATCCTGTATACGTTCAATCAGCTTCCGATAGTTCGCTTCGTACATTTGCAGCGCAGACTTAAGGTACTGTGGATCATCTTCATAAAAGAAGGGGATAGCCGCTTGGATTAAATCGTTACCGCCAGCCGTTATAGTGATCAAATCCGCCTGCCTGACATGCAGTTGGAGTTCTTGCTCCGATTCAAGCGTTTCCAAAAGTTCTGAAGTTGTCGCACCGTTTGTACCGGCATGATACAAAGTAACAGGCACATTTAACAACTGCTCCACCCATTGTCGGTACAAAGAAACGAAGCCAAGACCAGCCGGATCTCCAAAGCCGACAGTTAACGAGTCACCGAATGCCAGATAATTGATCGTCTTCTCCATCGCTATCCTCTCCTCACACACTGACATATTACCAATGTATGCGCATGCGCCCATTTTGGGCATGTCCCTGCGGGAGGCATTGCGAAGTTTTTCTAAGCCACAATCGGTTGGACAAAGCTTTCGATCTGCGCCTTTTCCGTCAAAGTAAATTGGTATTCGCAATCACAGCCTTCATCTTGTAAGACGATCTGCACAATGTCTCCTTCTTGGTTGCAAATAACGAGAACCGACGGAGCAAGCAGGTCCTCGGGGAAAGATTCCCCATTCTCCATATGAATGCCAAGGTAAATATCCTGCCACTGCCCTCTTGGTTCCATTTCCTTGAAAGATAACGTAAACCGGTGCTCTACGGGTTCTGCGCCATATTTCATCATCGCCATTCTCTCCTTCATCATCTCGGATATGTTCATTTATTGTACCTCAGTGCCCAGAAAAGTGGTAGTTCACCTTCCTTTATACTACAATGAGGTTAAGTACTGATCAATAAAAGGAGCATCCTCTATGAAATCTACGATTGCACAAACGATTGATCTCCATGCCGAGAGATTCAAAGCGATTTCCAGCTTCATCGGAGCTAACCCCGAATTGGGTCATGAAGAATTCCTTGCATCCGCTCGTTTAACCGAAGAGCTGGAGAGCCAAGGATTCCATGTTGAACGCGGAATCTTGGATATTCCAACCTCCTTTCTGGCAACTTTCGATTCCGGAAAGCCGGGGCCGATCATCGCCTTCTTGGCCGAATACGACGCCTTGGCGGATCTAGGCCATGCCTGCGGCCACCACCTCATCTGCATGATGAGCATCGGCGCAGCCGTCGGCCTGAAGTCGGTCATCGCCGAAACCGGCGGGACGATCCGCGTCTATGGCACACCCGCTGAAGAAACAAGTGGCGCCAAAGTGCCTATGGCAGCTGCCGGACTGTTTAAGGATGTAGATATCGCCTTGATGGCGCATCCTTACTACACTTTCGAGAAATCAGGCGAATCACTGGCGATGGACGCCATCCAGTACGAGTTTTTAGGACGTTCCGCGCACGCCGCCGCTCAACCCTATGAAGGCGTGAACGCGTTAGACGCCGTTCTTCAACTGTTTAATTCCATTAATGCGCTGCGCCAGCAGGTAAAGTCCGATGCACGCATCCACGGCATCATCAGCGAAGGCGGCAAGGCGCCTAACATTATCCCGGATTATGCAGTGGCACAATTCTATATCCGTTCCGCTACCCGAACTTATACGAATGAACTTGTCCAGAAGGTGCTGCGGTGTGCAGAAGGCGCTGCGCTCCAAACCGGCTGCACGCTCAAGACGTCGAACTATGAGTTCTCGTATGATGAGCTGCGGACCAATGAAACTTTGTCATCCGTATTTACTAACAATCTATTTGATATGGGCGTTCAACCCGAAGAGATCGAAGTCGGCAAAGATCACGGTTCCCTGGATCTGGGCAATGTATCGATCCAATGTCCGACAATTCACCCATATATCAAGGTCGTTGACGAGAAACACCTGCTGCACACGAAAGAATTCCGCGATTTGGCCATGCAGGATCGAGCGCTGGACAGTATGATCTTTGCAGCTAAGGCATTGGCATATACAGCTTACGATGTATTGGCCAACCCAGAGCTGCTTCAACAAATAAAAGCCGAGTTTGCCGCAAAAGTAAAATAAGTCGCTAAAACTACAAAAAAGACCGATCTACATCGCTGTAGAAAGGTCTTTTTTTGATCGATAGTTAAGCCGTTACATTTGTCGAAGCGTTATGAAATACCTGGGTGCCTGCTCTTCGCGCTTCAAGCCTCGCCAATATGGAATAGAACATAATCATGCCGACGAAGCCGCACAATGCAATAAGCGATGCCATCATCCATGAGGACAAATAACCTCCAAGAATAACGCCTCCGCCGCCTAACAGCATAGCTCCTTTGTACACCATTCCATTTAAAGCCATATAAGAGCTTCTAGCGTGATCCGGTGCAAGATCGCCTAAATACGCTTGTTTGATCGGCACGTACATCAACTCTCCAACTGTCGCTATAAACATCGCTAGAATAAGCAGCCATGGCTGATTGCTATAGGCCAAATAGCTGTAACCAAGTATGTAGCAGGCATATCCGATAAACAGCACTTTGCTGTCGGAAAATCTTCGCATGATGACGCCCATGATGACCGAAAGCACGACAACGAGAACGGTATTTTCAGTTCGAATAAAACCGAGCATTTTCAGCCCGTCAATTTGAAAAGTCTCCTGTCCCCATATGAGAAATGGGACATTCACCATTTCTTTTTCCATACGGACACCGACATAATTCCCCAAATGAAATTCGACGGATACAAGCAGTAGCGAAGCGGCCGTGAAAATCATAAACGTGGAGTCTTTCAGTACGGTTTTATAGTTTGACCACATGGAGTTCGCTTTTGTCCGGCTGCCGCTGATTGCTTGACTTGCCACCGGCTTGTAAACCTCTTCAATGAAGAAATAAGTGATCATCAATGAGATCAACCCTATGACGGATAAGCCGATAAACAGCTCGAACAAGTAGGATTTGAATAAGAACGCACCTGCCAAGCCGGCAATGGCGAAGGACAAATTGTTCATCCAATATGAGATCGCATACATAAATTTGCGCACTCCCGGTGCCGTTACATCAAGCAGCATCGCATCATTAGCAGGCCCATGGATTCCCCAGAACATACTAACCAAAATCATGAGTACAAAAGTAATGCCCGGCGATTCAAACCAAGGGGAGTTGGAAAGCGCCATCCCCAAGAAGGACAGCATCCAGCCGACTTCAGCGGCTAGCATGAGCTTTTTACGGCCAATCCGATCCGCATAATAGCCTCCTATGATGCCTGCCATCAAGCCAGCGATAATTCCCAGAATAACGACTAGACCAGCACTGGTATCCCCCAACTTTCCGGAGAAATAAATAGACATGAACGGAAGAACCATATTGTTGGCGGTTCCCGATAAAAAAGATAAGCCGATACGAATTTTAACGTTGCGATGAAAATCCCGAAACCTCACACTGCACCTCCAATAAAATGATCATGAGAATGAAATAATTAACCTTTGATCAATAAAATCGCAAAAAAAATCTAGGCCACCTCATTGCTTCTTAAAAACATGCCGACCCCAACGAGGAGTAAGCAACCTGCCAAGAGCTGCATCACGGTAATCGTTTCGCCTAACAACACGTACGCCAAAAGAGAAGCGCCGAGCGGCTCACCCAGAACTGTCATCGAGATCGAAGTCGCTTTCATATACTTCAGCAGCCAATTGAATACGTAGTGACCGAATACAGTAGGCACAATCGCCAACAGGAAAAATATGCCCCATTCTTTCACCGGGTAAGCTGTAAATGAAGCGCCTGCGGCCATATTATAAACGGCAAGAACGCCGCCCGCGAACAAAAAGACAAAAAAGCTGTAAACAAATGCGGATACGTGCTCCCGGATACTTTTGCCCAAAAGCATATGCATCGCTACGGCCACTGTACCAAGCAGTGACAACAGATCCCCTTTCAAAGCAGCGCCTGAAAAACGGAAATCTCCCCACCCAATGCAGATAGCTCCAATAATGGCAATCACCATGGAAATCAATGCCGTGCGGCTTGTGTGCTGCCGGTACAAAAGGAACGCGCCTAGCAGAACAAAGATGGGTTCTAAGGTTAAAATCGCTGTTGAACTCGCCACAGTAGTGAAATTGAGCGAATCCATCCAAAATAAGAAATGAAGGCCAAGCCCAACGCCGGAGGCTAGGGTCCGCAACCACTCTTTTAAGCGGATTTGCGAGATTTCATGTCCATAACGCCATAAAAATGGCAGCATGAGCACATTCGTCATGAACAATCTATACATGGCAATAACGGAAACAGGCGCTGATGACCATTTGATAAAGATTGAAGAAAATGAGATGGCTATTATTCCGATAAATAGAAACATAGAAACGGGGATTCTTGTTTTGTTCATTGCATTCATGCTGAAAACTCCTTGGATAAACTGGTAGTCGTTGCCGTATTAGTATATAGGAGGAACCGGTCTTTGCCAACTATTTTCAAACCATGTTCAAAGATTCACAGATTTTGTCGAATTCGCGATCTAATTGTCAAATTTTATATTAAAATTTATGCATACCTCCCACATTTTCATATATAATGAAAACAGAATCAGTGTTTTGTTATCGGAGGTTGCAACATTGACGTCATCTTTCAGCATGGAACGAATGAATAAGCTTGAGCAGGATCTTCATTATACGCAAGAGGTTGTTGGGGTATTAACGGGGCATGCCGAAGTAGCTTTCGTTGTTTGCGATCTCGACAACCGCGTTCAATATAGCAATGAGAAGTTTAGCCGCACCTTTGGCTGGAGCGCCACGGAGCTCCTCGGCTATCCTTTGCCCACAGTTGCTGACGCGGATCGGGAGACGTTCAATGAGCTTCTATCCGCTAATCATTGGAATTTTCATGCGACAGAACATCGTAGAAGATGTAAAGACCAATCAGTACGTGTTGTGAACGAGACTTACACGCCTATTCGTGATCAAGAAGGCATCATAACGGGTTATGCGTGTATTGTATTGAGCCCTGAAGAGGCCAACAAAGAAGTGGAACGGAAACTGACGGAGAGCAGACAACAACTTCAGTCTTTATTCGACAATAACCCGGACGCCGTCATTTCCATGGATATGAACGGTCATCTTACGGGGATGAATCCGGCTACCCATAAATTGAGCGGATATACCAGAGACGAGCTTAGTCAGTTCTCACTGATCTCTTTATGTTTGCCTGAGCACCTAGATCGTTTAAAACAACGTTTCGAGCGTACACTGCGCGGGCGAGCGCAAAACTTTGAAATCGCCATCATACACAAAAACGGTACCCGAGTGGAGCTGAATCTGACGCTCATCCCCATTTCTTATGAAGGTACCATTAACGGTGTTTACGTCATCGCCAAAAACATTACGGAACGCAAACAAGCTGAGGATCTCATTCAATATATGGCGTACTATGACGCATTGACGGATTTGCCGAATCGCCGGCTCTTTGAGCGTAAAGTGATGATGCATATGAATGAGGCGGATGAGAAGCGGTCGAAGATCGCGATCCTGTATTTAGACCTGGATGGGTTCAAATTCATCAATGATTCGCTTGGCCACGGCGTCGGCGATCAAGTTTTAAAAGAAGTCGCAATCCGGCTCAAACGAAGCACGCGAGAACCAGATACAGTCGGCCGCATGGGTGGTGACGAGTTCACTATATGCTTACCTTTCGTCCCGACGTTCGAGGACGTTCAGCCGATTGCCGAGCGGATTTTACATGAGCTTAGACAACCGTTCCACTTGCAGGATCAAGATTTCTATCTAACGGCTAGTATCGGTGTTGCTTTCTATCCTGATCATGGTCACCATGCCGAGATGCTGATGCATCATGCAGATACGGCTCTCTATAAGGTTAAAGAGCACGGCAAGAACCATATAAAGGTTTATTCCAAGGCAATGAACGAAGAAGCGATCCGCCGACAACAGTTGGAAAGTGAACTGCATAAAGCGCTAGACCAGAACGAATTTGTCGTCCATTATCAACCACAGATTGATGTGCAAACGAATAAAATTATCGGTATGGAAGCGCTGGTCCGTTGGGACCATCCGGTACGCGGTCTGTTGTACCCGGGAGATTTCATTGCCATTGCTGAAGAAACGGGTCTCATTGTGCCTATCGGCTCTCAAGTACTCGACATCGCTTGCAGACAATGCAAAGAATGGCATAATGATGGGTTTTCCAACCTGCGAATCGCGGTCAATCTTTCACAAATCCAACTGAGGCAGGACAACTTGGTAGAAACCGTTGCGCATACCCTGCAAAAAACAGGTCTGCCCCCTGCTTCCTTGGAACTGGAAATTACTGAAAGCATAGCCATGCATAATGCGGATTTCGTCGTTGCACAGCTGCATAAATTAGTTGCATTAGGCATCCAGATATCGATAGACGATTTCGGAACCGGATTCTCTTCGCTAAGCTATTTAAGCAAATTTCCGATTCATCGGATTAAAATTGACCGTTCGTTTATTACCAATATTTCCAACAATACCGAATCCGCGATTATCACTTCAATCGTCGGGCTTGCCCAAAACTTGAATCTAAGCGTCATTGTCGAGGGTGTAGAAACGGAGCTGCAGAGAAATGTATTGCCGAAACTTGGATGCAATGAAATGCAAGGCTATTTGTTCAGCAAGCCTCTTCCTCCGGAAGTTTGTGTGCCTCTGCTCCAAAAATGCCGTATATGAATAAAAGCCCTTAGAAATACGCTCAGCATGCGAGCTGCTTCTAAGGGCTTCTGTTTGTTTAATCCAATACAGCACTTATATGTTTGGTTGTTACTGACCAATGCGAAGTATTCCAAATCGATTCTTTATCTTTAAAATAAAGAATTTGCGGGGAAGCGTGCTTAATCCCAAGGTCTTCTGCGATTTGATTGGAAACCGGGCGAGATTCAATGACTTTCACCATGTAATAGTCGACATCGCCATTCGGCTTTCCTGCCAAGTACTCCTCATACTCTTCCATAGCGCTCGCACTTACAGGGCATGTTGTGCTGTGCTTCAGCACGACTGCCGGTTTCTCCGACGAGCGATCCAGGACTTGCTGCCATTCTTCAAGTGTCGTTAACTCTTTCCAAGCCGACATGCGAATATCTCCCTTCCCATCTTAATGAGAATTATTATAAATTAATAGACGCGCTTATGCAAATGAGGATATGCACAATTCGCGCAACCTATTTTCTTGCTGTTATAATGGAAAAAGGTAAGAGTATCCAGCAGCAAAGGAGGCACATATGGTATGCAGCCATCACCACCGATCACCAGACGTGCCTTTCTCAAAAAAGGATTGCGTCTGGCAACCTCACTGATTGCAACAGGCAGCCTTTTCGGCGGTTATTCAGCTTTCCTGGAGCCGCGATGGTACGACCTGACAAGAGTGACGATACCCTTAAGACGTCTGCCAATTGCCTTAAGCGGGATTACAATCGCACATATTAGCGATATCCATATGGGACATCATTTTGAATTAAAGCATCTGGAGACGGTCGTCAATCTCGTTCGCCAAGAGAAGCCCGATCTGATATGTTTTACCGGAGACTTGTTTGATACCGAAATCTCAGAAGATCCTAAAAGAACAAGCAGCTTGCTAGCGACCATGGAAGCGCCGCTCGGCAAATGGTCCGTTCTTGGCAACCATGATCGGCTCGCAGGTAACCTCGAAACGGCTGCCATTCTTGAAAACGGCGGTTTCAAAACCTTGTTCAACGATTACCGAATGATTCGCAGCGGAGGACAAGCGATCCAAGTTGTCGGCGTCGAAGATATGCTGACGGGCAACCCGAATCTGGCTAAAGCCCTCCATGGGACATACAAGCAAGTTTTCACCTTACTTCTATCTCATTGTCCGAATTTCGCAGATATCGCTGCAAATGAATCGATCGATTTGCAATTATCCGGGCATAGCCACGGCGGACAGATTCGCTTGCCGCTGCTCGGTGCCGTTGTAACGCCGCCTCTCGGCAATAAATATGTCAGTGGTCTGCATACTGTTGCGGGCTCCGACCTGCAAATCTATACAACACGCGGGATCGGGACAACAATCTTCCCGTTACGTTTTTTATGCAGACCTGAAATTGCGGTCATTACGCTGAAAACAAGGAACCCCTGAGCGCCTCAACAATGGCCTTCAGGGGTTCAATTATTATTGTCGGACATGTAAAAATTGACGGAATAAGAACACAGCTTTCAACTTTAACAGGTCGTTCACTTTCTTGAAATCAACCTGCAGCAGGTCACTGATTTTCTCTAAGCGATAAGTGACTGTATTGCGGTGAATGAATAATTGCTTGGCCGCCTCGCTGACTTGACCGTCATTGCGGATGAAAACCTCTAATGTGCGAATCATCTCTTGTGAGTATTCGGCATCTTTCTCAAGAAGCGGCCGCAAAATTTTGGTGCAGTAATCCTCCATGACATCGGAAGAAACATGCTGGAACAGATGGGCGAACTCGATCGTTTCGAAATGAAGCACGCGATCCGGCAAACCTAATCGGCTTGCCAGCCGTTGTGTCTCCACACATTCCAAATATGCTTCTTTAAGCGCAATGGGCTTCGATTTCACCGGACTCACATAAAAGGCTACTTCCCCCGTTTCTTCCAAACAAGCCGCATCTCCAGCGTACTTCGCCAGAAGTTGGGACAGTTCTTCCTCCGGAAATCCCTCGGTTTGAATTGCCGTATAGATGGACAGCAGCTGATCCTTCAACACAAAATGATTGGCCCGCAGATTCGTCGACTTGGGATGAGACTCCATATACTGCTTCAACTCTTTGAGTTTCCCGACAGGCGATTCTTCGATAGATGAACAGTCGCTGTCGCGCTTGATTTTGGCAAGGACACACTGATAAGCACCAGTAAAAAGGTTCATGCCGCGCGTTTGTGCCAGCTCCATGAATTCCTCTAGCGGCGCTCCTTTCTCCAAATAACGAAGAAGATTGTTTTGCAGATCGCGAAGCGCCGATGCCTCAATATGAGAACGGAATGTGAATCCCATATGGAAAGCAAGGATGTCAGCCGCCTGTTGGAACAACCCTTCCTCCACATTGGCAAGCAGTACGGCGTCCGGCATGACCAGCAGGCTGCCAAGCTGTTCATCATCCTGCTGAACTAACGCTACGCGGTAAGCACGGTCTTTACCAGCGTGAACCCAGCCCGCTCGACGCTTCCACGGCCAGTTCTGTTGCAGCTGATCGTTTGACCACGCGCTTGTATTATAAAGAATTTGCCCTTTGGCATCCAAGATCGCCATCGGGTATCCGATAATGCCACTGATTAATTGAAACATCGCGACGATGTCGTCCTGTTTCAAGCCGAACTGCATCAGCTTTTTCTGCTTCTCCAGCACGCTTTGCAGCAATTGTGTGTTGCGGCGATATTCCGCGTTAAAAAGTGCATTCATTTGATCAGAAAACGTGAATTGGAACGGCATCTCGATAATGGGAAAATGAAGCCGATCGGCTTCTTCAACAACAATCTGCGGCAGTTCCGTCCAGAACCTCCCCAATTTAATGCCCAGCCCGGCAGCTCCGCGCTCATTTAATTTACGCAGCAAATTAACGGTTTCCTGAGGGCTGTCTTTCATAGCAAAAGCTGTTGTAAAAAGCATTTCCCCGGATTTCGTCCAATCCGCGATATCGGGAGCGTCCATCACATTCACCGATTTGACGATACGCGTTTCTCCTTGTTTGCCGGCGACCAATTTCGCTTCAGTTAAAGGATATATGGTTAAAGCCTCACGGATCGTAAGATGCATTACGTATTCCCCCTCATGCCTTTTTTACGATTATAGGATGAGGTTTCCAAACAGTCAATGATTTTATGTTAGAAAACATGACATTTACGATTATTTAATGAAAATTTCTTGAACAAATCCATCTTTATGTTAGTTAATGTAACATATAAATTTCATTTCAACACAAAGAGGCATGCACCGTGCACGCCTCTTTGTACATAGAAGAGCCAACTAGATCACCCGAAACGTACCTGTACCGATTGTCCCGAGATTGCCCTCGCTATCGGTCACTCGACCTTGAGTTGTAATCATTTTGCGGGATTGATGGACGATTTCCGCAGTGACGAAAAGCTTTCCTTCTTTAAGCGGAGATACGAAATGGACATTCAGGTTCGTTGTCACCACTTTCTCCTCGGGCCTGGCGGTCATGATCACAATCCCCATGGCATTGTCCAACAGTGAAGACAGCACACCTCCATGCACGATCCCGATGAGGTTTAAGTGATGTGGCTTGGCATCCAGAGCGACCGTAACCACACCCGCCTCCATGCTGACGAATTCACAGCCCAGGAAGCCCCAGAATGTGTGCTCTGCCGATGCAGCCAAACGCTGCAGCCTCTGCTCTACTTCCGTTTTTGATACATTCACAGGGTCTCCTCCTCTCTCTATCTCTCTGGTTCAGGGACGAATCTCCGATTGGGCTGCCACTTAAGAAGATTGTTTGTGCTCTTCCTCCAGCAGTTGTCTGCGCAGCACCTTCCCGACCATCGTCTTTGGCAGCGAATCCCTAAACTCGACTCTGCGAGGTACTTTATAAGCAGCAAGCCGTTCACGGCACCAAAGTTCTAATTCCTGTTCCGTCAATAACATGCCCGATTTCAGGACGACAAATGCTTTCACTGTCTCCCCGCGATACTGGTCTGGAATTCCCACGACCGCCGCTTCTTGGATGGCTGGATGCTCATACAAAATTTCTTCGATTTCCCGAGGATAAATGTTGTAGCCTCCGGCAATAATCAAATCCTTTTTGCGATCCACAATGGCAAAGAAGCCATCTTCATCCATCCGTGCCATATCCCCGGTGTACAGCCAACCGTCCCTGAGCGTTAACGACGTCTCACGTTCGCGGTTCCAGTAACCTTGCATGACCTGGGGGCCTCTTATAATAAGTTCCCCAATTTCACCGACCGGCAATTCCTCCCCGCTGCCCGAATGGACCACTTTCGCTTCCGTATCCGGAAACGGGATGCCGATCGTACCGATTTTGCGGAAGCCCCAGATCGGATTGGCATGAGTAACGGGAGAAGACTCCGTCAAACCGTACCCTTCTATTAATCTTCCGCCTGTCAATTCCTCAAAGCGTTCCTGCACCTCAAGCGGAAGCGGCGCTGAACCGCTTACACAAATGTTGATGGAAGAAATATCATAATCCTTAATTCGCTTATGGTTGATTAAAGCCACATACATGGTGGGCGCGCCCGGGAATATCGTCGGTTTCAAATCATTAATCGTATTCAGAATCAAATCGATGTCAAATTTCGGGATAAGAATCAGCATTCCCGCCCGAAACATCGCCTGATTCAGCAATACCGTCAGGCCGAAGACATGAAAACATGGCAGAGCGCCTAAGAAGCGTTCTTCGCCTAATCGCACTTTGTAACACCAATTGCTTGTTTGATACGTATTGGCCACCATATTATAATGCGTCAGCATAACGCCTTTGGATATGCCGGTCGTCCCTCCTGTGTATTGCAGGAGCGCAAGGTCATTTTCAGCATCTACGTCCACACAGATCGGGGATGCCGACGATCCGCGAAGAAACTTTTTGAAATGGCTGACACCATCGCCATAAACGACGTCCAGCTTGGCGCCGTCTTTTTTCATTTTAATCGGATATAACAGATTCTTGGGAAAGGGCAAATAGTCCTTAATTGACGTTACGATAATATGTTTTACTGGCGTTTTATTTTGAGCCTTACGAACACGATCAAACAGCAAATCCAGTGTGACGATAACCGTCGCCCCGGAATCGGAGAGCTGGTGAACCAGCTCCCGTTCCATATAAAGCGGACTCGTCTGGACGACGATCCCTCCCATCATTAACGTACCGAAGTAGGCAATGACCGCCGAAGGACAGTTCGGCAGCATAACCGCAACGCGCTCTCCCGGGCCGATACCCATTCCCTTTAAACCATTAGCGAAACGGTACGAGGCTTCCAGCAATTCTTTGTAACGCAGCGTTTTGCCCATAAAATGAAGAGCAGGCCGATCTGGAAATTTCTTCGCCGTATGAACCAACAAGCGGGCAAGATTATGCTTCGGGTACTCGTAAGTCGGAGCTACTTCATCTGGATAATGGCGCAGCCAAGGCTTTGCGGAACTCATACAAAACCATCCCTTTCAGGTTCTTGAAGTTAGTGACTATACGATGTATTTCTCGCCTTGAATAACACGGGCGGCAATGTCGCGTTTCAATCCAACCGTATTGACGCTGCTGCGTCGGGTCAGCTTCTTCAAAATCGAAAGCTGCGTACGAAGCACATCCCCTTCTTCCATCGTACTAAGCGCTTCCTTGGCATATGCTTCGATTTTGTCAAAAGCTTCGTGAACGAAGACGGTTGTCATTTGAATGGCGTTTTTCGCCTTTTCTTCCCCTGCTTTTTCTATCTGTTTCCATGTGCGAAGGAGTCCGCTCTCCGCAGCGAAAATTTGGATCATCATATCAGCGAGGTTGCTGAGCACTTCTTGATTTTTCTCCAGTGCCATGCCATATTTCTGGACCGCGAGCCCGCCGGCCATTAGGAAGATCTTTTTCGCCATGGAGACGAGATGAGTCTCTTCGGCAAGCGTACCTTCGAATGTTTGGCCTGGTACGAGGGAAAGAAGCTCGCCTTGCAGCGCCTGCGCTTTTTGCAGCAAAGGAAGCTCGCCTTTCATAGCCTTCTTCACTAGCGTCCCAGGGATGAGCAGACGGTTAATTTCATTCGTACCTTCGAAAATGCGGTTAATCCGCGAATCCCGGTAAATGCGCTCCACTTTATATTCTTGAATAAAGCCGTAGCCCCCGTGGATTTGTACGCCCTCGTCTGCCACATGATCCAATACCTCGGAAGCGAAAACCTTGTTGATTGAGCATTCCAAAGCATACTCGGAAATGCCTTTGGCGGAATGCTTGCCGGCATCCAAACTCGTATGATCAATATCCTTTAAAATGCTGTCAAACAATCCGCTCGTTCTGTACACCATGCTCTCCATGACGTAAGTTTGAATATTCATTTCAGCCAGCTTCTTGCCGATTAGCGGGAACTTGGAGATCGGCGTGTTGAACTGCTGACGCGTATTCGCATATTTACTCGATAATTCAATCGTCTCTTTTGCGGCACCGACACAACCTGTAGCCAATTTGAAGCGACCGATGTTAAGGATGTTAAAGGCGATCAAATGGCCTTTGCCCATTTCGCCGAGCAAGTTTTCCACCGGAACGCGGACATCTTCAAAAAAGAGCGGTCGCGTCGAGGAGCCTTTAATGCCCATTTTCTTCTCTTCCGGGCCTAATGTAAAGCCGGGCAGACCTTTTTCGACGATAAAAGCGGTAAAGTCGGTACCGTTGATTTTCGCATAAACGATGAAAATATCGGCGAATCCGGCATTCGTAATGTAAAGTTTGGAACCGTTAAGAATATAATGCTTGCCGTCGTCGGATAGACGGGCCGTTGTTTTGGCGCCGAGCGCATCGGAGCCCGAAGTCGGCTCAGTTAAGCAGTAAGCGGCAATTTTCGTGCCGGTTGCGAGGTCAGGCAAATATTTTTTCTTCTGCTCCGGTGTGCCGAAAAACACGATCGGCAATGTGCCGATACCCACATGGGCACCGATCGAAAGCGCGAAGGAAGAGGCTCTCGCGAGGTTTTCGCTAATGACCGTAGAACTCACCTTATCCAAACCGAGACCGCCATAGATCTCCGGCACGTCCGCTCCGAGCAAACCGAGCTCGCCGGCGCTGCGCATAAGCTTCACCGTAAGATCATAGTCCAGCTTTTCCAGATGCTCATCATTCGGCAGCACTTCGCCATTAACAAATTCGCGGGTCGTTTCCCCGATCATGCGGGTCTCTTCCGTAAAATCCTCAGGCGTTACGATGCTGTGAAAATCCGTATCCGAAATGACGAAACTTCCGCCGATTACTTTGTTTTCCATTTTCATCTCTCCCTGTTTGAATTTAGTATATTTTTGAAGGAAAACCTACCGTTAATTTCGATGTATATAGGGCAATGAGCAAATTAGCAGGAAATTCTCCCGTTAACAGGGCTGTTTTTACCAAAAACTCTCTAACCTGGAGTTTTTAGCTGGAGGAATTCCATGTAAATGAACAAAACGGATTGAACCGGACAAATTAATGGGAGGTTTTCCAGTTATTTTTAGATCAGTTTACCCGCCGGAGATTTATTAGCAACTCCTAGTCCGTTAAGCATGGACTTCGAAGACGCCTGCGGCGCCCATCCCGCCGCCAATGCACATGGATACGACGCCGTAACCGCCGCCTCTGCGCTGAAGCTCATGGATCAGGCTCGCCGTCAGCTTCGCACCCGTACAGCCGAGCGGATGGCCGAGCGCAATCGCGCCCCCGTTTACGTTAACCAGTTCCTCATCTAAGCCGAGCTCGCGGATGATATGCACGCATTGCGAGGCAAATGCTTCGTTGATTTCATAGAGGTTCACTTGGTCTTGCGTGATCCCCGCCATATGCAGCGCCTTCGGAATCGCCTTCACCGGCCCCACCCCCATAATTTCCGGTTCCACGCCGGAAAGGGCGAAAGAACGGAACGTCGCCAGCGGCTTCAGCCCCAGCGACTCAGCGCGCTCACGGCTCATCAGCACCGCAGCAGCTGCGCCGTCGGACGTCTGTGACGCGTTGCCCGCCGTCACCGTGCCGTTCAAGCTGAACGAAGGCTTCAGCTTGGCGAGCCCTTCCACGGACGTATCCGGGCGAACGCCCTCATCCGTGTCGAACGTGTACTTCTTCTCGAACGCCTTGCCGCGTTCGTCGATACCTTTCACGCTCGTAGCCACCGGCACGATCTCATCTTTGAACTTGCCGGCCGCAATCGCTGCAGCCGCCTTCTGATGGCTGCGCGTCGCGAAGCGGTCCTGGTCTTCGCGCGAGATGCCGAAGCGCCTGGCGACCTCTTCGGCCGTATGCCCCATGCCCATGTACACTTCGGGCATGTCAGCCACGATGCCAGGGTGCGGCGAGAGCTTGAAGCCCGTCATCGGGACGTGGCTCATGCTCTCTACGCCTCCGGCGACGATCACCTCCGCGTGACCCAGCATTATGCGCTCCGCCGCATAAGCGATGGCTTGCAGCCCGGAGGAGCAGAAGCGGTTGACCGTGATCGCCGGCACGGTCACAGGAAAGCCCGCATAAAGCGACATTGTGCGGGCGAAGTTCAGCCCTTGCTCGCCTTCGGGCATCGCGCATCCGATGATGATGTCCTCGACATCCTCTTTATTCAATCCTGGAGCACGACGAATCGCCTCCTCCAGCACCGCTTTACCGAGATCCTCCGCCCGCGTCTGGGCGAAGCTGCCTTTCTTCGCGCGACCGACCGCCGTACGCGTAATGGATACAATGACTGCTTCCTTCATCGGTTTCACCTCATTATTCATAATAGTGGTGGTGGGTTAATTGCGAAGCGCTTTCCCTTTGGAGAGCATATACTGCATGCGCTGCTGCGTTTTCGGCTCGCCGCAAAGGCTGAGGAACGCTTCACGTTCCAAATCGAGCATATATTGTTCAGTGACCAGCGTGCCGGCAGGCACGTTTCCGCCAGCAAGCACATGCGCCAATTTATTGGCGATCAACTGATCGTGGTCGCTGATAAAACCGCCTTGGCGCATCGTATAGGCGGCAATTTGCATCACAGCTTTGCCGTTCTCGCCAACGACACGGAACTTTTCTTGCGGCTGCGGCTCGTAACCCGCTTGCTCCATACGCAGCACAGCTTGCTTGGCTTCATAAATCCGATGATCCGAATTGATCACAACTGTATCTTGCGCGCGCATATAGCCCAGCCGCTTCGTATCGTGGCCACTGGTGGACACTTTCGCCATCGCGATCGTTTCAAACACAGAATTGATAAACGGTTGAAGATCTACTTCAGGATCCGCAATGTGCTGACTGGCGCGACGTGCCAATTCTTTACACCCGCCACCTGCAGGGATCAAACCAACGCCAACTTCAACAAGGCCGAAATACGTTTCCGATGAATAAATAATTTGATCGGCCGGCATACAAGCCTCTACACCGCCGCCCAACGTCATCCGATGCGGAGCTGCTACTACCGGTTTGTCGAGTCCTTTCAGCTTCATCATCGAATTCTGGAACAAACGGATGATGCCGTCGACTTCATCCCACTCACCGTCCTGCGCTTCCATGAGCAATAACATGACATTTGCCCCTACACAGAAATTTTTGCCTTCGTTCGCGACGACGAGGCCACGGTAGTTGCTGCGGACTTCATCCACACTTTGCCCAATCATTGTCAAAATATCGGCGCCAATCGCATTGTTCGGCGAATGGAATTCGAGACAGGCAACGCCGTCGCCGATATCGATCAGGCTCGCACCGCTATTGGAGCGAATGACTTTGTTCTGCTGTTTTAATGCCTGCAAGGAAATAAGTTCGGGTCTCGATTCCAGACCGCTGTATTCATTTTTCAAATAATAGAAGGTACATCCTTCACGTTGTTGATAGAAACTTTCGTTGCCTGCAGCAATCCACTCTTTCACCCATAAAGGGACAGTGCTGCCCTCCGCTTCCATACGTTCCACAGAGCGCTTTAAGCCAATGGCATCCCACGTTTCGAATGGCCCGAGGTCCCAGTTGAAGCCCCATTTTAGCGCATTATCGATTTCAACAACTGAATCGGCGATTTCGCCTAATTTTTCGGCGGAATAAATAAGAACCGGTTTTAAAATGTTCCACGCCAGATCGGAATAACGATCTTTCGCGCCAAGCAGTGCCTTCAGCTTCGCAGGCGTCCCCTTCGCTTGCTTGGATGCTTCGAGCGAAGACGAACTAATTTTGCGACTTGTCGTATATGCCATCGTTTTCAGGTCGAGTGCTTGAATCTCTTTACCTGCTTCGGTTTTAATCTTCTTGTAAAAGCCCTGACCTTGCTTCTCTCCGATCCAGCCTTTTTCTACCATGGTCCGCAGAATCGCAGGCGTATTGAAAACCTCTTTCTCTACAGGCTCGGAGAGGAGTTCGAACACATTATTGGCTACGTGGACGAACGTATCGAGACCTACCAAATCGAGCGTACGGAATGTCGCGCTCTTCGGACGGCCCATCGCCGGGCCTGTAACTGCGTCCACTTCTTCGACGGTATACGCGTTAGCGAGCATCTCGCGAAGCGTTACGAGCAGCCCGTAAGTGCCGATGCGATTGGCGATAAAGTTCGGGGTGTCCTTAGCCTGAACGACCCCTTTGCCAAGCTTCTTCTCGCAAAAATCGGTCATGAAGGCAACGATGGCAGGGTCTGTTTGCTCCCCTGGAATCACCTCCAGTAATTTCATATATCGAGGCGGATTAAAGAAATGAGTACCCAAGAAATGCTTTTTAAATTCGATGCCCGCATTCTGGACCATGGCGTTGATCGAAATACCCGACGTATTGGAGGTTACAATCGTCCCATGCTTCCATACCGTTTCAATGCGGCTGAGCAACTGCTGTTTTATCTGCAAATTCTCAACGACTACTTCAATGATCCAATCCACGCCGCCAAGTTTATCCAAGTGGTCTTCGAGATTGCCCGGAGTAATCCGTTCGGCAAAGGATTCGCTGTAAAGCGGAGCTGGGTTCGTCTTTTTCAACTTTTCGATTGCATTCACGGCGAAGCGATTACGAACCTTCGGATGCTCCAGCGTAAGCCCGGCTGCTTCCTCTTGCGGCAGCAATTGATTAGGTGCCATATCTAGAAGCAGAACAGGGATGCCTACATTCGCTAAATGGGCAGCAATACCGGAGCCCATCACTCCGGAGCCGATGACGGCCGCTGTATGGATTGTTGTCATTTTGGGATTGCCTCCTTAGAGTTTTCGTAAGAAAACTTACTTCGTAAGAAATTGCTGAGTTTTTCGCTAGAAAAACTGGCTTCGAAAGCATTAACTATGAGTTTTTCGTAGTACCAAACACCGACAATTCAAGAATTTCAGCGATATCACGCGCTTTGACCTGCTCTTCAACCTCCTTCAACTTGGTGCCGTCTTCCACCATCGTTAAGCAATAAGGGCAAGCCGAGCTGATGATAGTCGGGTTCACGGTTAAAAGCTGCTCGGTGCGCGCCACATTGACGCGCGTTCCTGCCGTTTCTTCCATCCACATCATGCCGCCGCCAGCACCGCAGCACATGCTGTTCTCGCGGGAGCGCGCTTGTTCAACCAGTTCGACGCCCGGTATGGATCGAAGCACGTTGCGTGGCTCTTCATACACTTCGTTGTAACGCCCAAGGTAGCAGGAATCGTGGTAAGTAATGCGCTCACGAACTTCGTGCTGCGGATTCAATCGCCCTTCCCTCACCCATCGATCGAGCAGCTCGGTGTGATGGAATACTTCTGCATCCAGTCCGAATTCCGGGTATTCGTTTTTAAATGTATGGTATGTGTGCGGGCATGCCGTTACGATTTTCTTCACGTTGTACTTTTGGAAAGTCGCAATATTGTCCGCACACAGCTGCTGGAATAAGAATTCGTTCCCCATTCGACGCGGGGTGTCGCCGGAATTTTTCTCCTCGTTGCCCAGAATGGCAAACGAGATGCCGGCTTCGTTCATCAATCTTACGAAGGCACGCGTAATTTTGCGGCTGCGGTTATCGTAAGAACCCATCGAACCGACAAAAAGCAGGTATTCGAAATCGGGGTTTTCTTTCACCGTACGCACCTTTAATTCATCTTCCGGATCAACTTCTTTGACCCATTTCACGCGGTCGTTGCGGCTGATGCCCCATGGATTGCTTTGTCTTTCGATGTTCTGCAAAGCGCGCTGGCCGTCATGCGGCATGCTGCCTTGCGTTAAAACGAGATGCCTGCGCAGATCGATAATTTTATCGACGTGCTCGTTACCGACCGGACATTGATCCTCACAATTGCGGCACGTCGTGCAGGCCCATAGCTCTTCTTCCGTAATGACATCGCCAATCAATTCAGCTTCCAACGGATTTTGTCCGCCATGTCCGGCGAATGCGAAAGCGGGTACCCACGGCGATCTCGACGTGATGGCAGCGCCTTTGTCTGTCAAATGATCGCGCAGCTTCGTTATGAGGTGCATCGGCGAGAGCATTTTCCCTGTCGTATTCGCAGGGCACATACTGGTGCAGCGACCGCACTCCACACAAGAGTAAAAATCGAGCATTTGCTTTTGCGTGAAATCTTCAATCTTACCGACACCGAACGACTCGGCATTCTCGTCTTCCAGATCAAGGGAAGCCAGCTTCCCAACAGGCTCTGAGCGGCGAAGCAAAATGTTGATCGGCGCAGTAATAATGTGGAAATGCTTTGACTGCGGAACATAAATCAAAAACGATAAAAGGATGAGTAAGTGAGCCCACCAACTTATATAGAAGCCAACAGTTGCAGCCGTATGCGACATTCCGCTAAACGCTGTTGCTAATAAAGAAGTGATCGGCGCGAAAGCGGATGTCTCCATCCCTTCACGGACTCTCTCAAAACCGCCGCTCACCAGAACGGAAAGCATCAGAAAGAAAATGAAGAAAATAACGATGCTCGGCTTCCAGCCGCGTTTCAGCCTTTTCAATTTTTCAATATAGCGTCTATATGTGGCGTACCCCATCGCTAACAAGATAAGAGCGACCGTAACTTCCTGAATAAGTGTGAAATAGTCGTAACCTGGAATTGGTAACCCTTGGCCAATTAATCCTTTTAAAATGAGATCTAGCGCGCCAAGCTGCAAAATAATGAAGCCGTAAAAGATAACAATATGCATAATGCCGCTTTTTTTATCTTTCAGCAGCTTAGTCTGGCCGAACACCTGAATGGCGAATTCCTTCAACCGCGCTTTCGCTTCTTTTTTCAAATTCACTGACTTGCCAAGCCTGATGTACAAATAGCGGTGATATACGACTTTTCCGAACAGATAAACCGCATACCCGGTAACCGCAAGGAACAAAATAAACTGAATGAGTGAACCGGCCATTGGGATCATCCTCCTGATCAAATATTTGTTTCCCCATATTCAATTGCATAACCTTTATTAATAAAAGCGCTTTCATTGAGTTTTCGTAAAAAAGCATGTTCTCAGGATCTTAACTCCATTAGCGAAAATGCTTCATGACTTCTTGCTGCCGCCTTACATCAAGTAATAAGTCGTTGACAAGGTGATCTGCGTATTTTATGATGAGAATGAAAAATGAATGAGTATTCATTCACCGATAACTGTATTCTAACACCGAGGTGATCCGCTTGACAAGTAGCAAAAAACCAGACAAATATTACGCGATTCTCGAAGGCGCTTTAAAAGTGTTCGCCGAGCATGGCTACCACAAATCCCAAGTATCGCGCATCGCCAAAGAAGCCGGTGTTGCAGATGGAACCATCTATTTATATTTCAAGAAGAAGGAGGACATTTTAACGGGCCTGTTTCAAGAAAAGCTAGGCGAGCTTGTCGTGAAGTTCAATCAAGGAATTACCGACGAAATGACTGCCAAAGAAGCGCTCCGAAAAGTTTGCGAAATCCATTTCTCGGAATTGGAAGCAAATATCCCACTCGCCTATGTGACGCAAATCGAGCTTCGCCAGAGCGATCTGGGTCTGCGCAAAGAGATCGGTCAAGCGGTCAAGAGATATATTGTCTTCATCGAAAATATACTTGAAAAAGGAAAGCAGGACGGCAGTTTTCGCGCCGACATCGATGTGAAGCTGGTAAGGCTTCTTATATTCGGTGGTATGGATGAAGTCGTGACATCCTGGCTCATTTCCGGACAAAAGTACTCACTAACCGCACAGGTCGGCAGTACGGTTGATTTTTTCATGAGAGGCATCGAGTCATAAGTCCCTTTATATCATGTATATTCAGAAAGGAGCTTGGCTATGGACATTTTTGTATTGGTGAAGCAAACGTTTGATACGGAGGAAAAAATTACACTGCAAGGCGGAGCTGTTGCAGAAGATGGCGTTAAATTCGTGATCAACCCTTATGATGAATATGCGGTTGAGCAAGCGATTCAAATTCGCGACGACTTGGGCGGCAAAGTAACCGTCATTTCCGTTGGGCCTGACCGCTCAGCGGAAGCGCTGCGCACGGCGCTGGCCATGGGCGCGGACGAAGCCGTACTCATCTCCGATGAACGCATACAAGGCGACGAGTTCGAAGTCGCTGAAGTATTGGCTGCGTATCTGCGCGGACAGTCCATAGATTTGCTGCTGGGCGGAAACTTCTCGGTAGATAACGGTGCCGGTCAGGTGGCCATCCGCCTATCTGCCCTGCTTGGCTTGCCGCACGTCGCTTCCATCACGAAGTTGGAACTCGCAGATGGCAAAGCAGTTGCGCACCGCGATGCCGAAGGTGACGTAGAGGTTATTGAGGTGCCGCTGCCCGCTCTGTTCACCGCCCAACAAGGCTTGAATGAGCCTCGTTACCCTTCTCTGCCGGGCATTATGAAAGCAAAGAAAAAACCGTTTCAGCATTTATCCCTAGATGATATCGAAGGCGCGGCAGCAGCCGCTGCAAAGACAAGACGCGTAGAGCTAACTTTGCCGCCGGAGCGGAAAGCCGGGCGCATTCTTAAAGGCGAAATCGCTCAGCAAGTCACCGAGCTCGTGCAAGCATTACGCAACGAATCCAAAGTGATATAAGATACCCCACAAACGAACAATAGGAGGCTATAACCATGCCAAAAACATTTCTCGTTGTTGCAGAAGCTCGCGGCGGCAAGCTTCGTCAAGTATCCTTTGAATCGTTACGCGCTGCACAGTTGTCGGCTGATGCCGGCGATTCAATAGCTGCGGTATTGCTTGGCGGCACCGGAAGCAAAGCTCTTGCCAGCGAACTTGCGGCCTATGGTGCCGGCAGCATCTATGTTGTTGAAAACAGCGCTTTGGAGAGCTATAGCTCTGAAGCGTATCTTCACGCTTTGCTTGCGGCCATTGACACCGTTAAGCCAAGCGCCGTCTACTTCGGCCACACCGCGGCAGGCCGGGATCTGGCTCCGCTGGTCGCAGCGATGCTGGAAGCCGGCCAGCTCTCGGATGTGACGGCTATCGAGCGCAGCGGCGACAGCGTGTTGTTCACGCGTCCGCTTTACGCCGGCAAAGCCGTCGAAAAGAAAGCGTTTACCGACCCGAACGGTACCTGGGTCGTCACGGTAAGACCGAACAACATCCCAGCCCTGGAGCCAGACGCATCGCGTCAAGCCGAGGTCATCGATGTTGACTATCCCGCTCCCTCCCTCCGATCCATCATCCGGGAGGTCGTGAAAAAAACGTCCGGCGCCATCGACTTGGCGGAAGCCAAGATCGTCGTCTCCGGCGGACGGGGCGTGAAGAGCGCCCAAGGCTTCCAGCCGCTCGAAGAGCTGGCGGCCGTCCTTGGCGGCGCTGTCGGCGCTTCCCGCGGAGCCTGCGACGCGGGCTACTGCGAATACGCGATGCAAATCGGCCAGACCGGCAAGGTCGTGACGCCGGAAATCTACATCGCGTGCGGCATTAGCGGCGCCATTCAGCATTTGGCGGGGATGAGCAGCTCGCGCGTTATCATCGCGATCAACAAGGATGCGGAGGCGCCGATCTTCAAAGTCGCCGACTACGGGATTGTCGGCGACCTGTTCGAAGTCGTACCGCTGCTGACGGAGGAATTCCGGCGTTTGCTGCAATAGATACAAGCGAACCAGCCTGCTTTCAGATCTTCAAGATCTGAAAGCAGGCTGGTTTGCATATTGTGCAGATGTTATTTACACCTTCTATTGAATTTCCCGATGCTTATCTTGTACACTTAAAAATACAAAGAAAAGCTATGGAGGAACCGGCGATGCTGCTACCCTATGAAGTTGTAAGTCATTTTTTTGAGAAGGTCCGTTCCGGGCTGGAGCCTGATGCTGCACATCAATACATGGCTGAGCAGGTGTTGGCGCACCAAATGACTGCAGAGAACGAAACAACCGTTCACCGCTCCCCCGGCAACTATGCCGATCACGTTCGAGAGATGATCGAAGCCTACGGAACGTTCACCCTTGAAGTTCAAGAAATGATCTCCCAAGAAGATCGGGTATATGTGCGTTGGAAGCAAACCGGTACACATGTCGGCCAAGTGGACGGCTTCGCCCCGACAGGCAAAGCGATCATCGAGATTGCCAGCGCGGTATACCGGGTAGAACGGGGTAAAATCGTGGAGTATTGGATACAGATCGACCGTGAAGGTATTCGCGTGCAATTAGAGCGGAATGCTTCATAAGCGTTAAGAGAAGCTGTTCCTTGGGTAGGTTGTTCTACTTAGGAACCGCTTCTTTTTATTTCTGTTTCGTCAAAATTCGATTCACTTGGGAATCCAGCCATGCCAAGATATCTTGCATCACTTCATCCCGATTCACTTCATTCAGCATTTCATGCCTTCCGCCAGGGTACAGCTTACTGGTCACGTCCTTTAGGCCCAATGCCTCATACATGCCGACTAGCCTGCGTACCCCTCTGCCATATTCACCAACAGGATCCTCGTCACCGGAAAGCACGAGCACCGGTAACTCCTTTCGAAGTTTACTTACATGATCGGGACGGTGAATCTCCTTCAATCCTTTAAAGAAGTCTCTGAAGTAAACCGAAGTGAATGTAACGCCGCAATAGGGGTCGGCTTCGTAGGCATCAACTTCAGCCGTATCCCTGCTGAGCCAATCCGACGGCGTCCGATTCGGGGCGAGCTTTTTATTATATGCGCCAAATAAAAGTGCCGTAATCAGGTTACTTCGGTGATGGTCGCCCCTGATTGCAGCTTCCAAAGAGGATAAGACAATCCCGGCATTCAACGAAATACCTTGTTTGCCGTTGGATCCGGATAAAATAATGCCTTGAACCTGTTCCGGATGTTCATTCACGTAAGACACCATATAGTGCTGCGTCAAAAAGGAACCCATACTATGGCCGAGTACGAAAAGCGGGAGATCCGGTTCATATAATGAACGAATATGATTGGTAATCCCCCCCATATTCTCCACCATCCGATGAAAACAATCCTTCTCAAATTTGCCCACCCGATCCGGTGAACCTGCCGTTAAGCCATGACCTAAATGATCGTTCGCATAGACGGCATAGCCTTGCTTCGTCAACATGGCGGCAAGCCGCTCATAGCGTGAAGCGGTCTCCGACATCCCATGTGCAATTTGGACAATCGCTTTAATAGGCTTATGCTCCCCCGGCAGCCATTCATATATAAATACATCGGTATCTTTCGAGTCTTTCCAAATAAAGCTCTGATTCTGCATTGGGGACCCCCCGCATCATTTAAGATAATCTAAGTATACTGCTTATTCCCCATGAAAACAGCCCTCTTTCCGAAGAAGGAGGGCATTTTGTACATACGCATGAGCTACGCTTTGTTGGATTGTTTAGTTCCTTTTACTGCAACTAACGAAGACTGGGACGATGCAGAATCGAACCGTTTTCTTTCTGTTTTATCGATTTGCGCGATTTTCCCGTCATGAACGACAATTTGTACCGAACCGTATTCCAACCCGTTTAACATTTGTTTGATTCTTTCCATCCATACTTCATCTAATTCCAATGGCTTCGCCACACCGATTCCTCCACTCTCTAATCAGATCGTCCAGTCATTCCATTCCTTTTTCCTCTTTTGTATAAATGCAAGCCAGTTCACCGTTTTCTCCAGTAAATCTTTTGTCGATTGCGATGTTGAATACGTATGATCAGCCTGATAAATAAGCTCGATGTCACATTGACCTTCTTTGCGCATCCAGAACATTTTTTGGTACAAAGGCGCATAATCAACAGGAATGATTTCGTCGGCAGTCCCGTGGATCACGAGAACATCGCCATTAAATTTGCGTAACTGCTCAAAAGGTTGGTGCTGCGATAATGAATTGAAAAATCGGCTTGTCAGCTGATAACTATGATGATCAATGGTTCCGCCGAGCGGCAATTTCTCATACTCGCTTTTACCAACGATACGAACGATATCATTGTGAGGATGAGCAACTGCGGACCAAAGGACCAGTGTCTTGACGCGGTGATCTTTTGCAGCGGTCAACAAAGCCGTAGCGCCTCCAAGGCTGTGTCCGACTAAGACGACTCTGCTCAAATCGACACAGTCAATCGTCAGCGCGTAATCAATGACGCTCCGCGTCTGATCGATCAACACATCCAAGCCGCCGGCACCATAATCTCCAGTACTTTCGCCGCAACCCCCATAATCAAAGCGGAGGACAAGATAGCCTTGCGAACTGAACTCACGAGCTGCCTTCACAAACAGCCGATCCACACCAATCCGGCTTCCGATAAAGCCGTGACAAATGATGATGAGCGGCCAGCGCTGACAATCCGCTTGAGTGGCTCCTGGTTGATTCGTCGGGTAGTGCAGCGTTGCGGCCAATTCAGCGGTTTCGCTTTGTATTGTGATTGCGTGCTCCATGGTACAGACTTCCTTTCATCAAGTTATAATGAACTCTGACAGCGGCTTCATTCCAGCTCGCAAGAATCGGGTTCTTTCCCCTTATTCATTTCCACCACTTATCGTTTCCAGCGGTAGGGAACGATATCCGATTAACAACACCTCTCCGTGCGTTCAACAAAATTCCATTGAATGAATGAGTTGATTCATCTTCACGCGTGTTATCGTTCTTCTCCGGAGGTCCGGTGGATGATAATAAATAATTCCGATAAGTTTACTAAGGTTTATTTATAAAATAATATTAGCATCACCAAGATTTGGTGTCAATGCTGTTTTCGCTTATTTTCGGAGAGGAGAAATGACGGCCCCATGTTAATCAAAAGAATTGAAAAAACTCCCCCAAGAAGCTCTCATGAGGGAGCCAGCATTTAAAAGAAAGGGTTCAATGTCTCTTCACATGCTGTTTGAACTGATAATAGATGGTGCATCCAATACAATAGCCTAACAAGGCCGCTCCAGCAGCCAGCAGCAGGAATCCGGCGAATATATAGCCAACTGCTACCCAATCTAGAGCAAACGAGAAGAGCGACAGCGTTAAAAATATAACGGCTAGGACATTATTAAACCGCGTTAACTCCTCAGCCTGAGTTTCTGACTTATAGCCCACAGAAGCAAACTGTTTGTATAACCAAACGAATGGGTTCCGCTGCCCGCCGAGCACCAAGCCTATGATCTGAATCATCCATAACAGGGCAATCAACCAGGGCTGAAGCAGCGCAAATGACAAGATAATTAGAACCACAATGCCTGTTTGATTAGCCTTTACAAAAGCGAGCGGCACTTCTTTCATGCTCCGGCCTCCTTTCGACTCTTCTCAGCAGTTATCTGACTAGCCAGTCGTTAATCGCATAGTCCTTTTTCGCCAGTCCTTGATCTACAAGAAATTTCTTGGCCTCTTCCAGCAGCTTTATCCCTTCCTGTGAGGTAGCCTCCTCAGGCCATTGTTCGATCTTAAACGAAGCTTTCACTACATCAAGCGGGTAACCTGATGCTTCCGCATAGAATTTGAAATATTCTTCACTATTTGCGCGAATTTCTTTAATCGCCTTGGATCTGATGTCGTTCCAGAGCTTAGGGAACTTTGGATTTTTTGCCAAATAGTCCTCGGTAACGACAGTAACGCTTGAGCCTTGAAGCGCAGGATGTTTGGCCGCTTCATCAATTGCAACATACCCTTTATTGATCAACAACGGCCCGAATCCGGTCGGATAGGCAAAAGCGGCGATATCGCCGCGGGCGAGCGCAGCTTCAGCATCCGCAGGAAGCAAATGGAGAATTTTCACATCTTTATCCAGCCCCTGTTCCTTAATCAGACTAGTCAAATAGCGGCTCATGTAGGAGCCTTGTGACGTGGCCACCTTTTTCCCTTTGAGTTCGGCTACTGTTTTAGGGCCATCGTTTTTGGCAACCAGCCAAGCGTTCATATTAATTTGTGTTTGGTTAATCAAACGTGTTTTGAGCCCCGCAGCTTTCCCGTTAATCGCAGGCGTATCTCCGTAGATGCCCACGTCCAATGTTCCGGCCGTAATGGCCTCATTCAGGTTCGGTCCGTTCGGAAAGGTGAAATACTTAAATTCTTTAACGCCGTATTTTTTTAGTTCGCTTTCCAGATATCCCTTTGATTGCGCCCAACCTTCAGGACCCGTGATCGTTTTCGTATTATTGGCGGATATAAAACCGATTCGAAGTGTTTCCGGTAATGCGATTTGAGCCTCTTCGGACCCTTTCGCGTTAGCAGGTGCGGATTTATCGCCTTTTGTTCCGCAAGCAGCGAGTACCGCAGTAATCAAAACAAAAATAAGTACTGAACTGATCCATTTCACATTTCTCTTTTTCATAAAGATTCAGACCCCTTCGCGTATAGATATGAATTAATGGGAAGCCCGCATACGTTGAAATATGACATAAGAGCCATCTGCCGATGCTGTTGAACGCCTGCCCTTGCCCCAACCTACATTCTCTTTATAACTGCCTAATAATCCTTGATGAACAAGCGTATCTTCCTGCACATCCGCCGTTTGCTCAGCAAGCGGAGTCACATAAAGAGCATCCGTCGGACAGTATAATTCGCACATAAAGCAGCTCTGGCAGTCGGATTGTCTCGCAATGACAGGGATATCCCCAGCTACAGCTTCAAAGACATTCGTCGGGCAAACAGATACACACTGATTGCAGCTAATGCACCGATCTTTACTCAACAGTTCAATCATGATATTGCCGCCTCCCTTAATGTGGATTGCACAGGTTGTTCAATGAGCGGTTGAGCCCAAGTATGGTCCAAGCCGCCGCTAAAGATCCGATAATGTTGATTAGCGTCTAAGTTCGGGAAATCTTCACGACGGTGCATGCCGCGCGTTTCTTTGCGCTCCAGACCGCTGGTATACATCCATCTCACCGTCGCCGTCATGGCGGCGGCTTCGCGGACGCGAACGATGTTCCCATCGCTTGCCTGTATGCCTTGTTTCAGTTCCTGCCAGAGTTGATTCAAACGGCTAAGCGACGCTTGCAGCCCCTCACCTGTCCGAAACCAGTTTCTGTCATAAGGGAACACTTCGTTCTGGACGGCCTTAATAATTTCCTGCGTATCCGCAGCATCCGATCGCGCCGACGCTTGCTTCGGGATACCGCTGGCTTCCGATAAGCCCCTAGCATTTCGGTTCGACGCATTTGCTCCTTGCTTCAATGCGTAATTGGCGGCAGCTTCGCCCGACCAATAGCCCGAAGACATCGCCCACGCCGCGTTATGACTTCCGCCACCTGTAAAACCTCCGCAAATCAGCTCACGCGTTGCCGCATCGCCGGCCGCGTAAAGGCCAGGCACTTTCGTCGCGCACGTTTCATCGACGATATGAATACCGCCCGTTCCCCGAACCGTACCTTCATAGCGAAGGGTAACCGGGAACTTCTGTGTAAATGGGTCGATCCCAAGCCGATCGAACGAAAGGAAAAAATTCGGCTGCGCTTGGCGCATCGCCTGCTTGACGATCTCGTCCGCTTTATCGATTCTTGCATAGACGGGCTGGGTTAATAGCGTACGGGCAATGACCGAACGACCTCGCTGAGAGCCTGCCCCTTCAATTACCCTGCCGTCTTCATAATAAAAAGTCGCCCATGTGTAGAACGCTGATTTCGTTACCGGCGAGAATGCCGGGGCTAATGAGTAAGCGGTAGAAAACTCCATGCCGGAAAGATCTGCCCCCGCTTCGGCAGCAAGCAGGTAACCGTCTCCGGTAAGTACATTCGTACCTAATGCTTTGCTTAGAAATGCGCAGCCTCCGGTTGCAATGACGACTGAAGTCGCGTCTACTCTCCAGCTCGCTTTCGTCTGATTATTGATGCCAGTTGCCCCGGCAACGCCATGTTCATCCGCAAGCAGCTCCAGTGCCGGACTGTGGTCCAGAATTCGTACGCCGGCTTTTTGAACCTGTTTACGCATCAATTTCATATACTCAGGACCTTGGAGACTTTTCCGATGAGAGGTGCCTGTTTCGTCGACGGGAAACGGATATCCCCAGGCGGCTATCTGATTGGTATTCCTATACGTCTGGTCAAGAACTCGCTTCATCCAACCTCGATCAGCTAAATAACCCCCCAACGCTTCCCTGCTCTTCATCGCTTCTTCGCGCTCATTAGCATTAGGATTCACGTACCAGACTCCGGTGCCCGAAGGCGCCGTCGCTCCGCTTGTTCCGCAGTACCCTTTATCGACAAGAACGACTTTCGCGCCCTCTTTCGCGGCTGTAACGGCAGCCCACGCACCCGAAGGCCCGCCACCGATAATTAGCACATCCGCTCGCAGATGCAAATCAAAGTGACTCATTTTATGTCCTCCCTTTTCCTATTGAGTTTGGATCGTTAAATGGAAAATCCATCAACACTGCTCTTCACAAGCTCATATTCCTGTTTTACCAATAATCGATCCAATATCGTTTTTTCGAAATATGCAAACCCGCTGTCATGCTCTCTTGGACGGGGTAGCGAGATTCGCAGATCCAGTCCGATTTTCCCGTCCTCAATAACAATGACGCGGTCCGCTAAGGCGACAGCTTCGCTCACATCATGGGTAACCAACAGTACGGTAAATTGTTGCTCCAGCCATAGTCTTTCTATAAGCTGCTGCATTTCAATACGGGACAAAGCATCCAATGCGCCTAATGGCTCATCCAGCAACAATAACCTTGGATTTCCCGCCAGCGCTCTAGCCAAGGCAACACGCTGTCTTTGGCCGCCGGAAAGAACAGCCGGCCAGTCCTTCTCCTTATGTTCGAGGCCAACTTGTTGGAGAGCTTCCCGCGCTGTCTTCGTATCCCCGTTTTTCACACCGATACGGACGTTATCAATGTTCTTTTTCCAAGGCAGCAGCCTTGAATCCTGAAACAGCACCCGAGTATCTGGATGGATCCCATTGATCGCCTGCGCATCTACGAGAATCGTACCGCTTGAGGTTTGGTCCAAGCCTGCGATTAATCGGAGCAATGTGCTTTTCCCGCATCCGCTTCTTCCGACGATCGCGATGAATTCCCCCTGTTTGATGTTCAAGTCAATACCGGACAATACTCGTGTCGGTCCGAATGTTTTGCTCACGTTGCGAATATGAAGTTGAACGCCGCTTACTTTATTGCTCATGATCGCTTCCCTCTCTTCTAATTTTTCTGAATATAATTGTGGTGCCATTGTAGCCAACGTTTCTCGCAAAATTTGGCAATGAGATCCGATAACTTGCCTAAAAGCGCATAAAGAATGACGCATAAAACAACGATATCCATCTGCATAAACTCTCTGGCATGCGTTGCCATGTAACCAATCCCGGAATCCGCTGCAATCGTTTCCGCAACAATGAGGCTAAGCCACATGATTCCTAGAGAGAATCGGATGCCCAGCAATATATTAGCCAGCGCACCAGGCAAAATAACTTTGGTAAACAAGGAAAATCCTTTAAGTCCATACACCTTGCCCATTTCGATCAGCCCCGGGTCAACCGAGCGTATACCATGAAACGTGTTGAGATAAATCGGGAATGCGACCCCTAAGGAGACAAGAAAAAGCTTCGAGGTTTCGCCAATGCCAAACCACATAATCACTAAGGGAATCATCGCCAAGTGCGGGATGGTGCGGACCATTTGCACCGAAGAATCGATATAGCGTTCAGCAATCGGAAAAATGCCATTCAGAAGGCCTAACAAGAAAGCGATACTCCCTCCAATGAGAAACCCTAGAAAAGCACGTTTCGTACTGATCGCGACATATTCGAAAATCGTACCGTCTCGAATCACTTGGATAAGCGCCGTTATCACTTCCAAAGGTGTAGGCAAAATTCGTTGCGACAACCATCCCGTCAGTCCAAGCACCTGCCAAAGTACAAGAATCACGATCGGGATCACCCACGGCTGCCAAAACTTGGAGTTGCTAATTGTCGTTCGGTTTCCATGCATTCGAATCCCACTTCCTTTCGATAATAAACACGATAGAAAACAAAAAGACTCCCTACCCTGCTTCATCATGCGAAGCAAGAAAGGAAGTCTCCAGTCGTCTGGTTGACTCGGTTTTTACATATTATAACAATTCACACCTATTTACTTGGATTTAATTTGTTTCCTATCTTATCATTGCTTTTTTCAAGCGTCAACGATAAATTTTCCATGCCAATACTACCTGCAATTATAATTAAATCTGATGAATAAAATAAAAATAGATGATTGACAAAGAAGCCCATCCATTGATATAGTCATCGTATAATTCCAAGTATTTCACTATGATTAATAATTTTAGGTGGTGTAACGTGGGTAACAAAGTGTTAAAAGCTACGGTTCGCTCTGTGCTTATTGGCTATCTGATCGTTCTTCTGTTGCTGCCAATCGGATCCATCTATGTGAAAGGATTTTCACTCGGTTGGGAGCCTTTCTGGAAAGAAGTTACTGGACCTTTAGCCTGGAAATCCATTTTGCTGACTGTCAAACTCAGTATCGTTTCGACTTTGATTGAGGCTGTAGTCGGCAGCATTATCGCCTATGTCCTTGTGCGATATACGTTTCGCGGCAAAAGCATTTTGAACAGTATGGTCGACCTCCCTTTCTCGCTTCCGACTTCAGTGGCGGGTCTCATGTTCCTCACCTTACTGGGGCCAAAAAGCCCGCTAGGCATTTGGCTGGATCACTTCGGCATCACGCTGTTATACAATCAAACTGCTATTATTATCGGTCTTGTCTTTGTCACTTTTCCGTTTGTGATCAGAACCGTTCAGCCACTGCTAGAGCAGCTTGATCCTGCGGAGGAACAAGCAAGCTTTACCTTAGGCGCCGGAAGATTCTATACATTCTGGAAAATCATCTTCCCTGCCATTTTCCCGGGGATTATCGCCGGAAGCATGCTTGCATTTTCAAGATCTCTTGCCGAGTTTGGCGCCATCTCCCTCATATCGGGTAATATCCCCGGTAAAACGATGGTTGCATCGGTTTATATATACGGTGAGACACAGAATTATAATCCGGAAGGCGCTGCTGCGATTTCCATCGTTCTGCTGACATTGTCTCTCGTCATTCTTTGGATCATTAACGTATTAACACGCGGAAAGGGGCGGTTAGCTTGAGAAAGCTTCTGATCGGCATTTCCTTTCTCGTCATCTTCCTTCTCATAATATTACCGTTTCTCGGTATTACGGCTGGAGCTTTCCAGGAAGGCGTCGGTGCGTTCTTCGAATCATTGGTTCGTCCTGAAGCCCTTCACGCCATGTATATTTCACTCATCATCGTTGTTGCTGTCACCCTGCTTAATGCCATTGTCGGCATCTATCTTTCATTGGAACTGGTCCGCGGGTCTTGGATCTCCAGATGGATCAAACCGTTGATTAACGCATTGATCGATCTGCCGTTCGCGGTATCGCCAATTATTGTTGGGTTAATGGTCATTCTTATTTTCGGACCCAACACGGCGCTCGGCACCTTTTTTGAATCTCATGATTTAAAAATCGTCTATGCGCTGCCCGGCATGATTTTAGCCACGATGTTCATTACCTTCCCTTTGATGGTGCGTGAAGTCGTTCCACTATTAGAAGAGATCGGCACCCAGTCGGAAGAAGCTTCTGCAACACTCGGCGCAGGTTCATGGCGTACCTTCATTCAAATTACATGGCCTGCCATTCGTTGGGGCGTCCTTTATGGATTAATTTTAACCATCGCGAGATCACTTGGTGAATTCGGCTCCATTCTCGTTGTATCCGGCAATATCATTAACCAAACGCAAACTGCAACGACGCTTGTGTACCAAGACGCTGAAAATTTCAAGCTGGTTGCGGCCAATAGCCTCGCATTCGTACTTGGACTTATATCGATTGCTATTTTATTAATACTGGAATGGATGAAGCATCGGAGCGAGCGGTTAAGAAGCTAGGTTTCCCAAAATTGATTATGATGCCAGGCTAACGCCTAATCTTATGCTTACGAAGAAAGTTTTCCTACCGAAAACTCTTAGGAGGAATAAACATGCACATCGAGGTCAAGAACCTAAATAAACATTTCGGACAATTTCATGCGATCAAAGATGTCAACTTCAGCATTACAAAAGGTCATCTGGTCGGCTTGATCGGTCCTAGCGGCGGCGGTAAAACATCGATTCTCCGGATGTTATCCGGGCTAGAGAGCCCGACAGCCGGCGAAATCTATTTTGACGGCAAAGAAGCTACCAAGCTTTCCGTGCAAGAGCGCGGCATCGGATTTGTTTTCCAGAACTATGCGCTTTTCAAGCATATGACCGTTTTCGATAATGTCGCCTACGGACTGAAGGTTTTGAAAAAAAACAAAGATTTTATCCACGAACGGGTTACGTACCTGCTTGGATTGATGGGATTGGCGGGCAGCGAGCGAAAGTACCCGCACCAACTCTCCGGCGGGCAGCGCCAGCGGGTCGCTTTTGCCAGAGCGCTTGCACCTGAGCCGCAACTGCTTCTACTTGACGAGCCTTTTGCCGCTATCGATGCGAAAATCCGTAAGGAACTGCGTTTGTGGTTGCGCAACCTGATTGACGAATTCAAAGTAACCACTCTATTCGTTACCCATGATCAAGATGAAGCGATCGAAGTTGCCGATGAGATCATTATTGTGCAGCAGGGTAAAATCGAGCAGCAAGGCAGTCCATGGGAAATTTATACGAAGCCGGCTACCTCCTTCGTCGCCTCTTTCATCGGCGAATCGAACGTGATCCCGCACTATGTCCCACTGCATGGTTTCCCATACTTGCAAGAAATCCAACAAGACGGCAAGTGGCTTCCTGATACGAATGTACTCATTCGTCCTGAGTCAGTTGAAGTCCGCCCTCACGATACCGCTCACCTGGCTACGGCAGGCGAGCAAGGGAAAGTGACGCATGTTCATTTCCGCGGTGATTCCTGGTATCTGGAAATCGAAACAGGTCCGATTAAGCTCTTCGCCTATCAGTCTGTGAAGGATCGGCTTTATAAGGTTGGCGATGAAGTGAACATCCTGATCCATCAAATTTCTGTATTTACGAAGACGGAAAATAAAATTCTTGAAAATCAGGCCAAGCAAGATCCAATGCCTGTTTTTATATAAAACATACGAAGGGGTATAGAAATCATGAAAAACAAAAAAACGTTAGGCGTACTCACAGCAACCTTATTTACGGCAAGTATCGCACTTACAGCTTGCGGGACAACTAGCAAACCGGCAGCTTCTACGGCTCCGGCAGCAAGTGCAGCAGCTACCGCTGCTGCGAGCAGTACGGCGAAAGCAGCTGAAGGCGGCAAAGTTACGATCACAATCGGCGCTTACTCGATCCTGAAAGATTCTTTTGATCAGATTTTGCCTAAGTTTAAAGAAGAATGGAAAAAGAAAACCGGCCAAACCGTAGAGTTTCAAGAGTCTTACCAGGCTTCAGGTTCCCAGGCCACAGCAATCATTCAAGGATTCGAAGCTGACATTGCACCGCTTTCCTTAGAAGGAGATATTCAAAAAATCGTTGAAAAAGGTTTGATCACAAACGACTGGAAAAGCAAACCCCACAACGGAAATATCACGGCCTCAATCGCTGCTATCGGCGTTCGCGAAGGCAACCCTAAAGGAATCAAAGACTTCGCTGATCTAACAAAACCAGGCGTAGAAGTACTGATTCCGAACCCTAGTACTTCTGGCGGAGCGAAATGGGATATCAATGCGATTTATGGCGCGGGATTGAAAGCATCGGAAGCTGCCGGCAAAAAAGATCCGGCCCAAGCAAAGGATCTACTTGCTAAAGTATACAAAAACATTAAAGTACTGGATAAAAGCGGCGCCGATTCCCTCACTACTTTTGATAAAGGTGTAGGTGATGCGATCGTTACTTATGAGAACGAGCTGATCGCCCGTATCCAAAGCGGCAAAAAATACGTAGAAGTTGTTCCGCAATACACAACATCGATTGAGAATCCTGTCGCCCTTATCGATAAAAACGTGGATAAACATGGAAACCGCGAAGCAGCTCAGGCATTCCTTGATTACCTTTGGAGCCCGGAAGCACAAAAAGTATTTGCTGAAAAAGGATTCCGTTCAGTCGATCCAACGATTGCCAAACAATATGAGAAAAATTATCAAACACCACCGGGCCTTTTTGATATCAACTATCTCGGCGGCTGGACGCAAGTGAACAAAGATCTTTACGGCAAAGGCGCCCTATGGGAGACGATCCTTGCTGAAGGCGGAGCGAAATAATACATCACTCATGAGAAAAGAAAAAGCGCGGTTATGACATTCGAATGTCAACCGCGCCTTTTTCTTTGAAAACCTATTTATCTTCCATCCCCATCAAGCAAGTTGCCTAGCCCACCGAGAATGCTTCCTTCTTCTTTTCGTCCACCCGGACCTGCTGCAGAAACGATCCGGTCGGCTAGTCTGCTGAACGGAAGCGTTTGAATCCAGACGCGCCCCGGTCCCCGAAGTGTAGCGAAAAATAGGCCTTCGCCGCCAAACACTGCGGTTTTTATGCCTTTGACAAATTCGATATCGTAGTCTACATCATCCGTCATGGCGACTAAACAACCTGTATCGACACGAATCATTTCACCTGGGCGCAGCACGCGCTCAACGATGGAACCGCCGGCATGTACGAAAGCTAAACCGTCGCCTTCGATCTTTTGCATAATAAAGCCTTCACCGCCAAAAAATCCGGTTCCCAGCTTACGCTGGAAAGCGATGCCCACGGAAACGCCCTTCGCTGCGCAAAGGAAGGAATCTTTTTGGCAAATCAACCTGCCGCCTAGATCCTGTAAATCCATAGCCAAAATTTTACCCGGATATGGAGCGGCAAACGTTACCTGCTCTTTGCCATTATAACTGCGGTTCGTGAAAACCGTCATAAACAAGCTCTCGCCGGTCAACAGACGTTTGCCTGCTCCCAGCAACTTGCCCATAAACCCTTTGTTATCACTGCTTCCATCACCGAAAATGGTTTCCATTTGAATGTTCTGATCCATCATCATCATGCTGCCGGCTTCGGCGACGACGCTTTCCCCTGGATCAAGCTCAATCTCTACATATTGCATTTCGTTTCCAAGAATTCGATAGTCAATCTCATGTGCATTCATTCTTTTCTTTTCCTCCTATTGTGACAACTCCCATATACACTTTGTATACGAGTTGAAGAAAAGATGGTTTCAAATGTCATGAAAATACGATTAAGATAGCATCGAATTCCGTTCCGCTTTGCGCAATTTTCGGGCTTCGTAGCGCGCTTCCGCCGTTTCAAACAATCGCTTCTCTTCCTCTGTCTCCGGGATGATTGCCGGTACCGGGCAAGGTTGTCCCGTTTCATCTAAAGCAACGAAGGTCAGGTAAGACGTGGCCGTTGTCTTCTTTTCCCCAGTGAGCAGATTCTCAGCCTCGACCTTGACATAGACCTCCATTGAACTTCGATGTGTCCAAGTCACAAAAGCTTCCAATTGAATGGCCTCACCGAGCTTCACAGGCGCAAAAAAATCCAAACTATCGCTCGAAGCCGTTACGACGCCCTTTCGCGAATGTCGCATTGAAGCAATAGTAGCAACCTTATCGATGTATTGCATAACGCGACCGCCAAAGACGGTATGATGGTAATTCGTATCGGCCGGTAAAATGATTTCCGTCAACACGGTTCGGGAGAGTCTTGCCGGTTTAGCTTCCACTGTGTATTCCTCCTGATGACTGTTTTTTGAAACCTCTACCGCTTACTCATAGTTAAGCTTAAGCGAACCTGCTGCCTGCTTCGCAAGTTGGCGGGCTTCTTCCACCGTATCCGCACTGCTGAGCGCAACGGCCATCCGGCGCCCTACTTTCGTTTCCGGCTTACCGAATAGGCGAACCTGCGTATGAGGCACCGATAACGCCTCTTCTAAACCGCTGATCGTATAGGAGACGTTTTCCCGGTCTGCTTTCAACGTATAACTCGCACCTGGAGTAAGCAAACGGACACCTGTAATCGGCAATCCCAGAATCGCTCTAGCATGAAGCGCGAACTCGCTCAAATCCTGTGTCGCCATCGTAACCATTCCTGTATCGTGCGGTCGAGGTGAAACTTCACTAAAGTATACGCCCTCTTTCGTAAGAAACAACTCAACTCCATAAAGACCGTAACCGCCAAGAGCGTCGGTTATTGTTTTTGCGATATGCTGAGCCTCTTCAATTTGCTGCTCGCACATCGCATGAGGCTGCCAGGATTCGATGTAATCGCCGTCTTTTTGAATATGGCCGATCGGCTCGCAATACGTTGTTCCTGATACGGAACGCACTGTTAGCAGCGTAATCTCCGAATCGAAATGAATGAATTCTTCGATAATGACACGAGCATTTTTCGCGCGTCCGCCTTCCATCGCATAGTTCCACGATTGTTCCACATCCTCCGGCGTGCGGCATACGCTTTGCCCTTTGCCCGAAGAACTCATGATCGGTTTAATGACACAAGGTGTTCCAATCTCAGCTACTCCTGCCCGCAACTCTTCTAAGCTGTCGGCAAAAGCATATTTGGCGGTACGAAGCTTCAGCGTTTCCGAAGCAAGTCGGCGAATGCCTTCGCGGTCCATCGTCAGTCTGGATGCCGTTGCAGTAGGAATGACTCGATAGCCCTCCTTCTCCAGATCAACAAGCACAGGAGTTGCAATGGCTTCAATCTCCGGAACGATAAGGTCCGGACGCTCTTGCTCGATAAGCGCACGAAGCTGCTCGCCGTCCAGCATATTAATGACATGACTACGATGAGCGACCTGCATCGCCGGCGCATTCGCGTAACGGTCTACGGCAATCGTCTCGATACCGAGTCGCTGCGCTTCGATAACGACTTCTTTGCCAAGCTCGCCGGATCCTAGCAGCATGATTTTCTTTGCATTTTGGGATAAAGGTGCTCCGTACATGAAATGAAAGTCCTCCTTGGAATTAAAAAAATGTAATGAAAGACGGGAATGAATATGAGACAGCCACCGAAGGACTGAGGAGTCCTTTGGTAGCGGGAACCGAGATGATCATTCGGAAAAGGCTGTCGGAATTATACGCTGAATGGTTATGTAGGCTAAAGCCCTTCTAGCCAATTGAGCTGGGTTGGGCTCGATTTCCGTGGCTGTAAGTGCCTTTTTGGGCCTTTCGGGCGGGCTCAAGGCAGATTTCGCTTCTGTAACGCCCAAAATGGGCGCTACAGATCATTTGGAACCCGAAGGAGCTCGTTTTCCGGGCTGTAAGTGCCTTTTTAGGCCTTTCGGGCGGGTTCAAGGCGGATTTCGCTTCTCTGTAACGCCCAAAATGGGCGCTACAGATCATTTGGAACCCGAAGGAGCTCAGTTTCCGCAGTGGCTGTAAGTGCCTTTGAGGCCTTACAGGCGGGTTCTAAAAAAAGAAATGGTAACCCGTTATGTGCCGGGTTTCGATCTGAATCGACATCCTGTTCCATTGTAAAGGATTTAATTGCTAAAAGATAGATTTCAACAACAGTTTGCGCAAAATCGGCGTTAATTGCTGAGGCAGTTCCTCCACATTAGGCACTACGATGCTGCTGCGCCCATACATATTGCGCATCGTTATACGCTGCGTTTCATGCACAGTACCGCTGGCTAAAAAGACGCTAATCACTTCAATGCCTACGCGTCTGGCTTGTAGTACGGCTTCATAAGTGTCGAGGATGCCTGCATCGTTGTAATTCGCTGCCGACGGCTCGCCATCCGAGAACACCAGTAGAATACGCTGCCGTTCCGGGCGCCGCAGCAGCCGGTCTGTCATGCGACGGATCGCAAAGCCGTCGCGATTGTCTTGCTGCGGCTCAAGCTGCAGCAGAGCCGCGCCGCGTCCGGCCGTGCAGGAGGAGCCGAAGTCGACCGCAACCTGGAACAGGTTCGGCGCTTCCTGCTCCGTGACACGGTCGGCGTCTTCCCAGAATCCCACCACCTCGTGGGGGATTCGCAGCTCGCGCAGGGTCTCGTGGAACAGCACGAGACCGAGCTTGGTTTCGTCCATCTTGTCATACATGGACGCAGAGCAATCGACGAGCAGCGCGAACGCCGCGTCGAGTTGGGGCACGGGCGCGCGCTTCTTATAGAAAAGGCGCGGTGCTTCTTGCGTGACGGCTCGCGTCAGCCGCTTGTCGAGCCGCCCAAACAGCCGATCGCCCTGCGGCGCGATCCGCTTCCGCTCCAGCGTGCGCCGAATCGCACGCTGCAAGGGCTTCGCGAGCGGCGCCACGCGCTCGCTGAGGTGCCTGTAGGCGGCCTCCTGCGCAGCAGTCGGCCGCTCAGGCGCCAGCCACGTCGCCGTCGCCGCAGCGTTGACGGCGCCCTCCCCGTGCCCCGCGGCTGCGGGCACGCCGAGGCTTTGGCGCCGCTCGCCGCCGGCGGCGCCGGTGCGCTGCGCGCGCAGCGATCGGCCCTGCGCGATCGCGAGCGCTTGGTCCGCGGCGTCGCCTTCGCGCGGCGCATCGCCGGGCGCGGCCATGCGGGAGCCGCGCTCGAGCTCGAACCGCAGCAAGCCGGGGCTGCGGTCGCTGCTTTCACGGTGCCAAGTCGGCATACGCTCTTGGCCCGGAAGCTGTCGCTCCCCCTTCTTCTCGGGGAGCACATCATCATTAGCGAGTCGTTTCGCCCGCTTCAACTCGCCTTCATAACGCGCTGGCAGCGGTTTCTCCACGCCGCTGCCCGGCTGCATCCAAAAATATTGCGCTTGAGCATCCCGCTCCAGCCAATAGACCAGCGAATCCATTATCGCCTCGCAGCAAGCCGCAACCTCCGTCGTATGTTCTGCCCCCTCAACTTGTTCCAGCAACATATAGATGCCAGACAGTCGGGATACCCATTCCTCATCCTGCACTTCCTGCATGATGGTCCCTTCAACGCCTGTGAACCAGCCATAGATCAGCAGAATGATCGCTTCCGCCTGTTCTCCCTTTTGCAGGTGCATTCGTAATTTATGTTGATAATACGCTGTAAGAATGCGATGCCGATGCTTAAACACACGCACCGTTCCCGGTCGTCGCTTTCGGCATATTCGCTCCAATCGCATATCTTCGCATAACGCAAACAATTGATTAGCAAGCTTCGGGAGGGTCACAGATTGAGCATACGTGAAATAGGCTTTCACAGCTTCTGATCCTGTATACCAGGCACTACCGATGCCTCGCAGGTATACATCGCTTTTCATCCCAGCTATCTTATCCTCTGTGTCAAAATCCCTCCAAAACTGACTTACGGTTATTCGTCCCTCCGCTTCTTCATAAGTAGCGTGAAAAGCTGGCTCGACTTCGAGTTCTTTACGTTGGGTAAACAGGCGAGCCAGATCCACAAGCTGCATGTGGAGAAGGGAATCGATTTTATCATCCAACAAGCTCAATTTGCCGACAAACATACCGTTAGAACAACGTTTCCGCCGTATTCATGACGGCAGCACGTTCCCTTTCATCCTCCAATTTATCGGCGATCGCCCGTGCAACGGCCCGAACGGGAGGTATGTATGCACTCAAATCACAAGCATCCAGCAGCGCACGAATCGAACCTGCTTCATCCGGCAACTGCCCCATCTCAATTAACGTTAATAGATCAGCCGACAATTGTACGAAGATTTTAAGCAGCTTTTCCTCCTGCAAAACGGATTTGCTTCTCAACAACTCCAGCAGTGAAGCGCCTTGCAAATAAGGCACATCTATGGTAACAAAACGGTTCTTCAATGCTTCATTCAGCGGTACCGTACCGATATAACCTTCATTAATGGCCGCGATGACATGAAAATCGGCATGTGCCGTAATGACCTCCCCTGTAAAGGGATTCGTAATCGATCTCCGATGATCCAAAACTCCATTAATGAGCGGCAGCGTCTCCGGTTTTGCCATATTAATTTCATCTATGTAAAGGAAGTGCCCTTTGGTCATCGCCTTCACTACAGGACCGGGAATAAACTCAATGCGAGAGTTACCTTGTTCATCGTAGGTTAATGTTTTAAAACCCAGCAGTGCTTCCGCGTCAAGATCCGTAGAACAATTCACTGCATGCAAAGGCTGACCAAAAAGTGCGGAGATGTGTTCGGCAAGCTTGGTTTTACCTGATCCGGTAGGTCCTTTAAGCAGCACATTTTTGCCTAAGACTAGTGCAATAACCGCATCCTGCAAGACTTCCTCGCGCGGATTCTCAAATTCAGCTGAACCTACCAGCTTGCGGTCTTCTGCTGTAAGTCTCTCTTGGGTATACTGTTTACTTTGTTCTATACGCTGCAATATTTCAGAGGGTATTCCTAATGACAACATAATCATCGTTTCCTTTCCTGATCCCCTAGTATTCCTACTATTTATCAGGCAACCTCTGTTGTCAAGCTTCACCCCAAGGCAGCCAGGGTTCATCTAACACGACATGCGAGTAAAAAGCCATGGGTTTCCCGCATATCGGACATATAGGTTTTGTCGACGCTTCATTATAAACCATGGCCAATCCGTAAGCTGTCTCATAGTTAATCGCTTGAACCACATCGTCTTTATGAACATATTCACAATCCCGGGAACTGCAGTACGCGCGGACCTTGAATCGGTTCATACTTTCGCATCTACGCCAGGGAAGTCCATATTTAAAATGACGGTGAACGCGTCGTCTCCCCTCTGGATGACTTGATATACCTCCACATAGGGCGTATGATATTGATTCTCCGCTTCATTTACAAGCTCTTCCAGCGCTTCACTTAAGGAATCGTTCTCCTGCAGTTTCACTTCCGCAAAATACTGTTTAAGCATTGTTATCCCTCTTCTTTTCTACGATGATAGCTCCATGTTAAAAACCCCAGTTCGTCCTAAGACGACTGAGGAATGAACGGATTAATCCTAATGACGCTGATAAGCTTGAGCATTGGGGCTCATGTATGGATTTTGTGCCGCCTGATTCGCAATCATCTGCTGGTGGACGGCCTGTTCCAATTGCGCGCACATTTGTAAACACTGCTGCATTTGCTGTAAAGCTTGGGCATGGCCTTGAAGCGCATGATCGATCATTTGAACAGCCTGCTGCTCTCGTTGCGCCAATTGTTGAAGCTGCTGTGCATTTTGCTGTTCTTGCTGTCTCATTTGCTGATACATAGCGTTAGCCTGCTGTGTTTGCGCGATCAATTGAGAAATGATTTGCTGGCATTGGCCAATTTGTTGAGCGATTTGATGCACGGTTCTTATTCCTCCTTAGGGTTTTGCATAAATAACAGTTCTAAAACTGCCGCAATTTATTATGCCTAACCTTCCTAGGAATAAACATCAACTTTTACTTTGTCATCAAATTATTTTGGCCTGTCGAGTAGTGGGGGAAAGCGTACTGAATCATTGTATTGAATTCGTTTAAATAAGCGTCCATCCTTTTGTTCTTCCCCTGTTGACCGTCATAGAACAGCATCCGATTGACAAAATGGGGATTTGCTGAAATAAAAATGTTTGCATCCGGATATACGCGGGATATCGTATGTCTGATCGCATTTGCCGTTTCCGAAGGCAACGGTCTGGTTGAAATCCAATCCATTTGAGCTCCGGCTCCCGTAGCAAACAGCCCTTCGCCCTTTTCCGGGTCATTGCTTTTACTAAGCATCTGTTCTTTCTCGTTTATCCCCATCGCCTGCATGCCACCCAGGTCAACCGCAACATAAATGTTACGGTCTGTAATGGCCACAGCCGTATTCCCAACATGAGCGGCCTGGATAATACGGTCTGCTAAATCGCGGTTCATCGACAAGTGGGCGTTCATATGCGCTTTGGTATTATCTAGCGTTGCGGGAGCCATGGTTGGTCCAGGCGATGGATTCACGCTTTTGACTCCAATGGACGGGTTTTCATTATTGCGCGAATCGGCATCCCAACTTCCGACGTTAGGCCGGGTAGAGCCAGCTCCAGCTTCATTACGCGGGCTTCCTTGAGCGCAAGCCGTCATGGTAAAGACCAAGCCGGCTATCAGTACCATTTTGACAAGTCGTTTGTTCACTCTAATCCCTTCCTTCGATTCGTTGGTCCATGCTTCATTATTTCTCAATTCCATCCTTATCCTGCGTATACGCAATCAAAGCGATATCATAACCGAGCTCATGCTTCATCCGCGATTCCAAGTTGCGAAGCTCCTGCAGCAAGTCCTCATGATTACCCAAATCGGCAAAATGATATGACTCTAAACCCATGATTTTTTTTGCCCCCTCTCTTCACATCAATCCATAATGTTAATATGGACAAATGTCCTGATTTTTACCATACAAAGGGATCGAAAGTTTACGTCCGGCGGAAACAAAAAAGAGAGTCACAGTAGTGATACCACGCTGTGAAGCTCTCTTCCAGGTTTTCAACCACTCTGAATTATCCTTTTAAGGATTGAAGCCATTCGGTATAGCACATGCTGCACAATACTTCATAGTGATCTTCGATCCCGTCATTTTGGTAAACCGTAATACTATGCGCCGCATCGGATTCAGTTTCTTTTTCACAATGTTGACAAATGTAATTCATATCTGGTTATTAGCTCCAAACCTATCGGTTTTCATCTTCTTCAGGCACATCATACTTGTTTATATGAGCAGTGATCGCTTCAACAGCTTCATCAACGTTAGTCGTAGCCGGCACTTTTTTCACTTCATCTTCCGTAACATCGTGAAAGTTAAGTCGGTCAGCGTCCTCAGCGGAAAATTGCTTGGCCAATGTGAAACCTCCTCTACATAAGTTCGTTGCTATGATGCGCCTAGGGAAGGAAAGCTATTCGTCTGAATCAAAAAAGCCTACCACCGATATTGAAATCGGTAATAAGCTTTTCTTAGGCTTTGTTAAATATTATTCTTCTTTTTTGCGGGTTTCGTCCAGCTCTTCTAGCAGCTTGCGGACTGAATCCGGGTCGACGGTACCCTGCTCCCGAAACATTTGCAATTTTTGCATGAGATCGGCTGCAATCGCTTCATCCTTCTGGTGCTCAACTTCATGAGCGGGATCAAACCAAATGTAAAAGCCCTCCGGACCATTCCGCAAAAACGGTTTGTTCCAATTCGCCGGGAACTCGAAAGCTTGCTCTCCGAAAACAAGACCTAGCACGTCATCACTGTCAATGGGCAGTAAATGGTGAAACGTTTCCGGTTCTCCCGTATTCGTGAAATCCCGGTGCATATAGGCGTAATGAAGGTAGTGTTCGCCTGTTTCCTGGTCTTTTGCAACTTCATAGCTCTCCAATTCGGTTTGATGAAGCCCCTTGACGGTAATGATTCGAGATTCGAGCGTTTCGGCCGCAATTTTTTGCTGGTGTTGTAAAGATATATCCATCGTTCTAATCCCCCTCTCCAGTTACATTTCCGATCTTTTCCTCGAGCTCTCCGCCAACGCGTGATTGGAGACTGCATTTCTAAGAGAACGTTTGGGGAGCTTCCATTTATTGATTACGGATAACATTCTTAGGATGACAATTAGGACAAATAGAACAGCCAACTGCCAAGCGCCCTGCGCCCAACCTAGACCGACCAAAGCACCGGCCAGCATGCCCCACACCGCATAGATCTCATCTTTAAGCACAAGCGGCTTGCGTCCGGCCAATACATCTCTAATCATGCCCCCGCCAATTCCGGTAAGAACAGCCGCCACGATAATGGCGCTTAGCGGATGGCCCATATTCGTCGCATACAGTGCTCCCTGGATGGAGAAAGCGGCTAACCCGATCGCGTCAAAGAAGGCTTCCCACGTTTTCCATAACCGGATGTATCGAACAGGTAAGAAAAACACAAGCGTCATTGCAAATAAAGCAATTTGGAAGTTGATTCCTTGCTCCCAGAGCAGAACGATTGGCTTCCCGATTAACAGATTTCGGATAACGCCCCCGCCGAAAGCCGTAACGAGCCCAAGTACGTAGACCCCAAGAATATCGTATTCTTCTTCCATGGCAACAATAGCCCCGCTCACCGCGAAAGCAATCGTGCCGATAATGCTAAACAACTCCCAGTTCACTACTTGCAGCTCCTGTCTTCTAGATGTCCCAGTTCAGTTGTACTTCTCGGCCCGTTTGCGACGAACGGTAAATCGCATCCAGGATCAAATTATTGGTGTATCCTGTCATGACTGAAGTAATCGGCGCAGCGCCATCGCGAATACAAGCCAAAAAATGTTTCGCCATACGGACCCGCGATCCTTCATCTCGATCAGGAATGCTTAACTCGACGTCAGCTTCACGATCAAACATTTCCGCCATCAATTTGCCTTTCGCGCCGCGAATGGAAGCACCGCCTTCGGAACCGAGCAGCTGCACATAGGGCTGATTATCGGTGTCGACGAGCGCTGCCCAACTTACATCCAGCGATAAGGTAGCGCCGTTATCCATCTTAATCAGCGCCGTCGCTAAATCTTCAACATCGTAATGACCGTTCCAGTTCGGAGCGCCCCAGGAGCCGATTCCTTTTTTCCTTGGACCGAATTCGGCATACGTGGCTCCATAAACCGATACAGGCTTAGGGTTGCCCATTAAATAAAGCGATAAATCCAGCATGTGAACGCCAAGATCAATGAGCGGGCCGCCGCCGGATTTATCCATTTGCGTAAACCAGGTGCCCCATCCGGGAATGCCCTTACGTCTCACCCAACCCGCTTTGGCATGGTAAATATGACCAAGGGCGCCTTTTTCCGCCTGCTGCTTGACTTGCATTGATAAGGACTCCCAGCGCAATTGGTGCGGGATCATCAGCACCTTGCCCGCTTTGCGTTCTGCTTCCACGATTTGCTTCGCAGATTCCAGATTAATCGCCATTGGCTTTTCGAGCATAACATGCTTGCCGGCGTGGAGCGCTTGTACCGCAATAGGCGCATGCCATTCATTTGAAACCGCAATGACAACCGCATCGATGGAACTGTCTGCTAACAGCTGATCCGTGCTTGCATAGACATTCTCAATTTGATGTTCTTTAGCTCTTGCTTCCGCTAAAGGCAGGTACACATCGGTTACCGCCGCGATTTGCGCCTCCGGAACTTGCTTTAACACTTCCATATGTACATTCCCAATGTTGCCGGAACCGATAATTCCAATGCGAATCGGATGTTGTGCCGTCATTTTCGAATAACCCCCAAAACTTGTTAGTATGCAATCTTTCTTATTATAAATCTGGGGTCCCTTCCCCGCAACAGGAATCCTTTAAAATCAGTGCTAGATTCAATGACGAGTACAATTACGCGTTATTCTTGCAGAATGCGGACAAAATCGATGGAATACATTGATAAGACTTATACTTTTTTAATAGCCATCCACAAACATATCTAACATTTGAAATGTATCCTAAAATCATAAGGCGAAGCTCGAGGAGGGATAAGTATGCAAGCAATATCCATCAAATTCATCAATAAAACAATTCCTGTGCTGAATTACACCCACAAGCATTCTCAGATGGATCTGCTGTCGAAAAAACTGAAGGAATTAGAACTTCATTTTGAATTTCGCAGGAAATTAAAAATGATCTCATTCATTGAGATCATTGGTGATGTAGCGATTTTTAAATATAACGACGGCACCAAATTATACCTTGAAGTTTCTTAATTTTGTATCGGGAAATACTCTTTCCCTAACTGTTCAAGCTCCTGCAGAGAGCGTCGTGCCCATGCCTCCATGTCCGACAGCTTACTGATTTGCGCCAAAAGCGCTCTCTTCAGAGATTCTTGATAGTCAGGCACAACCCCGGCAAAAGGTCGAATCGTCGAGATAGGCATAAGCGCAATTTCTTGAAACGATAACGCACGGCGTTGATGAAAAAAAGCAACCGACGGATCCATGGGATTGTGCAAATCTCCTTGTGTCGGATGATCTTTCACAGCTAATATACGGACGGCGGCTTTTAATGAATGGGTAACCTCCACCACTTCCCCATAGTAAACCCCAGTTTTATACTCAGCGATAACGCGATCTCCTGCTTGAAAAGATCCAGTATTCATTACAAATAACCTCCAACCTCTAAATATTAGGATTGTATTAGCGGCAGTAACCGGCGATAAAGCTCATCCACCGATTGCATGCGGTAAATGAAACGCACGCCTTTCCCGCTTTCAAAAACGACTATACATGGTACACTGCTTATTTGCCATTCATGCGTAAGTTTCGGTAAAAAATTAATATTGCTCTTGGCGAGCGGCAATGTTGGCTGCATCGTTAGAATGATGTTCAGCATACGCTCCGTTACCTTGCACGTTCCACAAAATGGCGTGTACAAAAATACAGCTAACGATTCTGCTTTACCTGGTGTCATTTGTTCCAGCAGATCTTCTTGCGACAGTTCCTTCATGCTAGCCACCTCGTACGTCTAACCAGGTTAAACTTTCCACGGCACAGTCGATCAGCATTGGAAAATCGTCAATATGGCTCTCATCGATTTTACGGCCAAATGACAACGTAATTTGATTCCTGTAACTGCCGGGAGACGATGCCTCAAAGGTAAAAGAAAGCTGCTGGGTTATTTGGGGCCGATGATTCCAAATCGTATGGAGCTGTTTCTCGATGACTGGACATTCCGCTTCCGGATGATGAACTTTAGTGAAAAGCCGCACTTCCAGCGTGCAACCGGGTGTAGCCGCAGGATTTTCCAGAATCTCAGCCGCCAGATCGCTAAGATGCACATGCAGATTGATCTCTGCTTTGCTCGGCCGATACGTTTTCTTGGTAAACTCGATGGCATACGTCCGTGACATCGAAGACAAGTCGATCAGATCCGCCCGCCGAGTCACCAAAATTTCCCCGGCCAAATCCAGATCATACACAGCACCTTCGAGCACGACCTTCACATTCTCATATATCGTGGGATCAAACAAAGGCACACCTTCTTTCATCTTTCCTTTGATTCGATTATACTAAAAATGCGAGTTTAAAAAAGTTCGCTTTTAGAACCGAGAAGGTTGGGCGAACTCCGGAGAAGGAGGAACGGAGCGTAGTGGACCGGACTTCCCGGATTCGTTCAAGATTCGATGCTGATTTACATCCTGATTCATCATCGTTATAAAAGTGAATTTTTTAAACAACCTTTGAAAGCATATCACGTAAAGAAGGTGTTACATTGTCAGACAAGCCCGAAGATCAGCTCACGGAGCAAGCAGGTCAGAAAAAAGTTAGCTTAGCTGATGCGATTAAGCAAAAACTCGCTCAGAAGAAAGCGGAGCAAGCCGCTCAAAAAGCAAACCCTAAACATGGCGGATTAGGCAATCAAACGGCTAAAAGCCAAATGACAAAAAAAGTAAACAATCAACGTCGTCGTACCGGCGGCAGCTAGTAAAGACGTAAAGAGCGCCCTGATAAGTATCGGATCAGGGCGCTTTTTGCATTTGTACACTTAAGTGTAAAGGGTTTCGCGCTGTTTTTTCACATCTTCGCTGTCCAGGTACTCGTCGTACGTAATCATCTTATCGATAAGACCGTTTGGCGTAATTTCCATCACGCGGTTAGCGATCGTTTGGATAAATTGATGGTCATGGGAGACGAACAGAATCGTACCGTCGAAATCGACCAGGCCGTTGTTCAACGCGGTAATGGACTCCAAATCCAAATGGTTCGTCGGCTCATCGAGAATAAGCACGTTTGAACCGCTAAGCATCATTTTTGAGAACATGCAGCGTACTTTTTCGCCTCCGGAAAGGACATTTGCTTTTTTCAGCGCTTCTTCGCCGGAGAACAGCATGCGGCCTAAGAAACCGCGCAAGAAAGACTCATCCTGGTCTTTGGAATACTGACGAAGCCAGTCAACCAAGTTCATATCCACGTTGAAATAATCTTGGCTATCTTTAGGGAAGTATGCCTGTGAAGTTGTTACGCCCCATGTGTAGCTGCCTTCGTCCGCTTCCAACTCGCCCATAATAATTTTGAACAGTGTCGTTTTCGCGATTCCATCCGGTCCGACAAAAGCGACTTTGTCCCCTTTATTGATCGTGAAAGTGAGATTATTCAGCACCTTCACTCCATCAATTGTTTTCGTAAGACCTTCAACTGCAAGCAATTGCTTACCGGCTTCACGCTCGGATTTGAAATTGATAAACGGGTACTTACGGCTTGATGGCTTAATGTCTTCAAGAGTAAGCTTTTCAAGCTGTTTTTTACGGGAAGTCGCTTGTTTCGACTTGGAGGCGTTCGCGCTGAATCGTGCAATGAAAGCTTCCAGCTCTTTACGCTTCTCCTCGGTTTTCTTGTTCGCATCGCGGGCAAGACGAAGCGCAAGTTGACTGGACTCATACCAGAAGTCATAGTTACCGACGTACATCTGGATTTTACCGAAATCGATGTCTGCGATATGCGTACACACTTGATTCAAGAAGTAGCGATCATGGGATACCACAATAACCGTACCTTCAAAACGAGCCAAGAAATTCTCTAACCAGCGAATCGATTCCAAGTTCAAATGGTTGGTAGGCTCATCGAGGAGCAGAATGTTCGGATTACCGAACAATGCTTGAGCCAAAAGTACACGAACCTTCTCATTGCCGTCAAGATCTTTCATTTTCGTATCATGCAATGAGGTTGGAATACCGAGACCAATCAGTAGTTCAGCCGCATCCGACTCCGCCTGCCAGCCGTCCAAATCCTGGAACTCGCCTTCCAGCTCAGCCGCTCTCATCCCATCTTCTTCAGAGAAGTCTGCTTTCGCATAAATCGCATCTTTCTCTTCCATAATTTTATACAAGCGGGCGTGGCCCATGATGACTGTTTTCAGTACTTCTACTTCGTCAAATTCATAATGATTTTGTTTCAAGACCGCCATTCTTTCGCCTGGCGTAATGCTGACTTCACCAGTATTCGGCTCAATCTCACCGGAAAGAATTTTTAGAAATGTAGATTTCCCCGCGCCGTTCGCACCGATCAGACCGTAACAGTTGCCTGGAGTAAATTTAATATTGACGTCCTCGAAAAGCGCTCTTTTGCCGTAACGAAGCGTCACGTTATTCACATTAATCATTGAGAATACATACCTGCCTTTATATTAGTTTGATTCTATTATACCATATATAGGGACCTTTGTTCGGAGAAGAAAGTCTCTCCTTTTTGGGACCTTTGTTCGGAGAAGAAAGTCTCTACTTATTTCGTGCTATTTCTTCGACAAGCTCGGATAAATATGTCCAGCGCTCCATTGCTGTTTCCAGCTCTGCAGCCGTTGTCTGCTCTTCTTCGTACAGATCCCGAACGCGGTCAAAATCGCTTCCTGCCGCTTCAATTTGCTTCTTCAAATTTGCAGCCTTTTCCTCTAACGCAGCTATTACACTCTCGATTTCGTCCCATTCTTTCTGTTCTTTAAACGTGAGCTTTTTAGGGCGAGTTCCGGTTCCGCTTGCTGGGTTGGACGTTGTTGGAGTGCTTGCAGTAGCGGTGCTTGACTTCGTTGAAGCTATGTTCTTCACGGTTTCCTTGCGCGCTTGCTCCGCTTCTTCCTCTTGACGCTTCTCCTCCAAATAATCGGAGTAATTGCCGATGAACGGTTCGATTCGACCATTCCCTTCAAAAGCAAACAGATGCGTACACGTCCGGTCCAAAAAATAGCGGTCATGGGAAACTGTGATGACCGCTCCGGGAAAGCTCTCCAGATAGTCTTCCAGAATCGTTAACGTTTGGATGTCCAAATCGTTCGTCGGCTCATCAAGGAGCAGCACGTTAGGCTCGCCCATCAATGTGCGCAGCAAGTAAAGTCTGCGCTTCTCTCCCCCGGACAATTTGCCGATTGGCGACCATTGCAGCGTTGGCGAGAAGAGGAAACGCTCGAGCATCTGCGCTGCCGAAATGGATTCTCCGTCGGCTGTGCGAATGACCTCCGCCGCTTCCTTCACGTACTCGATGACGCGCATCTTTTCGTCCATTTCGACATTCTCTTGCGTATAGTAGGCCAGCTTGACCGTTTGGCCGGTCTCGATTGTGCCGCTGTCGGGCTGGATACGCCCGGCAAGCATATTCAGCAGCGTCGACTTGCCGCTGCCGTTCGATCCGATGATGCCGAGACGATCATTAGGCATCACGATGTAGCTAAAGCCGCTGATGAGCGGCTTCCCGCTTGTGAAAGCTTTGGTGATGGCTTCCAGCTCCATCACCTTTTTGCCCAGGCGGCTGCCGGCCAGCGCCATGTCGAGCTTTTCCGCGGGACCGTCGACCTTGCGGTCCCGGAGTTCTTCGGCGCGCTGAATGCGCGCCTTTTGTTTCGTCGTGCGCGCCTTCGCGCCGCGACGGAGCCAAGCGAGCTCGCGGCGCAGCAAGTTCTGCCGCTTGTCTTCGCTGGCGGCTTCGGATTCCATCCGCTCCGCCTTCTTCTCGAGGAACGCCTCGTAGTTGCCCTCGTAGCTGTAGATCTTGCCCCGGTCCAGCTCGAGGATGCGGTTGGTCACCCGCTCTAGGAAGTACCGGTCATGCGTAACGAGCAGCAAGGCGCCGCGCCACTTGCCGAGGAATTCCTCGAGCCACATGGCCGTCTCGTTGTCGATATGGTTCGTCGGCTCATCGAGGATGAGCAGATCGGCGGGCTGGATCAATACGCGAGCCATCGCCACGCGTTTGCGCTGACCGCCGGACAGCTGGCCGACGGGCTTGTCGAAGTCGCTGATGCCGAGGCGCGTCAGCACGGTTTTGGCGAGGGTGCTGGCTTCCCAGGCACCCTGCTCCTCCATGCGCTGCTGGGCTTTGAACAGCCGTGCTTGTTTGGTCTCGCTGGAGGTGTCCAGCTCCAGCTCGACAAGGGCGCGCTCATAGTCGCGAAGCGTCTGCATGAGCGGCGTATCGCCGTGGAATACCTGCTCAAGAACCGTGGAGTTCGGATCGAACTCCGGGTTCTGCGGCAGGTATTCCACCCGAAAATGGTTCGCGTGCACAAGCTTGCCGCGATCCGCCGTTTCCAGTCCCGCCAGCAGCTTCAGCAGCGTGGACTTGCCTGTGCCGTTCACGCCAATGAGGCCGATGCGCTGCTTCTCGTTCACCGTGAACGAAATGTCATCGAACAACACTTTATCGCCATAAGTTTTCGTTATATTCAGTGCGCTTAGAATATTCATGCTTGAGCCGGCTCCATGATATAGGCCGCGAGCAGAGCAGCCGTATTCACTACTGCATCCATATGCGTTCTCTCCATGCTGTGTGACGCGTGAACACCCGGACCAACCAGCGCAGCGCGAATGTCGCGACCGCCTCTTAAGGCCGCGGACGCGTCGGATCCGTAACGTGGATAAATGTCCACTGCGTAACCGATTTGCAATTTCTCGGCCAGTTCAACCATTTTTGAAGTCATCTGATAGTCATACGGACCGGAAGAGTCCTTCGCACAGATAGAGACATCCCGCTCGCTGCCGCTAAGATCGTCGCCAAGCGCCCCCATATCTACAGCGATCAGCTCAGTTATCTCTTCCGGGATGAATGCGGAACCATGACCGACTTCTTCGTAGTTAGAGAAGAAGAGTTTGACCGTATATGTAGGTTTAACTGCTTCTTCTTTTATCCATTTCAAGAGTCCAAACAGGGAAGCAACGCTTGCTTTATCATCCAAATGCCGTGATTTCACAAACCCGTTTTCTTTGATCTGCACGCGCGGATCGAAGGAAATGTAATCGCCAACGCGAATGCCCAAGGCTTCGACATCCTTCTTCGATTTCACCAGCTCGTCTATTCGAACCTCCATATTGGCCTCGTCACGCTTAAACTCTCTGGCATCTTCATAGACGTGTACGGAGGGACGAGAAGTCAAGATCGTACCATCGTAAACGCGTTCATCACGTGTATGAATTTGCACATATTCATTTTCGATCGCGCCCATCATGAAACCGCCCAGGTAGGTCATTTTAAGCGTGCCGTTTTCTTTAATCGAGCGAACCATGGCACCAAGGGTATCCACATGAGCGGAAATGCCGATCACCCGGTCATCCCGCTCGCCGGGAATCGTTACAATTCCGCACCCTTTATTCGTATAAGTAAGCTCGTAGCCTAGCTTATTTACCTCATCTTCAACTTTCCGCATAATGTGATGCGTGTAACCCGTAGGGCTCGGAGTCCGCAGCAGCATGTCGAGTATTTCCGTCATATAGGCTTGATTCAGTTTCGTTTTCAAACGGGATTCCTCCCTTATCATAGTATAAGTCCTCTTTAACACAGTGTTTAAAAAGTCCGCTTTCAGAATCGAGAAGGTTGGACGAAATCCGGAGAAGGAGGAACGGAACGAGATGTGAGTACCGGACTTCCCGGATTTCGTCCAAGATTCGACGTCGAGTTACTTCTTGAATTACTTCGTTATGAGATAAACCTATATCGAAGTCATTCGAAGATGTTCGACCGCGTTTAGATGTAGGTTTATTCGCCAATCAGAATGTAATTCTGATGTGGACAAAGTGGACTTTTTAAACTTCCTATTGAACACACAAAAAACAGTGCAGCCTCTTCTAAGGATACTACACTGTTTTCCAGCGTTTTTCAAACAGGATTAGCTTTCAAAATCGACACAAACCGAGGTTCCGTCCAAGACGGATTTCATATGAACCTTCACTTCCTCATGAAGCGGATGCGTGTCATACGCTTTTAAATCTTCAAGCGAATCGAATCTGGTTATCAATGCGATATCATAGGATCGATCCAGGTGCAGAACATCAGTACCTACTTCAATGTGCTTCAGAACCGGAATTTTCCCTTCCATATTGGTTAGAACCCGTTTGGTGGCTTGTACAGATTCCGGACTCCGATCTTTCAGTTTAAACAATACAACATGTGTTAACATATATTCTTTCCCCCTACTTTGCTACTTTCGCTGACCATGCTTCCACATCCCAAACTCTCGTTACCCAACCATCATAAAAATCAGGCTCATGACAAACAAGCAGGACCGTTCCTTTGTATGCTTTCAAAGCACGCTGCAGTTCTTCTTTAGCGACTACATCCAAATGGTTCGTCGGCTCGTCAAAAAGCAACCAATTGCTTTCCCGCATGAGCAGCTTGCAGAGTCTTACTTTTGCTTGTTCTCCTCCGCTGAGCATGTTCAGTGGGCGTGTGATGTGTTCGTTTTTCAAACCGCAGCGTGCCAGTGCTGCTCTTACTTCATGTTGGTTCAAGGAAGAGAACTCATTCCATACATCGTCGATCGGTGTGATGCCGGCTGCTTTTACTTCCTGCTCGAAGTATGCTGGAGATAAGTAATCTCCTCGGTAAGTTTTACCGTTAAACGGGTCGATTTTACCAAGAATCGTTTTGAGCAACGTCGATTTACCGACACCGTTGCAGCCCACGATGGCGATCTTTTCGCCACGTTCAATCGAAACATTCATTTTGGGCAGTAACGGGCGGTCGTAGCCGATTTCCATATTTTCCGCTTCAAAAACGATTCTACCGCTCGCTCTGGATTCCTTAAATACGAAGGTCGGCTTCGCAGCTGTTTCAGGGCGGTCAATACGCTCTATTTTCTCCAACTGCTTCTGACGGCTTTTCGCGCGACTCGATGTTGAATAGCGAGCTTTATTTCGTTGAATAAAATCTTCCTGCTGTTTGATATATTCCTGTTGTTTTTCGTAGGCTTCGATGTGCTGATTTTTGTTGATTTCCGCCATATCGAGGAACTTTTCATAATTCGCCGTATAGCGAGTCAGCTTCGTAAATTCCAAATGATATACAACATTTACAACTTCATTCATGAATTCAGTATCATGGGAAATCAGCATGAAAGCGAATGGATAATCTTTGAGATAGTTTTTTAACCACTCAATATGATCGACATCCAAATAGTTCGTTGGCTCGTCCAGCAGCAGGACGGTCGGCTTTTCCAATAATAGCTTTGCCAAAAGAACTTTCGTTCGTTGCCCGCCGCTTAACGCCGTTACGTCGCGATCAAGGCCGATTGCGTTAAGACCGAGGCCATTCGCCATCTCTTCAACCTTGACATCAAGTAAATAGAAACCGCTCGCCTCCAGACGCTCTTGAATTTCGCCCATTTCTTCAAGCAAAATTTCAAGCTCCTCAGGTGAGGCGTCGCTCATCTTCTCCGTAATGTTCATCATTTCTTTCTCCTGCTCATACAGAGGCAGGAACGCATCACGAAGCACATCACGAATCGTTTTACCGGGTGTCAAAACAGAATGCTGATCCAAATAGCCATAGTGAACCCGAGGGGTCCACTCCACCTTGCCTGTATCCTTAAGCACCTTACCGGTCAATATATTCATCAGCGTGGACTTCCCCACGCCATTCGCTCCAACTATACCGACACGTTCGCCGGCGAGTAGGCGGAATGAAACATTTTTAAATAAGGTACGATCTCCGAAACTGTGACTTAAATCTTCAACTGTCAAAAGACTCATCTTGTAAACCCGAACTCCTGTCTGTTTAAGGATACCAGTCATTCTTTAACGTCTCATTATAACATCGCGAGTAACAGACAGGGAATAGTCAAAAACTGTCGAGAACGCCTCTATTCAATTTTTTAAGCTTAATCTCGCAAATCTGTTAAATCTTTTACAAACAAAACTCGATCTTCGCCAGGCGATTCATAGTCAACAGCTATCGATGAAGAAAATCCCATTCTTTGATGGAATAATATCGAATTTTTGTTGACAGGCGAAGTTATACAACGAACCGTATTGCAGCCATGGCCACGCACCTTGTTAAAAAATAATTTATAAAGACGCCGCGCAAGTCCGTTTTTCCTGAATTCTGGATGAACCCCGACAAAGTGAATATACGCTTCGTGGCTGTGAGTTTGAGAAATGAACCCAACCAAGAAGGATACAATTTTACCATCATGTTCAATCACAAAACTTGTGTTCTGAAAATGCTCAAAAAATAAGCGCGGCAAAAGTTGCGTCATTTGACGGCCACCCCACCAATCGTTCAGAACAGATATGATTTCAGTATAATCGGTCTCTTGTAAGCAACGAACCTCCATTTCGTAATACCCTTCTTTCCTAATTAAATTCCCGAAAAGTGATCTCAGATCGGACAATTCGTATGACATCACCCTCTTGAAGCGGATAAGCTTGATAAGCCACCAGCGCTTCTCCGTTCAAAAAAGTTCCGTTCGTTGAACCCAAGTCTTTGATCCCAAACTTGTCGCCATCTTTCATAATTTCAACGTGCAGTCTTGAAACGCCTGACTCGTCCAGAACGAAATCAACCTTCGCCTCTGACTCCCCCCTGCCAATAAGAAAACTATTGCTCTCTAATGCAAAGGTTTGGATGCCCCCGTCCCCCATCACTTCTAATAGGGCTCCTTGTGTCCGTTTCAGCTTATTGCCTAAAAATACAGTGACATTCGGTTTGGAATTGCCGAGTAAAGTCGTATGCATATGAAGTTTCTGGTAGTGATCTTGAATATTTAAAGATTTGAGAATTTGAGGCTCTTCCAAATAATGTCCCCTATTCCCTTCTCCAGCAGAAGCAGAATAAATGTCAGAGCTCTTTACAGCATTATACCAAGGAATTCCTCTAAACTTCATCACAAACCATAAATCTGTAAATAGCAGTGTCAATCCCAGTGTGATACGAAACATTGCCGAAGAGGGATACGCCAAATAATTTTGCCATAGAAAAGCCGTTAACAGTAAACATGCAACTAAGAAGATGATCTGTGTTCGTTGAGTGGCTTCAACAAACGAAAATGTACCTCGAACGCTACCGCTCCTACCCTTTTCCTCCTGAACCCCACCCCTATAAAATAACGCATCTTCATTTCTATTCCAGAGAGATTTAGGCAAACCGTTTTCAGGCTCGTTTAACAATTCCTTATATGGTTCCTTTTGCATCTCTCTTGACTCTTCTTGTAATAATTCTTTATTCGGCCCCATTTTATGGTTAGCTGGCAACTCAATAGATTCAAATTTGTTTGAATCACCTTCATCCATCAAAGTAATAAGCTTCTGTCTATAGTCCGTCAAATCTCGATTCTGTGAAAGCTGTTCCAACCATATTGCCATCGTTCGCTGATCTGCATCCCTCACCTTATCGGCAAGCTGAATCTTAAACGATTCTAACGCACCTAGAACGGAGACTTCCTCATTTTCATGATGAAGAGGCACGTAGGTCAAATATACATCTGACCAGTCTGTGCCAATATATATAAAATTATCTTTTAAGACATACCCATTTTCATGCAGCATGTAATTCCTGCTTTCTTCCAGCGTGCAAACAATGGTATAAAGGACTTTTGCAAACTGTAAACATGTAAAACCTTCCACCTTTAACACATGGGAGAGCATACGCTTAGAATTCAAATTGTAGAGAAGGCTGATATGAAAATCTACTTCCTTTACTTCCAGCGGCAATAGATGAGGTATCGTGTTCGCTTCCAGCATGCGAAGTTGCAGCCCGGAAAGCTCTTCCGGCTTAATTCCTTTTTCTCTGTATAGCTCCATATAGTGGCCATGACGGTATACAAAATCGTAGCGAAGTCCGAAGATTTCCTGGTTCAATGCTCCACCTCTTTCATTTAAAAACTTCATACCAAGCCAACATGACTGCCGGGGCCACGGCGTACATGAATGGGAATTTCGTATTATTTTGACGCTTCAAATTCAAAAGGGTTCCCTTATCTCCAAATGCGACAATAGAAATAAACCAGCTAGCGAATTTGTGGCCTGTTGTAGTCACTTGCCTTCGAATCAACAGTAAGCATAGACCGATTACACCGGCAAACAAAATCGCATAAATGATGCATTGAAGAACAAACGTAACTCCCATTAAAGCACCAATAGCAACAAAAAGCTTCACATCCCCAGCACCGAGAGCCCCGAGTAAATGTAGCAGAAATAACAAAGTAAATCCTGTCACAGCCCCATTCAAGGTGAACATCAGACCATTCCAACCTTGGGTCGACACGTGGAAAAAGAAGCCAACTAACGTTCCAGACAGCGTTAGCACATTAGGGATTATAGACTTGCGAGCATCCGTGATAAAAGCGATGCCGACTAAAAAGAATAAAATCAGATGAATCAAATAAACCCTCCTAAGAGAATCCGTCATTTTACCAGTTTATTTAAGGCTAAGCACCAACCCATGCTCGTTCAAATGCTTTCTTTTTCAAAATGATCATTTTACTAATAAATGGCAGTGGAAACTTATATTCAATTTGAGCTTCAATGCCAAAGAAAGCGTTACCCGAACGTTCCATGCTCGGCAGTGTTACCGAGATGACTTTGAATTGATCTTTTCGAATCGTAGCGCTGTCGCAAAAAGCATAAGCAATGGGAGTGAATGCTGCATTAATTCGCGGTTTTACCGTTTGATCGTAAAATTGGTCGATCTCTTCCTGGGCTTCTCCTTCCCCTTGCCTGCGCTTTTCCTTTTCCCATTTAATTAGCTCTAGCAGCGAGTCCGGAATATAAGCAGCGTACTCATCAGCTAAGTCTTCAGCGCCGACTACCTTGTCTCTTGCGGACTTTACACGATCAACGGCTGAATTAATCATTTCCGACACCCGGCTTTGATCGTAGTGAGACTTTGCTTCTTGAACCAGCAGTCGTACGGGATATAGTTGACCTGCTATTGACTTGGTTGCTTCGGTAACCCCTGCTTGCAACGCCATTTCCATTACAGCAAGTTGGATGAAAAGGATTATTCCTACCACAAAGGCTAGAAAAAATGGCAGCACTAAAGATGCTTCCAGAACGATCCCCCCTTGCTGGTCGCTTCTAAATTTGCGTAGCATACGCCCTCCGATTATCCTTAATAGGACATTGCAGCTGTACTAGTGATTTGACAGCGATTTCCCACTACTTTGCAGCCTAATAACCCAGAACCTTCCATCAGCTTCATCATTTGAGGGATGAACCAAACCCTTATACTACTTGCTGCAATTCCTTGTACATATGTAGTTTCGTGAATCAGGTCTTTGCCCGTTTGCAACTCAATGAGTGCTTGCATTCTCGCCATTAACTTGGTGTTGTTGCTGTGCAGCAGCAGAAAAATTCGCAAATAATCTTTATAGTTCAAGCTTAGCGCTGAAGAAGTTAATTTTGCGGACAACTCGACAGACTCACCTTTGACCAGCTTGTTCATATCTTGAAATGCTTCGAAGGCTCCCTCAGCAGCGGCAGCCAACAACACTAGAAACGGTGAACCGATTTGTAGCAGCTCTTTTTTCGGATCAAGAAGTGCTTCTACCGTCCGGATCGCCATTCGAAAGGAAAACATTTCCGCATAAGCCGAAGAAATATTGGCTGCGCATGAAGAAAATCCATAAAGCAAGTATTCTACTTCTTGGTTCCCTAATACATGTGAGCCAGGGTCAATGAGCTCGTTCGATCGTTTCGGCTGACCGGAAGGATCTTTTTCAACCCCGTACGTTCGGTAATTGAATTTCGTTAAAGCAAATTCATTCACGTAGAGTTCATTACGCATCGTCGCAGCAGCTTGATTAAACGCTTCCAGCATGCTCATTGCTTGAAGGCTCACTGGTTCCGGTTTCTCCAAATCAAAGGCTACTTCACTGCCAATGACTGTTTCTTGAGCGTTCGCCTCGCGGTATTTTTGATAAAAGCCCTTTTCACCCTTAGCCTGTCCCTCACCTTGCAATCGTTTATATAATTCACGGTCCCCTCCCTGCTCACCTAACAAGGTGCACCCGCCAATGGATTGCTTTGCTTGATCCAGCACCGTTTGGATTTTATTTTTCTGCTCGCGTTTACTTGTCACAACCGTTTCATTTTTGTCCATTCTCACTTTTTCTAAGACACTTTGTTTCGTGTAAAATTCATTCGATCGAGTCCCATATGCATCGTTTGCACCATTAGCCTTGCTCGTATTGTCTGGCGTATACAGATAAACGGAGTTCACGATCTCTTGAAAAGCGCTAAAGAGCGCAGAAATACTGGCTACAGAATTTTGATAGTTATAGAAATAATCATCCCCGATGATGACCACACTTTGAAAAGCCTCATAAGCTTTAGACGAGCTACTCTCAGAACGCTGTTGAATAACATTCAGTTTATCCCGGATTTCATCATTTTTCTGCTTCGCTTTGCGCAAAGCAGGTTCAATGGTTTGTTGTAGCTCCCGAATCATATTTCCATTTGCAGATACTTCCAATTTCGTTGCCGAAAGCAATTCTGCATACTTCATTATTAACCCAAGAAGTCTTTCGAGTTCATTTTGTTGCTGCACAAGTTCTTGAGCCTGCAATTCCAGCTCTCTCCTGGACTCCAAAATCGATTGAATACTCGACCATGCCTGTTCACCTGCTTGACTTAAGGAAGCTATAGTCATATTCAAATTTGCTATCGAATCCCTAACTGATTTCAACTGTTCCTTCACATTCGCTAAATTGCTTCTCACTTCGTCAATCGTATGAATTCCAATCTGGGCCGCTAAATCGTCTAATTCAGCAATTCGCGTTACATAATATTTATGGTAACTCGAAGTTTTTGCATGCAGCTCTTCGCTGCTTTTCCATGCTTCATCTAACTCTTTTTCTCTCTGCTCTAACAATTTATCTAGTGCTGCTGCTTCCTTTGAAAACTGGGATCCCTGTTGAAAGGGCACCTCCGTACCGCTCTTACGGAACTTATCCGTAATCTCAAGCATAAATTCAATAGGAGCCTTGATTTTCATGTCCTCTAATATCTGTCGTTCAAAGATTACATGACTGGCCATCGAATAAACTGGCGTTACACGCAAATCCTTATCCACCGGCTTATTATCCACGTAATGAAATCCACCTGAAGATACGTTGCCAGACAGGTTATTCGCAAACACCTCTTGAAAAATGCGCTCAGCTTCTTCTTGCGTTAAACCAAGGCCATATAAACCCATCCTTTGAAGCTCTGGATCGTAAGCAGACATCACAGACCTGGAGGCAGCTTTGACCGCTGATTCATTTTCTTTTTCCGCGAGTTTGATTCTCGCGAAATCGATCAATACAGCTTGGAATAAAAATATGGGCACAATAATCAAGATTAGATACACAGATACTGCGCCTCTTTCAGAGCGAATAAATGATCGCATAAACTCCCCGCTTACTAATTATGAATGACCACGACAATTCCTTTACGTTCAAGCTCCTTTCGAAACTTATCCGTCGGTACCACCTTACCCTCTACCTCTTTTTTAAAAAAATGCCATACAACCCCTTTCACTTGCGTACCTTGTTCGAGAAGTTCCGCATCCTTGGGCATCTGTTCTTCCCGAAGCTGGGTTTCTGTGACATTGTAGAAAGCTTGGTGGGCAATACCCTGTGCGTCGAGAGCATCGATTGTCCTGCTTTTGCCAGACGGTGTTGTCAATACTACTTCCATGCCCCCAACGAGAGATTTCAAGTAAGTGGCCGCTTGGCGCTCGGTTTTAATCGTTACCCCAGGTCCTGATAGTTGATCTTGTGCTGGTTCAGTAAGTGCTTCTTTTGCCTTCTGAGGCGATATTTTTCCTTTGATCGCTTTGATGTAGGTGCGAGTTATATCTGTCAGTCGGATTAGCTCAACGGATTCCACAACATGGGAAGCCGCTCGACCCTTTGCCTGTTCCGAATCGAACCATCTTTTTATGAAGGGCGGCATAAAGAAAGGTTTATTTAAGATGACCTCTATCCTGCGATCAAAAATATAGTTCGTAAACCGAGCAGTCCCTGTAATACCCATAGGCAATGAAGATGACGACTTAGCAAGCTTATTTTCAACCTTACCGTCGATTGTCCCCCTGGACGAGGGAATCGCTACTTCTGTTGAACCCCGTGATAACAATAGACCGAACAGATCAGTCACGCTATCTTGTGTCAAACGCCAGTAAAGACCATCCGTTTGACTGGGGTTAAAATTTCCGGTCACAAAATCCTTATAACTATTGTCCCATGTGAAAGCGAGGCGCTCTGCAGTTGTGCGTGCAACTTGCTGAACAAAAACTTTCTGATAAACGTACATGCCTACAAACAATAGGGTGACCGTGCAAAGCAGGATTATTGGAAACACAAGCGAGGCCTCTATCGTGAAGCTCCCTTGCTCACTTTTTCTCAGTTCTTGGATGGACGGTCTTTTAAGGCGCACAGCTTGTTGTAGGGCCCGGCACACAGGGTGTTACCGTGCTGTTATCCTTAAGATCCGTATTGGCATCTCCAATTAATTTTTGGAACCAAGAGACGATCCATTTTCTAAAAATGATCGCTATCGCAACGAGAACCGCAACGATCAATAAAATTTCCAAAGTACCCAGACCCTCTTCGTCCTTCCAGAACGTTTTCAGCCAATCTAACGATTTTTTCATTACGGATTCCTCCTAAAATTCGCTTATTGTTTCATCATTAATAATGCTGGAGCGGCAACGATGATCATTACAACGACGAATATGAGCACCATGGGAAACACCAGTTTGGATGATGCTTCTTCGCCAAGCGTTCGAGAAAGTGATTTTCGTCTTTGCCATAGATCCAATGAAAGTGCTTGTAATGCCATTACAAATTCGCTTCCTCCACGTTTATAATTCAGCAGAAGTGTCGATGTAAAAAGCGATACCTCGTGCAGTGCACAACGTTTGCTGAAATCTTCCATGACTTTCGGAAAAGACACGTTCATTTCTAACTCATGTACCGCTTGGGCTAACTCTTTTAATAAAGGCGTTTCAACTTTATGCTTTTGTGCTTCGACACAATGTATCCAGGCACGGTTAACGGTCTCTCCTGCATTCACGAGAAGTACGATCGTATTAAGTACTTCCGGAAGTTGAAGGATCATATGCTGCTGCTTTTTTCGAATTTTGGTATCCAGATCCCTTACCATGAGCGCAGGTACGAGCACAGTAACAATGAAACCAAATCCGATTAAGTTTATATCTCCTCCTGTGAGAGCTGATAATAATGAAAAAAGGAGCATACAAGCACTTGAAGCTGAGATGAGCTCCGCACAAAACATTTTGCTGCCATGTATGGCGAAACTTCTTCCATAAAGCGTAATCAGCTTATGATGTATTTTCGCTGTAAAATCAGGGAAATTCTCCATCAATTGCAGCTGGTCTACAATCAGAAGGCTTAAGGGCAGCAGCCATTTGAAGCGGAATGGATACGAATTCTCTTTAAGAAACCGGTGGTTACGCTTATAACCAAACAAGAATAATAGCAGATAAATAATAGCTTCAACGATGCATACAGCTGTGATCCACATGCTACACCTTAATATTCATAATTTTTTGGGTAAGCCCATAGCAGAAGGCCAGAAGTATCAAACTTACGGTCATAATAAGAACGCCGCTGCCTGTATAAAGAGGGTCCATGTATTCCGGTGAAGTAAAGGCAAGCACAGCTACAATCACAATTGGCGCAAAACTCAGCACTCTGGACTCAAATCTTTTCTGTGCAATCATGACCGCGATATCCTGCGTAATTTCTAGCTTTTCCCCTATTACACCAGCCGTACGTTTCATAACTTCGACCAAATTGCCCCCAGTCCGCTTACAAGTAAGAAAAACGTCCGTAAAGCTGTTCACATCATCCAGATGGCTGCGATCGGAGAAATTTTTCAATGCCGCCTCAATGGGTTCACCATTCTCTACCCTTCTGCAAATGATACTAAACTCCACAACGATAAGGCAGTTAGGATCTGGATAAAGTACCTTTAAATCCACAAGTGCTTCTCGAAAAGCGGATTCGATAGATTTCCCGGCTGTCATAGCTGAGGATAGACAACTTAACGCTTGCTTAAACTGAACATGAAGCTTGTTCTTCCGCAATCGAATCAATTGTTTTCTGCGAAATCGTGGATAAAGGAAGCCTGCAGCGCCTAATGCCAATGCAAGAAAAATACTTTTATAAAACACATAGCCAACTCCAACAGCTGGTAGAGCAAGCATTAAAATAGCTGTAATCCTTTCTTTTGATGTAAGCTGATATTCATTGTAGTCCAAGAGTGTAGAAGTTCTAGTCAACGACTTCACCTGCTCGAACCTGGGTTCTTTTAACGTCTTTTCACCATTTCTTTTCTCCAATTTTAAAAGTAAGAACCAACTACAAACGCCTACGAAAAGCACAATCAGCGCCATTCTCAACCGGTTGCACCTTCTCTCTCAGCCGTGCGGAACCAAGCTGGCAGCCGCTTGCCGGCCATTTGAATTTTGTACATGTTATGAAGGCTATTACCTGTATAAACAAGCTTACCGATTACTTGCTGATCTTCGGTTACACCATGGTCCTCAAATAAGAAAAGCGGATTCAATTGTACTTCGCCATTCACCACGCCAAGAACCTCATGAATTTCTGTCACTTTACGTGTACGGTCGCGAATACGACTCAGATGGATCATCACATCAAGTGCCGAGGCGATTTGCTTTCGAATGACCTCTACAGGGAGAGCAGCCCCGCTCAAAACCATGGTTTCAAGTCGGCTAAGCATATCCATTGATGAGTTAGCGTGACCCGTACTGAGCGAACCATCGTGGCCTGTATTCATTGCTGCCAGCATATCAATCGCCTCAGCCCCACGGACCTCGCCAACGATAATGCGATTAGGCCGCATACGCAATGAAGAGCGAATGAGGTCACGAATTGTGATCTCACCTTTGCCTTCCGTGTTGGCATTGCGTGTTTCCATCCGGACTATATTCGGAACAGTTTGGATTTGCAGTTCAGCAGAATCTTCGATGGTTATGATTCTTTCATCGGATGGAATCCAATCACTCAGAGCATTCAAAAATGTCGTCTTTCCTGAACCGGTCCCACCACCAATGAACACGTTGCAGCTCGATTCAACCATCGTCTGCAGCAATTCTGCAGCCTGTTCAGTGATGCTGCCCATTCGGATCAAATCCATCATGTGCATCGGCTTTTCCGGAAACTTACGTATCGTGATCGTCGGGCCTCCAAGCGACGCCGGCGGCAGTACGACATTAACCCTAGAACCATCCTTTAGTCGAGCGTCGACAATGGGCGATCCTTGGTTCACAATACGGTTGACTTTAGCAACAATAGTCTGAATGAGGTCCTCCAGTTTCTCCTCGCTTTCAAATGAATAAGGATATCGTTGTACAGCCCCTTTTTGTTCAATAAAAATGTTCTCATGCCCATTGACCATAATCTCTGAAACTGTCGGATCATCCAGCAGCGGTTGAAGTACATCTAGCCCCCGAAACGAGTTGAATATTCGCTTCACACCTTCATGTATCTCACTCGAAGTCCATTCTTGTTCCGCAGCTATGGAGAATACAACTTCTTCGATCAGTTCCATCAATTGCGCATCACTCACGGTGCTCGAAAGATCCAGTCTCTCTTTGATTTGCTGCTTCAAACTGACAAACAAAGTCTGGTTCATGAAGCTGCTGCTCCTTTTACATTCAAATCGCGCGCCGTAGAATCGGAGACATAAGCATGGAACATTTCATAAACCTGCTCTGAAAATAAAACCGATTGCCACACTTGCTCGGGTGAATGCACATTTTTCCACTCAGGAATATATGGCAGATAACCTTTAATGGTGTTATTTCCCAGAACTGATAAGTCGTTCATTAGCTTACCTGTATATTTATTGACCACATAATGTAAATTCGGTAGATTTCCTAACTGTTTGTGCAAGGCTTTAGATTTATATAAATCGTTCAAATCATCGAGCAAGATCCACAAGATATGATCACTTAATTCTAACGCCTTGAGGATCCTAGGATGAACGGATGCTTCCAAATCCACGATCATATAATCGTATTGATTTAACCCTATTAGGGCTTCGATGAAGAGTCGAACAGCTTCACCAGACATTTCCTGCATTTCTCGGATTTGATCTTTCGGAGTCATATAATCAATTCGAAACCGGGGATCGTGAGATTTAAGCAGCGCAAGCTTAGGTCCCAACAGTTCAGGCGTACTTTTCAAATAATACAAAATTTGCGAAAAATGAGCCGAATCTCCTTGCAGCCACAACGAGGCTGAGCTTACCGACTCCAGACTTAAGTAAAATATGCGTTCGCCCCGAAACGACAGCTGCTTTGCCAAATGAATAGCCGTCATGGACTTCCCGCTGTTGCCGGCACTGCCATAAACGGATAGCACCTGCGTATTTCTCGCTCCATGAACTCCACCTGCTTTTTGCTTTTCCCAATAAAAAGCGATGATACGGGAAAGCAGTTGATGCAGAGATTGGTAGCGATACAAAAACGGAACCTTTGTCTCGGCATCGCTCGAACTGGCGATGTTTTCACTTAAAATCATTTTAATTAATGAAGTACAATGGTTCTTAAGTTCCGGAAAATAAACTTCCGACAATAACAAAATACCTTCGCATGGAGGACTATCGAGCAGCTCCATCACGAATTCCAACTTGGTGAACAGCTTCACCTGAAGTTTGTCGGCAAACTCCGAATGACGAATGAATGAAGCCAACCGTTCGGCATAGACCACGTCGTCATCAAGAACAAAAAGTTGAATTTTACCCATCATATCCTCCTTTACTGGCAAGAAATTATTATGAAGTAAATACCATTGCATACAATCCGCTGCCGATTAAAACAACACTGATAATCGCCAGTACGATGGCAATACGGGTTGTCGTTGCAGAATTCATGCATCACTCTCCTATGCGATTTTCAATAGAAAAGACAAAAACAAAAAAAGCACTCACTGATTGAAGAGAAAAAATCTCAACGATCAGCGGTGCTTCCGCTTTTGTCATATTAAAGTATCCAAATTATACCACGTTCTACCAAAAAATCAATCCCTATTATTCCCAAGGATATTTCATCGTGAAGAAACCTGCAAGTTTCTTGCTTTCTTCCCTGCGAATTCGGCGAATTTCCGCACGATGAGGCGCGGACTCGTGAAGTTTCGTTTCTTCTTCCGTTTCAGGCGCAACTTGCGGAACTTCCACTGGCTTTTTATTTTCATCCAGCGCTACGAATGTAAGAAAAGATGTAGCCGCAATTCGGCGAGCTCCGGTCTTCAAATCCTCAGTCACTACCTTCACAAATACTTCCATTGAGCTCTTGCCTGTCCACGTCACAAACGATTCCAGACAGACGGAATCCGACGTATGGATCGGATACAAAAAATCGACCGAATCCGTCGAAGCCGTCACAACGGATCTTCGGCAATGTTTATGCGCTGCGATCGAAGCGATATCATCGATGTACGACATCAGCTTCCCGCCAAACAACGTATTGTGATTATTCACATCTGTTGGGAAAATTCTCGATGTTTTAAAGCATCTGGATTCTCTTGCAAATCTTTTTTCCATCAATTACAGCCCCTCTTCTATTTATCTCTCTTTGTATCATAACATACTTGATGGAATGATTACCCGTACTTTTTAAATAGGGAAAACATGGTCTTCCTAGCCATATATCGTTTTTTCTGCAAAATGGCATCTGGTAAAATTTGTTTGATCAAGGGAGCTAGCGAATTCTCCAATTTCACCAACACCTGTTGTTCATCTTGAATACATTCCCCTTTCCAAACGGCACGCATGACATCCGCATAAGGTATTTCGGGAATCGTACATAATGGGGCTTCCGGCAGTGAATCCACCCATTCTCTGTGTAAACGCCCAACATCAGCCCGATTGGCTACAAAATGTACCTTCTTACCGCGTTTACGATATAACTCAAACAGTGCCAAGTGTGCCCTTGAGCTCGGCCTGTTGCATTTACCTGGAGAGGCATCGAGCACCACGATGATTTCGTCAGCACTGTGGCAAAGCTCTTGAACTGTGCAATCTCCCCATGCTGTCGATACGTCCATGAAGACGATTGGCTTTTTGATACTGTGTAAAAGTTTATATGAATCCGCCGGCTGCCAAGTCTCCTTGAAACCTTCAGGATGTAAAGGCACCCAAGTCGTAAAGCCGCTTGTCCACGTTGTTGTATGTATGGCTGTAAGTTCGGTTAATGCCGTAGAAACAAATGAATAATCTTTCGGCGCTTTTTGATCGCCATAAAGTAGCATATACAGATCCGGTTCAATGACCGGATGTTCGACAACGGCATTAGGAATCTGCATGGCATGCAGGATTCGGGCTAAAGAAATCGCAGTAAATGTCGACCCTGCACCGGCAAATAAACCTCCAACTACAATGAGTTTGTCCGGAATTGCTTCAGAGACTAATGTTGGATCAGCCTGAATGCGTTCTTGACGGCCTCCTTGACTGTTTCTACTTTCCGTCATCTCGGAAGACAAAACACGTAGCCGATGTTTAACCTCCAAAGCTGACTGGCAGCGGTCCTGCGGCTGCTCTTGGAGAAGCATTCGGATGGTTGAAGTTAAAACTTCCGGGAGTCCTTTTCGAAGTTGTTCGATAGGCTGCTGAGTTATATAAGCAAACTGCCCCCCTGATAGCAGGTAATAGAGCATCGCGCCAAGCGTAAACAAATCAGAGCGGGCATCTGTCTGCGACCCAAGAAACTGTTCGGGTGCCGCAAAGCCAATCGTGCCGATCTGCATCGTATCCGACTGTTTCCCTTGCGAATAATGCCTGGCAACACCAAAATCAATTAACCTCACCTGATCCTGTTCGCCCAGCATCACATTTGCCGGTTTCAAATCGCGATAGATGATCGGCCGAGGCTGAAAAGTATGCAGATAGTGAAACAAATCGCATACTTGAATCGCTATGCCTATAATTTGCGAAACGGGCAGTTGACGCCTTTTTTCCTCAAATAAGTCTTGTAATGTCGGACCTTGAATATAGTCCATAACCAAGAAACTGCTGCCATCATCCGTTGTAAAATAATCCACCAACTGCGGGAGCTGCGGATGTTGAAGCCTTGCAAGCATCTCTGCTTCCTCCAAAAAGAGACCCGGATCTGCTGTTCCCGGTAAACACTCCTTTACCGCCCATTTCTTCCCTTTCAGCTTCAAATCTTCAGCTAAATACACATGCCCCATACCTCCTTGACCGAGCAAGGAATGAATCCAATATCTTCCCCCAATACTTGTTCCTATTAATTGCTGTCTGCGCTGTACAATAAACAAATCGCCCCCTTATCAGGTAAGAATTACCTTGATTATAAGAGGGCTCCCAACAAAAATCTACAACATTTTTCCAATTTCTATGTTTTTTGCAAGTAAAGCGTTAATTCCTCACGATTGTGGAACAGTTGCTTGGCTTTGATCAAAAAGAGCGACGGCTCGAACAATTGCATAAGCTCACGGATCGTTTGGAAAGGCTTCTTATGCATAAGTTTCACCGTAATTATTGCAGTTCCTCCACTTTGGAGAGCATAGAGTAAGTCTGCAACGAGCCGCCCCATTTGACGCGGACTCCAGCTCATATCGCAAACAAGCAAATCAAATTCATCCTGACGCAGCTTCACGTCTCCGGCATTTTTCTTATGAATGGTAAGCATCGGATGGCCATATAAACTCGGGTGCATAGCTGCCGGATCAATGGCAGTCACACGCAACCCGCGTTCCAATAGAAAGGACGTCCAGCCACCAGGAGCTGCACCGATATCAAGAGCTGCTCGCGCATAGCTGAAATCAAGTCCAAAACGCTGTTCGGCCTCAAGGAGCTTGAACTTCGCACGTGAAATTTGGTCGTCTTCCTTATGAAACCGGATCGCACCACCCGACCAATCGGACAAGTTGTCCGAAGGTTTGGAAATGCCGGCGAACAGCTTGTTCGCGCTAATGTATACCGAAATAATCCGGTCCGACTGCCGAACGACTGGCTCTGATTGCAACTCCCTAACAATCACTTCATCCAAAGCAGCCTTAACGGCAAACGGTGCGAAAGGTACGTTAGCACGTTCTTCTTTCCTGACTTGTACGGCTATTTTTTCACCAGAACCCATCAGCCCAAGAGCAGAAGCTTGTCCAAGCCAAGCCTTCAAATGATTTAAATCCATCTCCGAACGACTCAACTCCCATTCATGATGAACGGGCTGTACGTGTCTAAGAAAAATGGGTTCTTGTTCTTTTATCGTGGTTAAAACCTCGTCGATATCAATAGGCACTTCGAACATGAAAACTTCCGTCGGCACCAATAACGTAAACTTGGCCACAGGAAACAATCTGCGAATTTCTTCTTGCGCATATTGGGCGAATCCGTGATTTGAAGTGCCGATACATTTTGCTAAAATTGTCATAGCCGCATCCTTTAGAGGTAGTTTAAAAAGTCCGCTTTGATAACGAGGCTTTACAGAAAGCGGTGTCAACATCGAATCTTGAACGAATCCGAGAAGTCCGGTACTCTCGTAGCAAATCTCTACGCTCCGTTCCTCCTTCTCCGGATATCGTCCAACCTTCTCGGTTCTGAAAGCGGACTTTTTAAGCTCTTAATTTATGTAGTCTACTATCTGGGTTCAATAACTTTGATCCAAGGTCGATCTTGGAACCATTCCAATGTGATATTCACCCCAAAAGCTCGATGCACATTCTCTGGCGTCAATACCTCTTCCTTACGCCCTGCGGCAATTAACTTACCTTCTTCGATGAGTGCGACGTGCGTAAATAAGGGAATGATTTCCTCAATATGGTGAGTCACGTATACGACCATAATGTCTTGTTGACTAAGATCATTAATATCAGTCAGCAGCCGTTCTCTCTCGTACAAGTCCAAACCTGCAGCGGGCTCATCCATAATGAGAATCGAAGGCTTCATCATGAGCGAGCGGGCGAGCATGACCTTCTTACGTTCCCCTTGTGAAAGAGTGCCAAGCGGTTGATCGGCCAGATGAGGAATACGTACCCGCTTCAACATTTGAAGCGCACGTTCTTTGACTTCTTGCGGTATTTCCTGATAAAAACGCAGGAAGGCATACTCCCCGGTCGCAACCACTTCCCATACGGGATCGGTGAGATTAAGCTTTTCGAACAGCGATTGGGAGATATACCCGATCTTCTTCCGTACTTCTCTTACATCACACTGACCATAGCGGTTACCCAGTACTTCTACCGTGCCTCGGCTAGGGAATTCGTAGCCATTCATCATTTCCAGTAATGTAGTCTTCCCAGAGCCGTTACGCCCTAACAAAACCCAGTGCTCGCCTGGGTTCATTTGCAGATTCACATCCTGTAGAATATGCCGTTCTTGACGAATAAAATGAATGCCGGATAATTGGATCATAATTGAATCGATTCCTTTCGTTTCCTAACCGCTATTATACGTTCCCTGGGCAATTTGCCATAGCATATCATCCGGAATACGGCTTGGATATAGCTTCATTGTATCAGGCTTTGCGGAGTAGAGCATTTGGTACATATTTGAGCAAGCTGATGTGCTTGAAGTATGAATATAGATGCTTTGGGGGTAAACTCGCTTTTGAATCATCCATAGCACAACATCCATACCCGTTTGCTGCGTTCCCCAGCCGAGATCATGATCTAATGACAGAATATCTACTTCACACGTATCCAAAAGCATGATGCACTCTTCCGCGTTTCTAGCTAGAGTAAAGCCTTGCGGACAAGGGCGCAGATCATCTAAATAAACGTGAATCATCGCGGATCTTCCTTTCCTGCCAATGATTTTACATGCAAAATTTCATCCCGGTGGGTCCCATCGCCGGCTGTTTGCGTTTCTAAAACGATGGGAATATGTTGCAGTTGTCTGGAAGATAACAATTGCCGCATGGGGGCGTCTCCTATGTAACCAGCTCCAATGTTCGCATGCCGATCTCTCCGGGAACCATAAGGATGGACGGAGTCGTTGAGATGGATCGCTTTCAAGTACGGGAGGTAATCCAATCTTCCCGCCCTTGCCTCCAGTTCCTTCCAGCCATCACCGCTCCACATTCCACTTGCAAAGGCATGGCACGTATCCAAACAAAAACCTATTTTTCCCGGTTGTTCGCAAAGTTTCCGTACCTGTGCCATCTCTTCCAAAGTCAGCCCAAGTTGAGCGCCTTCCCCGGCTTGATTTTCAAGCAAAATCAGAGATGTACCGTTATATGCACGCGTAGCGCTATTCAAACATTGTATTATATTTTTGTAGCCTTGTAACGGGTCTTTTCCTACATATTTGCCAAAATGCACCACAAGACCTACAGAACCGCAAGCATCGGTAATTTCCAAACCGTTAATTAAGAGCCTCACCATAATCTCTCTATCTACGTCTTCAACTGCAGGATTCAACGGATAAGGGGCATGGCCTATGGATAATATTCCATGATCCCGGCAAAATTGCGCGCATGCTTCGGCATCACGAAGATTAAAAACCTTGGTAGAAAGACTTCTCGGGTTCATCGGAAAATACTGAAAAGCATTCGCTCCAATGGATAATGCAGTCTTGGCAGCTCCAATATATCCACATCGCGTACTAACGTGAGAGCCAATAAACATGCATGCCTAGCCCCCTTAAACCTGACAATTCGCACAGTAAAAGCATTTGCGACTTGAGACCTCATTCTTGATAAGCGGATGCCCGCATCGCACACAAGGCTCCCCTTCCCGGTCATAAACCCGGCATCTCTCATCAAATCCCCCGGTTAATCGATCACCGATAAACAGTGGAGATTCCATATAGCCGCCGAAGCTAATCGCTTCGAGCAAAACGGTCCGCATGGCTTGGTACAGACGATTCAGCTCCTCAAAGTTGAGGGAAGGAACTTTGCGAGTCGGTAAGAGCCCGGCGTAAAAACAAATCTCATCCGAGTAGCAGTTTCCTATGCCCGATAAGACGGCCTGATCCACCAATGTTACTTTGAGATTGCTTTTCTTTCCTTTGAGGGCTTGTTGAAAATGTTCAAAAGTGAAGCCGGAATCGAGAGGCTCCGGACCTAGCTTACTTAAGTGAGCCTCCAGGTCAGAAAGAGCATGCAAATGCAAATAACCTAGTCGCAAACCGATAAAATAAAGAGTTTTTGAGTCGAAATGAATCTCGACCTGCGTCGTCCGGTCCGGTTTCTCCTCTTCTGTACCGTAAAACATCCAACCGCCAAGCATGAGATGAAGAAGCAACACGTCTCCGGTAGCTAACAGAAATAGCAAATGCTTCGCTCTACGATCGATCCGTACGATACGGTTTCCTGTCAGCGCTTGAACAAAACGCTCAGGTTCCACATTCAATGACTTTGGCCGTGAAACTTCGGCACCTGTAATAGTTCCCCCTTGGATCAGAGGGGTCAATTGCTGACGGTACGTTTCCATTTCCGGAAGCTCAGGCATGCTGCTTACTCCTTGCCGTTTTCTTCCTTGTATGTCCAAATTATTGGGCTTGTAAACTTGTTCGTCGGTGCGGAAAAAAGAACCGGTTCAAAGTTAAATCAAACCTTCGCTGACATATACCGGCTTCAAACGGCGCGGTTTCGCTGCTTTGGATTGCGATCTGTTGGCAAGTTTAATTGGAGACTCTGGGCGCTCCATCTTTTGCAGCTTTTCTTTCAACCGCCGAATACGCTTTTCCAATGCCTCTTCGGCTTCCATATGCTTACTGTCGCTACGCTGCAGGGAACGCCTGCGCCATAGCTTAGCCCATGCTTCTTCGGCAAAAAAGAGCGCTTGTCGCACATTTTTCTCACGGTGTTCATAGTACATCGCCAATTCAACGTATGGCTCCAATTGGAGGGCGATGCTAGCATGTTTGGCTTCGACCCATCGCTTCCACAGCTCGACGGCTCGCGGGTAAACGCCTTTTTTCTTATATAAGGAAGCCAGAAGCAAAAGGGCTGATTCTTGATCGGAATGGGTAAAAGACGCTGGAGATTGGGATGTTCGCATAAGTCTTGCATACAGCTTATCAAGAACAAGGTCCGCTAATACCGATCTCCCCATCTTATCCAGCCATAGCCCTGTTCGATAGTGTTCATCAAGGTCAATTGATCCTAATTCTAAATTCATATCTACATCTGATTCTATATCTAAATCTACATCTGAACCTAAATCTGAACCCAAATCTAAGTCTGTTTCGTCTTTTATCCAGGCCGAACCGCCCAGCAGCTTGCCAAAATGTATCGATAACGCTGCCAAAGTTACAATATCGTGTTCATTATGAACGAACACTCCCTGAAGTACAGATGGATCTTTTTCAGCCAAGTATTGAAAATAAAGCGCCGGCGCCATGGAACCGGGAACATCATCGATACGTTCGAATCCGAGCCGGCTTTCCTCGACTTTGCTGAGCCGGCATGACGGCAAAGCGTTTCGCCACAAGCTGCGTGACGGGTATAGAAGATCAAGCTGCAGTAGATCAGAATCGTCCAGTTGGAGTCGATTGAGTACATAGCGGTTCTTCAAAATCGGCCAATCAAACGTACGGCCGTTATACGAAACAAGATGTGTAAAGCGGCTAAGCAGCTCCTGCAGATAAACAAGCATCGCATACTCTTCTGCAGGGTTGCGGATCAAGAGCTGTTCCACGATGAACAGCTCTCCGCTGTAATAGCCGATGCCGACGAGAAACGGCACGTTGCCTGCCCCGACGCCAAGTCCGGTCGTCTCCGTATCGAAGAAGAGCAGCTCTTCGATACGGACCACGGCGCCGGCGTCGTGAAAACAGGACAGCTGCTGCACATGTTCGGCGAGCTCGCTCAGCCGATACTTGCCGTGCGCGCTGTCCGCGCCGTATGTCCGGCGCCGCATCACGAACGAGCCCTCAGGGCTCGTTTCGACATGGGCGCCGAGCTGCGCCCACTCGACGCCCGCCATAGGCTGGGGCGGCGGAGCCGCAGGTGCCGCCTCGGGCCCCCGGAGGCGGCTGAGTCGCTCGCGGAGCCCGCTCATCGGGCACCTCCTTCGAGCTGCGACAGCAGCTCCAGGGCGAGCTGCTTGCCGAGCAAGCCGACCTCTTCGATCGGCCCGACGCAGGCCGGGCAGCCGCTCAGGCAGCCGCAGACGGTGATCAGGCTGCGCGCTTGATCCATAAGCTGGCCGTGGACTTCGTACAGCCTCTCGCTCAGACCTACGCCGCCCGGATAGCGGTCGTAGAAAAACACGGTCGGCAGCTTGTTATGCACGGCGCGAACCTGCGGCACGACCCGAATATCCATCGGGTCGCACATCAAATAAAGCGGCGCAATATGCGCCAGCACATTTGCGATGCCGAGCAGCGCATGCTGCATATCGTTGGCACTTCGGCCTGCCGACATCGATTCATCGAACGTAAACCAGTACGAGCTCGTATGCAATTCTTCTTCCGGTAATCTGATAGGTCCAGAACCTATGTTCTCGTGTGTTTTCAGACGAATTTTTTTGAAAATCGTCGGTTGCGCATTGACGGTGACTTCGCCTAGTTGGCGGAGCAATCCTCCGGAGCTTCCTTCTCGATTCACATGCAGCACCTTTAACTGAACCGCTAGACTAGCGTCTGTGAAGTAATCTACGTTCACTTGACGTACGTACGCCTTCTTTTCCTCATAGTCCAACTTCTCCACCTGGAATTGGATACCTTCATGGATATAAATCGCTTCTTCATGAATGAGTGTCGGAGCGCTGAAGCGATCGCATTCTCCGATTACGCGATGGCCATTCGTCATATCAATGATTATAAAGTTCTCCTGTGCTGCCGAGCGCAATGAGATGTTATGAGCTGGAAAGGATTGCTCCATCCAATACCAGCGGTCCTTCACCTGGTGAAGGACCTGCTCCTCAGTCAAAAACTCCAAAATATCCGTAAGCTTCTCTTCTCCGAAACTCTCATTCGCTTCAAATGGAAGCTCATAGGCTGCACATTTCACATGATCCACAAGGATAATCAAGTTGTCGGGATGAATGAGCGCCTGCTCAGGCGGGCGCTCGAAAAAATACCGCGGATTCTGGATCAAATATTGATCCAGCGGATTGCTGCTCGCGACGAGAATCGTCAGCGAGGTCTCCTGCCGCCGTCCGGCACGCCCGGACTGCTGCCAAGTACTGGCTATCGTGCCTGGATAGCCGTTGAGCACGCACGCTTGCAGCTGGCCAATGTCGATGCCCAGCTCCAGCGCGTTCGTGCTGACGACGCCGCGGATCTCTCCGCTGCGCAAGCCTCTCTCGATCTCCCGTCGCAGCTTCGGGAGATAGCCGCCGCGATAGCCGCGGATCGATTTGCTGCCCAGCTCATGCGCGATGAGCTCTTGCAGATAGGTCAGCAAAATCTCCACGCGCACGCGGCTCCGTGCAAAAACAATCGTCTGGATCCCGCTTCGCAGCAGGGTTCCCGCCAATTTGCGCGTCTCCAACACCGAGCTTTTGCGAATGCCTAGCTGCTGGTTCACGACCGGCGGGTTATAGAAGACGAAATGCTTTTCGCCGGCCGGAGCTCCGTTATTATCGATAAGTGTTACACTTTCTCCAATTAGCCGTTCGGCATGCTCCTTCGGGTTGTCAATCGTCGCCGAAGCGCAAATAAACTGCGGATTCGAGCCGTAGAATCGACAAATTCGCTTTAGTCTGCGAATCACATTTGCCACATGGCTGCCAAAAACGCCGCGATACGAATGAACTTCATCGATCACGATGTAGTTTAAATTCTCGAACAGTTTTACCCACTTAGTATGATGCGGCAGTATTGCAGAATGAAGCATGTCAGGGTTCGTTACAACGATGTGCCCTGCATTCCTAATCGCTTGCCGTACCGTAGGCGGCGTATCGCCATCATAGGTATGCGTCTTAATGTCGACTTCCATGAAATCGACCATCTCCTGCAGTTCCGCCACTTGATCCTGCGCGAGAGCTTTGGTCGGAAATAAATACAATGCCCGCGAAGCGTCATTTTCAAGAATTTTTTGCAGCACAGGCAGGTTATAACATAGCGTTTTTCCCGATGCCGTGGGTGTTACCGTGACCACATGATTGCCGTTAGTCACCTCTCGAAACGAGTCTGCTTGGTGCGTAAATAAACGATGAATATGTTTATGCCCAAGCGCAGCACGAATACCCTCGTGCAATCCCGCTGGAAATTCAGCCAGCTTCGGATCGCGCGGGGGTATTGTATGCCAATATGTAACCTGAGACATGATCTCAGGGGATTTACGAATCCAGTCTATCATTTCTGCGATGGAAGAAACCTTGCCTGTTAAAGGATTCATGAGTCGAATCTCCTTACACCTAGTTTCTTCTATTTTACAGAATATACGTTCGTGTGTCTACATGAGTTCAGATGAATCATCATAATCGTACCTGATCTCATCGTGCTCTGCATGGGTCACCCGCGCATGTCTACTTAAAGCTTGCTCAGCACTTTCCTGCAGCTTCAATAGAACTTCCTGATAATCCCGGATCCGGTGTTTTTCATGCTCATATTTCATCGCCGTTCTCAATGCTCGCTCTATAATCGTAACGTCTTGACTTGTAAAATTCACCGTCGATTCGCACCTCTTCTCGGCACATCATATCCTCACAACTAGTTTTACCTAATTAATGGGCAAACATACAACTCTTGCAAATTAGTCGAGATTCGTATTCAATGGTAAAATCAGCTAAAATAAATAAGAGTTGAACAATAAAAGGAGGAATCCAGATGAACCATTCCTTACCCGCAGAAGTTGAAAACCGTCGCCAACCTGACCACGAGATTAACCCCCAATTTTTAACGCGCTGGTCCCCGCGTTCCTTCAAGGACCAGGAAGTACCGGAGGACGTTTTGTTAAGCCTCTTTGAAGCGGCACGCTGGGCTCCGTCAGGCGGAAATTTGCAGCCATGGCGCTACATTGTTGCACGTACGGCTGAAGAACGGGCCAAATTTCACACCTTTATCGCTGCTGGAAATCGTGAATGGTGCGAACAAGCCCCTGTACTTGCAGTTGTGATCTCTAACACACAAACTGCGAATGGAAATCCGAACTCCTCGCACGCATTTGATGCGGGAACCTCCTGGGGTTATCTCGCATTAGAGGCGGCCAACCAAGGCTTAATCACACACGCAATGGGTGGTTTTGACAAAGAGGCTGCCCGGACAACACTTCAAATACCGGCTGACTACGACATTCACGCGGTCATAGCCATCGGCTTCCGCGGTCCGGTCGAAGCTTTGGCGGAGAAGTTTCAGGAACGTGAGGTGCCTTCTATTCGGAAACCGTTAAGTGAGTTCGTGTTTTCAGGTGAGTTCAGACAAAGTTAATCAAAATTGTGAGCCAACCCTGCTTACATTCAATTAAAGCCGCCTTAAATTCTTCGATTCCGAAGATAAAGGCGGCTTTCTTTTGAAATCTAAGACGGTCTAGACAATCCGCCTCGTTCTCGCTCCCAAATCGCTAAAAGTTTAGGACAAATCCAAGCAATGAATAAGGAAAGGATCACACCTGCAATCACATCTACTCCATAATGAATCCGTAAGTAAATGGTTGCCGCAATGATGGATATCATAACAGGGACATACAGCCACACCCATCTTCTAGCATATTTCTTGACAACGATTAACATGATGATGGATATACCTGTATGCAGACTCGGAAATGCGTCCGCAGCCGGCACAAATACTTTTCTATCTAGCATCATAGCTGTTAATCCGCCAAGCTTGCTTGAATAGGTGAACGTAAAGATAGGGCCGATAGCAGGCACTACTATATAAATAAGATAACCGACATAGAAGGTTGTTAATGCTGCCGTCGTGTATTCTAGCAAGGCTTTACGGCCATAGAGCCACATAAGAAAAATGGTACCGTATGTAAAAGCAAACCAAGAAAGGTAGGCTGCACTTAAAGTGAGAGTCAGTGGGGTGTTATTGATAAGTTCCAACCATTCTGCGGGTTGTTTACTAAAAAAAAGGACTTTATCCCAGTCCTGTAATAACGAATCCTGCAGAGGCAATCCACGCGCTGAAATATAATGGATGACTGCTTCGAAGGATACCAGCATGACCAAAAAGGAAGCCATCACACGGCATAACAGCCTTGCCTGAATTGCAAAAGAACCCTTTTTCACACATATCGCCGCGACAAAAAACACGATCATCAAAAAAGTTATGCTCAGTGTAATGGGTCCAGCCGTCCAAGCAATATGAATGATCTCATCTATTAAACTCTCGTCTTCCAGTCCAACCCCATATATCATTGACAAAATTACCAGCATTGCAATGCTGATTATTTCATGAACTTCCAGGTTGATAATATGCCGCTTTAGCTGCCTCCACATTTTCCTAACTGCCTTCCTCTCCATACTCATGCATCTGGATAACCCGGCTTAATCTAGCTATCATGATGGATAGAGTCACTTTCAACATATAATACACACTCTTGTAAGTGTAAATGGACGAACTGCCGCCTTCTCGCGCTTTCATCACGACAGGTACTTCTTTAATTTTCAACCCTAAACGATGGGCAATCACTATAGATTCAGGTTCTGGATAATCATTGGGATAATGTTTGGCAAAATATTGTATCGCTCGTCTGCCGAAAGCCCTGAAGCCGGAAGTAGGATCCGTGATCTGAATGCCGCTGATCATGCGGATCAGATGTTGAATATACAATATTCCCACTCTTCTGGTGCGTGTAGATTGAAACCCTTCGTATTCAATGAAACGGGATCCAATTACAAAATCGTATCCCTCTTGCGTAATCGGAGCTATTACCTTGCTAATAAAGTTAGCGTCATGCTGCCCATCCCCATCGATTTGGATCGCGATATCGTAATTGTGCTGCTCTGCATACATATATCCTGTCTGCACGGCCCCTCCAATGCCAAGATTACAGGCAAGGTCAACGATTTTAATGTTCTTCTGCGTCCTTGCGAGTAGCAAGGTTTGATCGATCGATCGGTCATTAATAACGAGAATATCATAGTTACCGGCGCTTTTAATGTTATTAATCGTTTTTATAATATTCTCTTCTTCATTAAATGCAGGAACAATAATGAGAATCCTCATAGTTCGTCCCCCCCCTGTCCAGTTATCCGCTAATTGATTGGCCGCCTATGCCAGTTGGAGTATAAGCAGCATTTGGATTTAAACTCCATCTGACTTCAAAATGATGTTTAGAATGAAATAAATATTGCTCAACCGTGGTGAAGCGAAATTCTTTTAAAAGCTTCTCCAGCTTTCTCTCACAACTACCGACTTGATAGTAATGGATAAAATAGTCTCTCTTGGACAATGCCTCTAATCTCGGCTGATCTGGATCAATCTCTCTTGGATGTAAATAAAAAATGACAGGAAGACCGGATTTATTCAATGTACGAAACATACGACGAATCAATAAGTACGGAAGAAACCGAAAGTAAAACCCTCCCGAAAATGGGATATTCTTTCTCCCAAGCTGTAGAGTTGATGTAGGAAATTCCAGCATGCTGCCCTCATGAAAATTCATTTGAAACGGCACTCTCGGCGCGTCAGGAATCCCGTAAAGAAACGTCTTAACGGGAAAGATGCTGGCATCATACTCTATCCCATTACGTTTTAAGACCGAGAACACCCATGGTGTTTCATGTTTTATTGACCAAGACGGCGCTCGATATCCCTTGGGTTTATGTCCGATCGCAGACTCGATACAGGCAATCGACTTCTGCAAATCTTCTTCAAATTCACGTTCTGTTTGCTTGTAAATCAACTGATGTCCATATCCATGAGAAGCAATCTCGTGCCCTTTTTGATGGATAAGACGAATGAGTTCGGGATATTTTTCAGCTATCACGCCAAGTGTAAAAAAGGTTGCTTTTGCATGATGTCGTTCGAACAGTTCCAACAGCTTATTCGTATTACCAATGACTCTCTCTTCATAATCCCGTCCAGATTCAAACAAGTTATCTTCATAATTCGCATGGTACCATTCCTCCAGGTCGATGGTAAGAACATTCTCCACAATTATCGCCTCCTTCAAGTCTAGCTGAATCATTCCTCCTCAACGTCGGATTAAAAAATTCCAGGTTGTTCTGGGATTCATACAATAACGAAGAGCCGAGAGGACAAAGCCCGCTGTAGGCCACGGATCTTTCTTTGAGATGATATCGTCCGGCAATTGACTTGACCAAAAAGGCGGATCCATTTTTTTCCGTTCAGGGTTAGTCAAATAGTGCAGGATGTCCCCTGGTAACAAGGCACGCCCTTTCTGCCCCAACACATAGGAGTCAACAGGTTCCATATCCACCCCGTTCATCCACTGAAATGTAATCCAGGGAAAATCGACGCCGCTGCAAATCGCCAGATGAACGGAACTCCAGAACCGAGGATTAATCTCCATGAACTGGGGTTTTCCGTTACGGGGATCAATCATGAATTCAACATCTGCGACTCCAACCCAGGAAAGCTCGTTCATTAAAGCAAGGGAGTAGGCAAGAAGCTCCGGGTATTCAACGCTTTCACGAACTGTACTTGGACCACGGTCTGCAGGGAAATTCCTAACTTCCCGTTGCACAAATGAGGCTTTTAATTGATGCTTGTCGTCATAACAAACACATACGTCGAATTTGGGCCCAAGCGGGATAAATTCCTGGATGAGCGGATTCGGAAATTGCTGATGAATGGCTTGATACTGCTCAATGAGTTCGGTCTCATTGTTTACAAAACGAATACCTCTAGAACCGGAACTTTTTCTAGGTTTAATCGCAAGCGGAAACTGTAATGTACGAACAATTTCCAGTAATTGATCTTTATCGACCTTCTTTGTTGAAAAAAAAGGTTCAACGGTCTCAGGGCAAGGCACTCCTACTTTCTTAGCCAGCTGAGCCGATCGCCCTTTATCGCCCGCTATGAAGTATCCATTCGTTGGAGGCAGCGTAAACAAGCACAGCGGCTCTAGAACCTGGCGATAATGAATCACCGTTTCCATAGTGTCATCATCCATCACAAAAACAATCTTCACTTGCTCCCGCTGGATCGTACGGATAAGCCATTCAATAAATTGCTCCTGCTTTGTTACAGGGTCAGGATACACCAATGCAGCGGAGCAAAATTTCGAGAAACCGCTAGTATGCCAAGCATGCTTGTCAGCAGCAATAACCCGCACGCCTCTAGAACCTAACGAACGCGTTACCGCCAGTGTTTTGCTTGTAATACCGTTAGTACATAACACTGTGCTCACCAAGCCACCTCCATCGCCTTCATATCGTTTGTCAATATCCGATGATAACCATCAAATTTCGACTTTCACGCTACAAAAAAAATTGTTTATATACACTTTATAGGAAGATCGGCTCATTTACACCACTTACATATTGGGAAGGCGCTTCATAGATCAAAAAACCATTCTTTTTCGCCTCTTGTCTGGCCAAATCTCGATTTACACCATCCTGTGAGGACTCCTTTTCGAGCAGCAGCAAAATTTTGATGCTTCGCTCATTAGCAATTTGAACTAATCGGGATACGGTAAGATACGTCCATTCCTTGGCTTCAGAATCATTAAAACGGGGATTTTCCCAGCAAATACCGTCAATCCATTCAGCCGTACGCATACACAGTTGATTCAATCCGTTATTCTGCACGATGACGCTATTCGGATGAATAGAACGGATTGCTTTGACTAGTTCGACTGCCTCTTCAAGCTGTTTACCTCGTTGAAAGTGCGGAATCTCCGACATCTCTACATTTCCGATAGTGTCCAAGAATAGCCCTTGGTAATTGCTTATTTTTAATAATCGGCCAATCCGGTGAAATAATAGTCCCTGCCATCTTCTTGAGCTTAAATCCAACAAATACGTGCCAAATGCTTCGTTTTTGATCTTTATACCATTCTCGTTTTTAAGAAAGTCATCCTCGCTTAAATATCGATAATCGGGGTCATAATCAGCAATTTCCATCATGCTCAAGTAAGCCAAAATAACGTTATTTGCAGCCTGCATGACCATTAAATCAGACTCCGTTTGACCACCAGGCTCCAAGATAGCCACATCAAATCTGCACAACGAATCTACTTCGCCATAACCGTAATAAAGTCCATAATTCAGGGCATTTTTGAATTTCTCTCTAGCCTGGACATTCATCTAATTACCGCCGATCTTGTCATAAATTCTGTACGAACAAAGCAGGAGGCACATGACTTTCCATGTGAACTACAGAGGTTTCCTTCGACCTCCCAGCAATTCTTTCGACTTCCGCTGCTACTGCTCATATATACTGGACAATGCTCACAGATGCTAGAAGGTACGCAACACATCTCCCAACAATTTCCTAGAGATCTGTCATTAAATTGCGGATCTAATCGCTTTCTTTGATACCATTGAACCAGTGCATCGACGACCTGCTTGTCCAATTGAGTTCCTGTTGCGGAAACTAGCATCTGCAAGGCTTTATCAAAAGTAAGCGGATCTCTTTGTTTACGACCATTGATTTTGGCTAAAAACGTCTGAACTACAGCTAAAATACGTGCACCAGTAGGAATTTCCGCCCCACGTAATCCGGCAGGATATCCGGCACCGTCCATTCGTTCATGATGAGACATAATATAAGATGCAACTCTTTTATTCCCGGTGGTTATACTAATGATGGATGCGCCTACTTCGGAATGCAGCTTCATCATTTCATACTCTGCCTCCGTATATTTTCCTTCTTTTTGATAAAGATCGGCAGATAACCCAAGAACGCCAATATTACTTAAATATGCTGCAAGCGCGATATCTCGAATTTCGTCATCCGGAAGACCCAATTCCTTCGCGATGATAATCGAATATCGGCTCATCTGATCTGAATATCCTATTGTGTAGGGATTTAAGTTGTCCATCATGCGAGCGAGCTTTTTAAGAATTTGAATGTACACTTTGGACAAATGTTGAATTGGGGCCTGGGCCTCAACAATCTCTTTTAGATCATAAGCAATCATCGAATAGGAATTTATATCAAGTGAAACACTATTTTGAAACAGAAACACAAGAAGTCCGTGATGGCCAATTTGAGTAATCGCAATTGCTTGTGTTCCCTGAGCTGCAATAATGGATGGGAGTTCATAGAATGCGGCTTCTCCTTGTCCGATTACCACACTCTCTCTACCCTCGACTTGCGACCTGATATATTGATGGAACGATTCATCCCGTGACAATTCCATTCGAACATCCGACGCTAACCCAATTGCAGTTGCAATTTGCCATCGAGTAGGCAGCTTTTCCAGGTAGATAGCACCAAAGGCTCCGATTGCTTTAAGACTAGCTTTTATCATAAGATCTAGTGTACTTCTGGGATCAATGGCTACATCACTAATGTTTTGAAGCGCCTTACCCGAAGCCACAACGACATCAACTTGGTTACGCATATTTTCTGAGAGAATTAACTCCGGTAATACATATTGTATCTGCTTCGCTAATTCATCGATGGCTTTGACCGTCTTACCGCTAACTTTGCGGACAGGTCCAATACGTACAGCCCCTATTCCTCCAAGCGGTACAATAAACAGAGGGACTTCTCCCTCGTCAACCGTTTGAGGCATACTAGGGATCGACACCGTATTCAATGAAATAGGCGGCATATAAGCTTCCTTTTTATAAGCAGCTAATCCGCTATAAGACGGCCTGACCTTGCCAAAATCCGTATCGCTATGCCTAACACCTTTTAAAACGTATTGCTTATTCTTAGCGTCAAAGATATAGAAAGCGTAAACGGGAGCATCAATTAACGTTCCAATCCGCTCCAACAGGTAATCTATGTTCGTTTCAATTCCTCTTGCGGCTTGGACATGTTCCAGAAGGAGATTAGCCCGATCCCCTCGTGCTCTTAGCGACCGTAATCGTCGTATCTGCCAAATACAGACCATCAATGTCGATAGAAACAATATCCCTAGTCCGATCGCTTCAAAAAGAGCGTATCGTTGGACGATATCGTAAATGTTAGATTTTGTTGTCATGTTGATGGTCCTCCTCCTTACCGCCCTCCACTTTCTGTAAAGCTACATGTTGGGCTAGTTGTTTCACTTTTTCGTTCAATACTGAAATTTGGATGGATTGATGAAGTACGATGATTAATAAAATAAGTGCTGAAAATAAGAAAAGCAGTGCTGGCGGATAATCGACACCAATTTTTTTAGCAGTCCAATTTAATAATGATGGAAACGCTGAGATCAATAAGATACCGATGGCTCCTGACAGCCAAAGCAATGTGTTTCTCTCATTAATTTTTTTCTTAGCAAGCAAAAACATGACGATACTGGCAAAACTGCCCCCAACCAGCAAATAAACGATCCTTAACAGATTGATATCCCCCATACTTAGCGCCCCTTCCAGCCGGAAATGCTTATCAATTTGAATTTCCGCAAAGCGGCATAATAGACAACAGCACAAGTTCCGAATGCGCAGGCTAGAAACAAAATACGTACGGCAATACCGCTGCTTGCTGTCAGATGACTCCAAGACAAGGAGAATAGAATAAGCAGTAGAAATGGAATTGTATTGGCAAGCAACAAAGTCTTTATTGGATTAATTGCCGTTCGAATAGCAATGTTCAACTCGCCGGATAAAAGCAGCAAAAACATCAACGCACTTACCGTCGCCCCAATTGCAGCGCCATAGCCCAATCCCGCAGCACCAATAGCGTCCTTTAGCCGATAATCCGCAATAATATTGACTATGGTGGACACAATCGTAACTGCTAGTGGTATCAGCATGCGTCCAGCAGCTATATAATATCGTAAGCATATGGCAGAAATCGATAGTCCAATAATTGAAAGAGCATAACCTTTAACGATCTCGGAAGTGATTTGCACGGAATGCTCATCAAATGCACCGCGCTGAAAAAGGATAGATACGATAGGGATTCTCAAGAAATAAAGAAATAATGTCGTTGGCAAGGTCACTAGTAAAATATCTTTAAAAGAGCTTGCTAGCGTGACTTTCAACTTTTCTTTACGATTCATAAGCAAGTCTTGAGATATCGATGGGAGCACGACTGAATAAATGGCCGATACAAAAACCCAAACAGGTAATTGCGAAAGCCGAAATGCATAATTTAGCCCGGCAATCGTCCCAGTCCCCAAGTTGGCTGCCAAATTTCTTTCTACGAAATAAACAGTTTGGCTGGTGGCTAAAATAAATAAATAGGGTGCGAATATTCTCCACAGTTGACCATGATAGGTACGATCAGCCACAGCTGAGGAGCTAACTTGACGGTCCTTCACTGATCGAAACGGTTTCTTTCGCCATACCTGGGACCATACGGCTCCAGCCATGGCTACAGTACCGAATAGCAGGCTCCAGGAAACCAGATAAACCGTCTGAAGTCGGTTCAGTTCCAATATCATGCAAACAGTCAGAGTCATCACGGTCAATACATGAGAGACAAGCGGCGCTGCCGCTGGTACCGAAAAGTTTCCTGAAACTTGAAGCAATGCGTTTGCAATTGCGAAAACCGGGAACATGACGATCGATGGAAGCAGCACCCGCATTAGCGAAGCAGTTAACTTCCCAAGAGTGGATGTGTCTGATCCGGCAAGCAAAGCTGCTGCCGTATCACTGTAAGCCCATAATATTAGCCAAATGGCTAAGGCAATAAGGCAAAATATGAAAGTCAAATTACGTATTAGCTTTGCGAATTGCACTGGTTGATATGCAGAATATGCCCGGGCGAACACTGGGACACAAGATACACCTAGTGCGTAAGCTATCAGATTATTTCCAACGGTATCAGGAAGGAAAAAAGCTAGTGTCAGACTATCAGCCTCTAGGGAAGTACCGAAGTTGGTCGCGATCAGAACATCTTTTAAAAAGGCTAAAATCGCTACACAGCCGTTCAAAAGCGCAACGATCCCAACTGTTCCGAACAAAAATGCTTTTACCTCCAACCGCACCCCGGCTAACTTCGCCATAATAGTCAACACGCTCCCTCCTTCCTAGCTCCAAATTTTGTTGATAACATCTTTTCTATCTTGGTCCCTATGCAGATGATATACGATAAAATTATCATCCTCGTAGTAGATCGAGAACGAGTTATCATTCGCATGTGCTTCCCGATAGCTTTGTATCCAAGCTTTTAGTTGGGGATATTGTTTCTCGTAATCGTCATAATTGTGTTTTTCGCTTGATGTATCGCTTGTGTCTTGTTTAAATATGTTTTTTTCGTAATAGATGAAAATATCGGGCGCAGTTTTCGTATCATATTTATCTTCTCCGAATTTTGTAAGAGGAGCTTTCTGCGGATCATAAACCCCCAAAAAATAAGGATCGTATTTATCTAAATACATATGATTACCGGAACCGAGTACTAAAGCGTATTCCTGTACCCTAGGCGAAACAATCAAGTATTGTTTATATTCTCTTGAAATATTCATGTACTGCTCAACAGCCGCATCGGCCTCCATTTTATATGGAATGATAGGTTTGACCGGAACATATATAAGGGAGACAACCGTAGCCGCGATACAGAGCCCAAGTTCTATCTTTTTTTTCATTTTCAGCTTGTACAAAACAAGGAATATCGTATGCCAACTCATCCCAATAATAAAGGGAATGCAAAGCACCCATACGTCGAACGATCTTCCGGCAACAACCTCCAGATGTGTAATCGGTCCGCCATAGTAGTAAATGAGAAAAGTTCCGAAGACAAACAAGCTGCTAAACAGATAGGGCAGTCTCGACAAGCGGTTTCCCCTCATAAATATCCCTTGAAGAAGTACGATAGCTCCAGATACCAGGGCTATCTTCTCGACGAAATTCACACTCGGACTAGATATCTCCGGCAATCTGGTTACCAAATATGTACCTGTGCTAGAGTGTACCTCTACATGGAACAATTTCGACATCACATAAGGAATTACCGCTACCAACATGGAGATGACTCCAGCCAGCGCCACATACAAAGCTCTCGAATTGTGCAACCGTTCGTTTAAGAGCAAGTACAGGACGAGCATGATCCCCATCCCTGTACCAAGCCACGTAAAACCAACCAAATGGACTAATCCTACAGTCGATGTGCCGGCCAAAGCTGTCCATAGCGCTTGTTTCTTTCCAGTTCGTAAATAGACGTTGTAAAAATATAGCGCTGGCAGAACAAATACAAACGCAAACTCTTGTGAATTTGTTGCAGCTTGACGGTCATATGCGGATGAAGCAAAAAGCGGACCAAGCAAGCCATAGATGATCGAAGCAGCCATTCCGGCATACGTGTTTTTCGTAAATCTGGATACGACAAAATATAAGCCTGCTTGAATGAGCAATATATTAAATGGGCCCATGTATTTCAGAATGTATATCGCATTGATGTCCGCGAATTTGAATATCGTATCCAATATGATGTAAAATCCGGCGGGATAAAAACCGTCCGGAAACAAGATGCGCATATCTATGAATTTCATGAACTTTAACGTTACGTTGCCGTCTGACATGCCGGGAGCCGGGCTTGTAAAAGCGTCATAAAACCGAATATACCCGGAGATTCCGATAATGATTAAAAAAAGTATGACCGTGATTACACGCGTAACAGATACATTTTTCCCGCCTGTAAATATACGTTTCCTTTGCTCCCCGCTCCATTTCGCTCCGATTTGACGAAGTGAATATAGGCCTTCGAAATAATCGTAGATTCTTACATTCCATTTGTTGCTCGATTGCATCTTTTCTTCAGGAGATTTTTCAGCTATGAATCTGTAAAAGGCAAGTAACAGCATAATCGTAGTAATGGACAGAAACTCAAACAATTTTGTCACGACCAGGATATAGCCGATGACGATAAAGATAGGTACGGTCCTTAAGACATTGCCCATAAAGTTTTCCAAATGATCCAAACTGTCTTTTTTAAAGAGAAGTTTAGGGTATAACACCAAGAGCAGCGAAAATGCAAGCAAAAAATGAAGCATATGATACAACTGGTTCCAAGGTTGCGCATACATGTAGTCGGCACCTCCCTTGCAGCGGTTTCTTTACGACGCAACGTATAAGTAATAATCCAGATTACGTAATACACGTACTACATTTTTAGAAGAAATGACCAAGAATACTAATGACCCCGTAATTAAACCTACCACTGCGAATTCATACCCCCACCATCGGGTGCAAAGAAATCCAACGACAATATTCAATACCATCGCCGGCCAAATCGCTTGAATGGCCAGTTTCGGCTGAGAAAGCGAGAAAAGGATAACTGCATTCATCAGTGCGATAGCAACAAATACATAAGCAACCAAAGCCCATAAGAAAACTGAACGCGTAAGAGGATCCGAAATGAGAATCCTGCCTACATCCGAAGGAAAGCGAGTCGTTACATAATGAGTAATGAGAAAAACAAAAACAGCACTTAATATAGCGATAAGGCTAACTAGGATCATTCTCTTCCAATATTGCTTGACATACAAACGGTTCATGTTCTCTGATTCGTATGCCCAGAACGCTTTTTGGCTCGTCTGGATGTCATTCATTAATTTATTTAAAATCACTTCACTCATACCCATCGGAATGATCAGTACGAGTAAGGCGAAATCAAGTCCAAGTTCATAGTAACCGCGAAATAAAATAAAAAACGGCATATAGTTCTTGTCATGCGTAGACCAAGCAAGAATTCGATCTACATACAGAAAAGTAAAATACAAAGCGCCATATACGAAGTACGGCAAGGTAGAATAGATCGTAACTGACATTTTGGGCAGCTTAGGAGCAATCCCTTTCTCCCCTTTTTGCTCGGCTTTTTTAAAATAGTAAACAACCAAAGCCAGACTGATAACAGAAACTATTAATAAGGAAACCAATTGAGCAACAATAATTTTATCTATACCGAATATTGCTGTAATCACATAAACAATCCCAATGCCGGCCAGCAGTAAACCGGTGAATGTAAGCTCTTTTTTTAAAATATACATCACTGTTACAGATAACCAGATAGCATTCAGAAAAAAATAATATAGTATAGCGATTGTTAACAAATCAAACGGTAACACTTGAATGAACATATTGAATATATACAAAAAAATACAGATGATAATACAAACAACGAAGCCCCAAAAAATAAAATAAAAAGTGACCCGCCGCGCCATATTATAATACCCTTGGATAACATAAAAAAAGCCTCGTCTTGCTATCGCCTGGGTGAAACCGCCCACCGTTATGAAACTGAGAACAGTACCTACACCAATACTTGTTGCTAGCTCAACAGATAAATTTTCATACGACCATAATGAAAAACGCAACGTCAGCATGGAAAGGACAGAAAGTGCCATCGGTAAGGCAAAAATAACTCCGCGTAAAAAATTCCTTGATAACTCGATAATAATTTCAGTAAGCGTATATTGCTGAACCTTGGCAAAAGGGGTGAATAAAATTTTTTGTTGCATCTTCTGCCATAGAATTTGGGCTAGCTCAAAAACATCTTCAACACCAAATCGTTCCGCAACACGCTCATCGTTCAATCCCATTGATTCCAGAATAGCTGCAATTTCATATAAATCCTCGGGTTGAAGATGTTTGTTAAGTACCGCATCCAGCAGTTCGTTCAGTGCTTGTTCTTTATCGTCAACGGATTTTAATGATAACGCCGTTTCCACAACTACTCACCTAATCCTGAAATCGTCATATTAACTATCAATTCGGCTAATTTACCTTCACGTTGTGCGCGGCGAATGACTTCTTCCGTAATAATTGCCTCTTTAGCTATGATGAGTCGTCCCTGCCTGTCCAGAAGATTCTCACCGGCAGTTTTTCCAACAATATAATTTTGCTTGATTTTGCTGATTTCTGAGTTATCGGGTTCCTGAAAATATTCTTCTTCCATCGATGATGGCTTTTCTTCAAAGGCTTGCAGTCCCGCAGCAACCTCAACTTTATAACTCGTCTCTACAGGATCGGGTATAACAGGTTTAGAATCAAAATGCTGTTGCTGAGGGATTCTGGGCATCTCCGTATACAACACGGAGTCACCACCATCTACATGTACAATCCCCTCATCCAAATAATCATCCGCATCCCCCCAAAATCCATTCGATGTACGGTTCACTGATTGCTGAACCGATCTCGGCGAGAGTTTTTTGTCCAATGACTGTCCATAACTTTTGGATGGCATTTCTTGTACATCAACAGTTAAATCAGATTGCGCAGGCTCAAGCGCAGGTACCTCATGTTCCGATTCTTCAATCAAAAGATTGGTTTCATGGGTTTGCCCTTCTTCATCAGCTGGTAATTTATGTTCATCTAACTCTTCAACCTGGCTGCTAGAATCTCTATTTGGTAATGGAACAACCTTCAGTGTTGGTCTGATATGTGGGGCATCAATCAATGGATTTAAATCAGATTCATCTGTTTTTTGAATGGTTTGCTCTAATAAATCCTTCGTTCTCTCTTGACGCTGACGTCTACGAAGTTCGTTGAGCTCCTCACTTAACTGCATATTCTTCCGGCTGGCGCTCGTTACTCGCTCTTTTAACTCTTGCAGTTCTTTCTCCTGGAGATCGTGAAGCTTCTTAAGAAAAAGATCAACGGATTTTTTATGAAGTCCGAACGGCACTGTTTTCCGATATTCTTTTCCCATCCGCTTAACCTCCTCCTTATTTGGCTCTTTTCCGTTCCATCGTTAACGGAATTTCGGGCTGCTCACTCCGGTTCTTTGGCTTTAATTGCTCCTGATGTGTCTTCTGTAGCAGCCCCTCCAGCTCCTTTCCGATTATAGCGTGTTCACCGAGCTCTTGTTTTCTAAAAGCGATTTCCTCGAGCATGCTTTGATTCATTTGATTTAATTCCAAAAGCTCGGCTTCCAAATCACTTTTCGTCTTCTCAAATTGTAATTTCATCGCAGCTACATGCTTTTCTACTTCCTTTGAGCCGTATCCGAATAAAGATCGTCTATGACTAACTCTCATAACTACCCCCATCTTTCTGTTCTTTGCCTAGGCAGGCTTAAGCTGCCCGGCAAATTGAAGAAGAAGTTCGTATTTTTCCATTTCATTAATGGCCTGCTCATGCTCTCCAAGTTCCTTATAGGCGTACGCGATCTCGAGGAGCAATACTGGCGTAGAGGTTGATGCCTCATGCTCGGCAATCGCAGAACGGAATTGAACAATGGCTTCTCTGTAAAACCCGTTTAGCAGCAATGCGTAGCCCCTCTCGATAAATAGTTTTTGCTTTGCACTTTCCTTGAATCTTTCCACAGCGGTATTCGGGATCGGCTTTGCCTTTTCAACAAATTGTTTGGATGAGGCTGCCTCCGCATAAGATCTTGAATCGACCGCATCTTTCGCACCAACAGCAAGCTTGATATAACTTTTTAAATGTAATTCCAATACTCTATCCAGTGTAAAGAAATTAAGTGCACGTTCCTTGCCCTCTTTGCCCATCGCTTCGCGAAGCTCGGGGTTTTGCAGCAGTCTTATTGTGCCTTCGGCCAATCCTTCCACGTCGAAAGGTGTGACTAAAATACCTGTATGGCTCAATGCTTCCTTAATACCGCCAACATCCGTAGCCACGACCGGTTTGGCCGTCATCATCGCTTCTACGACCGAATATGGGAAAGCTTCAGAAATACTGGATAGGACAATCACATCACCACTTTGATAAGCAGCAGCCATATTGCTCGTATGTCCGGCAAAAGTAAACATTTGTTGTAAACCAAGCTGATCTCTAAGCTTCACGCACTCCTCATAATACTCGGGTACGGAAACAGAACCGTAAACAACATACTGAACCTCTGGAACATGGCGACGTACAATGTCCGCAGAACGAATCAGGGACAAAATATCCTTGATGGGATCAATTCGTGCAACGGTTACAACAGTTAGCGGTCCGGTTTTAACGCCAGGAGCTTCCTTAAAGATCCGTTGATCAACCCCATTGTAGATCACTTCAATATTCTCCGGCAGTACATCAAATTTACGCTCCCAGCGGGTATTGTAATGACATACAGGAGATACCTGATCCGCATATGCATAGTTCATGCTGGTTACAGTATGAATCATACGTATTAGGAAAGTATTCAGAAATGAAGAATAATCTCTTTTTGCCAGAGATAAGTATTGTTCTCTTAAATAAACGCCATGTTCCGTTAATAAAAATGGCGTTTTATGTTCAAGTTTAGCGATTACACATGGAATTCCGCAAAAAGCGGCTGCAGACGCATGACTGACATGCGCTTTAGGAACAGGAGTGTTCACAATATTAAAAAATCGATAAATCCATCCCAAGCTTTGAATTAAACAATAGATATCTGGTTGACCAAAGCGATTTTTGGGATCATCGACTGTCTTGCGAATAATGCGTTTAAAGGTATCCCAGGTAAGTTCAGATTTGAAACTTAACTTAAAATCGTACTCTTGAAAATAATGATATAACGACAACAACGTTTGCCCGAATTGAATCGGTTTTTTTTCTAAACTAACGATTTCTTGAATGAGTTCTGTAAAAAGCGGTATAAATTTTTCTTTAATTGCCGTTTCATTCGTTCGTCTCTTAGCCAAAAATGACTGCGAAAATGGAGTCTTTAAGTGTTCACTAGGTTCTTCGGTTCCCCACAAAGGCATTTTAACCAGTTCTGTTTCCCCTGGCAGCTTAAATTTTTGCGTAACAAATGGATCCATAAGAACGCTATAGATAACATAATCGACCGACTTTAATTTATGAATTAGAATATCACACCAAGTACTCACTCCCCCCTGATGAAAGGGGTAAGTCCCTTCCGTGGAGAGCATGACGACTAATTTATCATCCATTGCTTTCACCCATCTGTTTATGTCATTCTTTTTAAAACGATTAATTATTCATATCTTTGAACACAAAGACGGTTCATTCACCTGCACTGGATTCAGAACCGTTGTAATATGATCTTGATTCGATACCATCCCTAGTTTGTTTGGAAAGTTTCCGCTAACCCATCCATCAACGAATAATTCGGCCGCCAGTCAAGACATTTAGCTGCAAGATTATTATCTAATCGGCTATGCTGAATATCTCCTTGTCTGCTAGCTTGATAGACTGGTTCCATGTTTATTTTGGATAGATCACATAGGAGACTGAATAGTTGATTAATACTCGTTTGTGTGTTCGTTCCGATATTAATAGCCAATCTGCTGCCTTTAGTTAAAGCGCATAGATTTGCTTGCACTACATCCTTTACATAAATGAAATCTCTTGTTTGCTCACCATCACCATGTATGAAAGGATTCTTACGAGCTAATAGTTTATCGATAAAGATAGAAATTACCCCGCCCTCCCCTTTCGGGTCTTGTCTAAGTCCATATACATTTGCATATCGTAAAATCGTGTAGTCCAACCCATATAACTGCGAGTAAACTTCTAAGTAATGTTCAAAAGTATGCTTGGAAATGCCATAACAAGACTGTGGTTTGATCGGATGCAACTCAGTTATGCCTAAAAATTCTGGGGCACCATATACGGCAGCTGACGACGCATAAATGATTTTACGCACATTGTATTTTCGGCTTAATTCAAGTACTTGCAAAGAACCGATAATATTAATATTCGAATCTCGGATCGGATCTTGCATGGAAAACTTCACATCGATTTGAGCAGCATGGTGGATCACGACTTCTGGTTGAAACTGTTCAAACACATCCTCTAACTGTTGATCACTAATGTCAACATGATAGAACGCCGCGTGTTCGTTTAAGTTTTCACTTTTACCCGTGCTTAGATTATCAACAACAGCTACCTGGTGTCCTTCTGCGATGAGTTCATCTGTAACGTGTGAGGCGATAAATCCGGCACCGCCGGTAACAAGTATTTTCATTTAGTCCACCAGACCTAGTTCTATTTACCTATATAATATCATTTGAATATTGGGTCCTACAAGATGTAGATCAATAATTTCGATCAGAAATTGCAAAAAGGTTGACTTTATGTTCAATTATACTTGAAATGGCTTTATTTTTCATATGGTAACAGTTGCTTTCTAAGTAACTTATTGTTTGCCAGCCAAAATATCGAATTTTCTCTACTCTCATAATTCGACATGTTAAAAGTATGATCCTCTAATAAACATTAATACTATATCGAATTTTGTCTTTTATGAAAACAAAAAAAGCCCCCGAAGGAGCTAAACAATTTTCACACATAAGGTGGGTCCCACGCCTTCTTATCCCAGCCAAGCGTGTCGCTGATTACGTTCATGTCACGATCCAGCTGCACATTCACGCCGAACGGCAGTTTGTGTTTATGCCAGAATCGTACATCGCGCCATTGTACCTCATAGCCGTCTTGCTTTTCTTTCCAGCACACGTGGATACGCTGGGCGAAGTGCAGGAAAGCGCGGACGCCGTCTGTGGCCAGTGTTGCCTGGACAATAGGGTGCGATTCACTTTCAGTATAATCCGTCCGGCGATATTCCTCCTGGATCTGCACTTGCCCAAAACGAATAACGCCAAGATAAAAGCTGTCATTGCTTTCGAGGACGAACTGCCAATGAAACCAGCTCAGCCCTGGAATCAGATGACAGATACCGTCGCGACCCAGTTCGCTTTTTACCCGGTTAACTAAGTTATAACGCTGCAGTGAACGGATAGCAATATACACAAAGGTTATACCATAAATCCAGGCAAAGATTTCTCCGATCAAGCTTTCACTGCTTCCACGCCAAATTAATAACCACAACAAGGCACCTATCGCATGAATGCCAAACAAGAAAGGTTCATAGAGACAGAGAGTATCGAGGTGGAACCATTTTTTTGAAAAAGGACGAAAACATTGGACACCATACACATTAAATAGGTCAAGGAACACATGAAATACGACAGCACCGAATGTCCAAAGGTAGAGGCTGAACAAATGCTCCCAAACGCCAAAAATCGCGGCGATCGGCATGCTGAGGACGATCGGCCAGAGAAATAAGGCCGGCAATGAGTGCGTGATTCCCCGGTGGATTCGAACGTAGCTGGCATAACTCTTCAAACGTGCAACTGTGTCAAAATCAGGCGCATGCGAACCGATTAATGTCCCGGCAAGTATCGCATGGGCAAGCGCAGGCTCGTGAGCTACAGCGGGTTCCAAACAAGCCAATCCTGCCAGTGTAACGCCAAACAATAAGTGGCTTCCTGTATCCATGGGTCGTTCACCTTTCCCTTTCTATGATGTTATCCTGCTGCATTTGAAGTGTGCACCCTACTCTCGGCATCATCAGTACTAACGTTCACGCCGAGTAAGTGAGCTTTTTCCCAACGTTCATGCGCATTAAACCAGTAAAACCACTCAGAAGGCAGCTCCTTAATGACGCGCTCCATGAAGAAATTGAGCTTCTGATTCGCTTCCGCACGTCCAGCCCGCGAAAATTGTTCATACAGATACATGGGCTGCTCGAAGACAAGTCGGTGGCGGAATCCTCCCTTTACTCTGTGTCCGTAAAAAGGTACGAGAGGTACTTGATTCTCCAGTGCCAGCATCGCCGCGCCTTCAGGCGTCCGGGTGAGTCTGCCGAACAAACGCGAGAGAGGAAAAGTTGGACGCCAAAAATCCCCCAGAATAAAGAGCACGCCTCCACTAGACAAATGTTTTTTTAGTGCGCGATACATTTCCAGCGGAGGTGTATGATCATAATCGAGGCCCTTGCAGCCCATCGCCTGGAATTTCAAATAGAGCGGACGAAGCTCCGGACTGCCGGCAGAGGCAATTGTCAGGCAATCATATTTGCGGGTCAGATACCAATAATAGTAAAAAAAGTTACCCACATGCGGCGTATATACGATGAACCCTTTACCCTGAGCCCGTTTCTCGGCTTCATGCAAGTTCGCTTCGCCTTGGACTTCAAACAAGGAGACAGCATCGTTCTCCATGCGATATGACCGAAACAAAATCTCATAGAGGGTTAACACTAAATTTCGAAAATAGTTCAAACTGTTTCGTTTTAAACCCCTTGAAGACATCGCTGCCAGTAAATCGCTCATATTTCGTTCAATGCGTTTACGAATGCCATTTCTAGCTCCCCAAAACAGCAGACGCGCAACCATAAAACATAGCCCTGTGATGAGCCAGCCAGGCATATAACTGAAGCACTTCGATAAGCGCCGCAGCAACGCTTCATTCGTAGTTAATTTCGCGATCCAATCGTACAATCCGGCCCCTCCTTCAAGATATAATGAGTGTTTAAAATGTCCGCTTTCAGAACCGAGAAGGTTGGACGAAATCCGGAGAAGGAGGAACGGAGCGAGATGTGAGTATCGGACTTCCCGGGTTCGTTCAAGATTCGATGAATTACTTCGTTATGAGATAAACCTATATCGAAGTCATTCGAAGATGTTCGACCGCGTTTAGATGTAGGTTTATTCGCCAATCAGAATGTAATTCTGATGTGGACAAAGTGGACTTTTTAAACTACCTTATCAGGCATTTAAGAAGTGGCGCTTGTACCTGCGGGTTACTCGATCCTTTTGCAAAATGATGAAGAAATCGACAGTTTCAAATAGTTCATCATAAGCCGGATCTCCGCCAATCTCCGCTCCGAGCCACTGATAGCCCTTCATCAGCGGAGGCAATTTGCGGAACACTTCTTTCTCATTGCATTCGGATTCGAGAACCTCAAGGCCAGGAATACGGTGCGACGCCAAAGGGCGAATGCCAAAACGGTCCGTCAATACTTGCTTTTGTCGCAGCATCGTATAGATCAAGTTTAAATCGTGAAGATTGTTCATGTGCACACTGGCACAGCCAATCAAATACGAATAATTCCGCTCGCTAATATAAGCAGCAATGCCCTCCCATAACAGCTGAATGGCTTTACCGCCGCGGTATTCAGGGGCGATACAGCTCCGTCCAAGCTCTAAGGTTTGACTTTTAAAGGAGGCAAACTCGGTCAAATCAAATTCAGTTTCAGAGTAAAATCCGATACCGGTAAGAGCACGGTCTCCAGGCAGCAGCCTGTACGTACCCACGACATGATCCGTTTCCAGATCCTTGACGATCAAATGATCACAGTACGTATCATAGACGTCTTTCTCCAATCCTTCCTCATTCAGCATCCGCATATTTTTCTCTTCTTCCACGAAAACTTCATACCTTAAACGCATAGCTTGTTCAATTTCTAGTGCGCTTGTCGCAAGCATGACAGACAGCTTGGAATGCTGCGGCGCCGTATTCAGAAGGATTTGACTCATCTTCCTCACGCCTTTCTACGGGATCTGATATCTCAAGAGTAGCAGAGGTTTATTAAGCGATCGTTTTCGTGCTGTTAAGCTTTTGTAATGTTTTTACAGCTGTCTACAAAAACAAAAAACAGAACTCCGCTAAGAGTTCTGTCTGCCATTAATGTTGCAGCAACCAATAAATCGGAATAAAAAGAATTGAGGTCAGAATGCCGCATATCCCCATCGATAAACCGCTGAAGCTCCCTTGCACCTCAGAGTCCTTCAGCACCTTGGCCGTTCCGATTCCGTGAGCAGCTGTTCCGATCGCGATGCCGATGGAGATGTCGTCACGAATTCGAAACCACCGTAAGATCCGAGTACCGAACATGCTGCCGAATAAACCGGTCAACGTTGTTAATACAGCCGTTAGCTCAGGGACACCTCCCAAGTGTTGGGCGATTTCGATCGCAATTGGCGAACTAACGGATTTAGGCATCATGCTCAGCATAATCGACTGACTGCCGCCAAGAAGACCTACGATTGCAGCACTAATCGTAATCCCCGTCAGAGACCCGGCTAGCACGCTGAATAGAACACGTTTGTAATTCTTACGTATCAACGGTGCATATTTGTAAAGCGGAACACCGAGCGCCACCGTTGCAGGTCCCAATAGAAGCGTCAACATATCGGCACCCCGCTTGTAATCTTCATATGGGATATGCAAGCAGACCAACAAAACGATAACAAGCCCGGTGCAAACAAAAAGCGGATGCAGAAATCGCCAGCGCTGATAAAGCAAATTAGCTATCGCATAAGCCATTACACTCACCGAGAGTCCGAATATAGGATGCTGGATGAAGCTATTTCCCATGGGTAACACCTTCTTTCGGAGCCCCCTTGTGAAGCATGGATGCCACCAAGCCCGTCACAATCAGTACAGCAAGTGTCCCCCCGACGATACCGCCGCAAATCGATAACCAGCTCGTACCAAGCAATGGCGCAAATGCAATAACACCTACCGTAAACGGAAGAAAAAATAGCATCATATGACTCGTTAGGAATGACGCGGTGCTCTCCACCCATTTCAATTTAACCAGTTTGGCGAATAAAGCAGCGGTAAACAGAATAAGCCCAATGACATTGCCAGGAAGAGGCACGTGCAGGCTTATTTGAATCCCATAACCTATGAAATTAAACGCAAGTAATATAGCAAATCCTAGCATAGCTTCTCCATTCCAGCTGCAATCGGCACTACCCGGAGTCTTTGCAAGCGTTTCTGATTTCTCTCAACATAACATAAAAAATCGAGGACATGAAGATGGAAAGCAGAAATTCTGCAAGTGTAATTCCCATACCATTCACCCCTAATTACGCACTTTTGGTTAGTGTATGAAGGAAATCTTAGAAACTTGACTGTTTTTTCCGTATATTCTTTCGGGCTCCGTGGAATTGTAATGAAGGGTTTAATTCACTGCATGAAGGAGGGAAACACGAAATGGCTAAGCCTGATAACCGTGAAAATAATCCGGCACGTTTGCAGAATGCGATCGATCACACGATAGCCAACCTGCACGAAGCTGAAGATTATTTGGACGAGCATGCGGATGAGATTTCCGCACAAGATAAGCAAAATATCGAAGCTAAGAATGAGCGCCGCAAAGAAAGCATCAGCGGTTTCATTGCAGAAAAACGTGACGAACAGAACAGCCAGTAAATAAAAGACAAGGAACCCTTCCATTTGATAAGGAAGGGCGTTAAAAGAATCCCCTGTTTGGTTGCTTCATAGCAGCGAGGCAGGGGATTCTTAATGTTAACGAAACATAGCCCATAACTTGATTAGATGAAACATATTGGAAGGATCAATTTTTTGCGCGATGATAAAATCCACAATTTGATTCGCCTGGTTGCCAACAAGCTTTTCGCCAAATATACCGGCCGCAAGACCGAGCAAACGCATCACTTGGGTCCGATTCTGCAAATCAGCCTTTGTAATCCCCTGAAGCAGCATTTGGATGCGTTCCTTTATTTCAGGATTATTCAATTTAAACTTTACGCGTTCCACCAAGGCCGGATCAATCCCATATTGTTGATAACTCATGCGCATACCTCCGATCAGCGTCATGTTCTTATCTTATGAGCGATTGGCCTCAAACTTGACACGAGAGCCCATCCATAAGGTAGAAATAATATCCATATTTTAACATAATAAACAAAAAAACAGCCACCGGCTCTCGGCAACTGTTTTTATCCCAAGCTCAACTACATATTCATGACAATGACAATAACGCAAACGGCGTTTAAAGCAATAAGCAGTGGCATCCCGATGACAAAAGAGGTATGTTTCGTCTTGTGCCGCCAGGCTCGCATACCGAGCCAGCCACCTATCCCACCACCAAGGGCTGCGAGTGTAAACAACCGCTTCTCCGGTACCCTGCGTCCGCCTTTCTTGGCCTGCCCTTTGTCGTGTCCCATTTCTATAAACGTAACGATATTGATCAGCAGCAAATAACATAGAAAATAAGTCAAATTCCGTACACCTTCGTTTCTAACAAAATAATAAACCTATTATCATATTAAAATCGAATGGGAATACGGTCAATTTTTATTTATATTTCCGTAATTAACTCCAGTTCCACAACGGTTGACCGCTGATCCGGCAGCGGATAACTGGAAGACTCCGGTTTCGCGAAATTGAAGAAGGCATCGTCCGGATACTGCGCGGCATTCCAAGGCCGGCTCAAGAAGAGCTCCGAACCGTCCGAAAGCAGTCTGGCTTTCTTCACCTTTCCAGCTAATCCATTCAAGTTAATTGGACCAACATTTTCTTCAAACAAATGGGCGTATAGCAAGTTCCCCCTTTGCGTATACCGGCCCCATTCAGGTTTCGGCCAAATTGCCTGCCCACAACCATAGATACTGGAGCCGTTTTTCTGCATCCAGTCTCCGACCTCAGCAAGAATGTCTAAAGACTCCTTCGGTATCTCTCCCATTGCATTCGGACCTACATTCAATAGCAGGTTTCCGTTCTTGCTCACGCACTCCACGAGCTTCCGGATCACAGTAGTGGCTGATTTATATTGGAAATCTTGGGCTGCGTATCCCCAATTATTGTTCAAAGTGATACAAGCCTCCCACGGAAGCGAATTTCCCTCGTGATCCGTTACACCTTGCGGCGGAATAATCTGCTCAGGTGAAGCAAAGTCACCCGAATAGCTAAGCGGAGTGTTCGAATAAATGCTGCCGCCTTCCTCCCCGCTTGCATCCAAGCGATTGTCCACGATCATATGCGGCTGCAAAGACCGAATCATCGTCATCAGTTCAGATGCCTTCCACGTTTCCCCTTTCATGTGATCGTAGGAGAAATCAAACCACATAATATCAAGCTTGCCATAGTTCGTTAGCAGCTCACGCACTTGTCCGTGCATATAAGTCACATAACGCTCAAAGGTTTCCGGATTTCGGGAATAACTTTCGTTATCCCTCATCGGATGAATGCGATCTCCGTATGCCGGATAATCTTCATGATGCCAGTCCAGGAGCGAATAATAAAGCCCTACCTTTAAGCCTTCCGCACGAAACGCTTCAATAAATTCCCGAACCAAATCACGTTTTGCTTTTGTATTCGTTGATTTGTATTCTGTGAGAGCGCTGTCAAAAAGACAAAATCCATCATGATGTTTCGCCGTCAATACCGCATATTTCATTCCCGCTTGTTTAGCCGCACGCGCCCAAGTCGCAGGATCATACCGGACAGGATCAAATTCATCAAAATAGGGTTGATAATCTTCAACCGAGATTCGTTCAACGCTGCGCACCCATTCGCCTCTTGCAGGAATCGCATAAAGCCCCCAATGTATAAACATACCGAATCGATCCTTCAAAAACCACTTTGTACGCTCTGTTCTTTCCTCAACAAGGGGATGTTTGTTCGTCAATGGTTTCACACCTTTCATCATTACGTGCATTTTCATACATACAAATGCGACTTCACAAGTTCAGTCTATCAAGGCTATGCTATAATAAACAGGTATGAAACTAACCTCTAGCAGGATAAAATTAACATTTTAACAATTTGGGAGAAACAAAATGATCCATTCACAGCAAACTACTTTTTTAGCTGATCTCCTTCAAAACCTTCAGATCCATGTACTCGAAGCTCATCTTACACAGTGCACGCGTTCATGGAGGGAATTTGATTTTACACCTGAATACAACAAGCTTTATTGGATTCTGGATGGGGAGGGTTGGGTGAAAGCCGACAATAGAGAACTTAGCCCCGTACACGGCCAGTTATGCCTGCTGCCTGCACATACGCTACAATCTTACGCCGCGATCAGTGAACGTCCCTATTTAAAATATTGGTGCCATTTCACTGCGCATATCGGTTCTTTCGATTTGTTTCAATGGTTGGACATTCCTTTGTTCATCCAAGTGGGAAACGCTGAGCAAATGACAGCATGGTTCAAAGAACTTACCGCTTTGTTTCACGAACCCACCCTAACCTCCCGGCTGAGGCAAAAAGCTATTGTGCTGCAAATTGTATCGACTTATTTGGAAGCGGTTCCGGTACAAATATTGCAAAAACGCACCGATGAAATGGACCGGCTCGGCCAACTGCGGCAATTCATCGAGCACAATCTGCACAAAAGCATCACCTTAGAACAAATGGCTAAATCCGTTCACCTTCACCCCAATTATTTAATCAAGTATTTTAAAAAGCACTTTGGCATGCCACCGGCCAAATACATGCACCACAAACGGATCGATAAGGCAAAATTTCTGCTGACGACGACTTCGCTGAGCATGAAAGAGATCGCCGAACAGACCGGTTATGAGGATACGAATCATTTTACGAAAAGCTTTCGTAAAGACACCGGCTTTCCGCCGACAGAGTATCGGGTGAATGTGCGAGGATGATGAATGAGAAAAACGCTAGAATGAACTGATCAGGATCAGCTCATTCTAGCGTTCTTTGAGTTTAGCACACTCGCGGTCACCTTGGAGTTCTTGGAGCCTCAAGAGCCCTCGAGACACGGCTTTAAGGCGGTTTTTCCGTCTTAATTAGCTCGTTTTCGGGATACTTGCTGAATTAATACGATTATCCCGTGTTAAAATCGTGAATACTGAAGATTTCCACTATTGACCCATGTTTAACGCTGTTTTTCCGTCTTAACAAACTCGGTTTCAGCATATCAGCTGCTTTAAGAGGGTTTTTCAGCGTTATTGTCGCTGCTAGGTGCTCAACTAGTCCAAAACCTCGCTGTCAAATACTTGCGCGCGCTGTAAGTAAGCCCTAAGAGGCATAAACGACGCTCCGGTCCAAAAAGTCGAATCGCCAACGAGCTCAGCCGCATCGTCGCGCGCCTGTTCCATGATTTCGAAATCGACCATCATGTCTGCGATACGAAAATCGGGCAGACCGCTCTGCTTCGTCCCGAAAAAATCGCCCGGTCCGCGCAGCTCCAAGTCGCGCCGAGCGATCTCGAAGCCATCGGACGTTTCCGTCATCGCCTTCATGCGCTCTTTGCCGACCTCCGTCTTCGGGTCGGCGATAAGCACGCAGAAGGACTGATGCTCGCCGCGGCCGACCCGCCCGCGAAGCTGATGCAGCTGTGACAGGCCGAAGCGGTCGGCGTCGTAAATCACCATCAGCGTGGCATTGGGCACGTCCACGCCAACCTCGATGACCGTGGTCGATACCAAAGCGGATACATTGCCCTCTTTGAACTCGCGCATGATCGCTTCCTTCTCCTGCGCGCTCATTCGTCCGTGCAACAGGCCAATCCGCATCTGAGGAAAATGCTGCTGCAGTTGGATATGAACGTCGATGGCATTCTGCACATCGAGCTTGTCCGACTCTTCGATAAGCGGACAGATGACGTAAGCCTGCCGCCCCGCCGCGACTTCGCGCTGGATGAAGCCCAGCACACGCTCCAGCATCGAATGCTGAACGGCGTATGTCTTGATCGGCTTCCGCCCTTTCGGGAGTTCGCGCAGCGTCGATACGTCCATATCGCCGAACGCCGTAATCGCCAGCGTACGCGGGATTGGTGTCGCCGTCATCGTCAGCACGTCAGGGTTCATCCCCTTGCGCCGCAGAATGCTGCGCTGATTCACCCCAAAGCGGTGCTGCTCGTCGGTGACGACAAGCCCCAACTGGCGGAAGTACACGTCCTCCTGGATAAGCGCATGAGTGCCGACGATGACGTCGATCATGCCCATTTGCAGGGAGGCTAGTATATCCCGCCGTTGGCGGTCCGTGGAGCTGCCCGTCAGCAGCGCCACTTGCAGACCATAAGGCTCAAACATCTTGTCAAGCGAGCGCTTGTGCTGCTCGGCGAGAATTTCCGTCGGCACCATGAGCGCTCCCTGGTAGCCGGCTTTTACCGTCGCATAAAGCGCTATCGCTGCGACGACAGTCTTCCCCGCTCCGACGTCGCCTTGGAGCAATCGGTTCATGCAGTACGGCTCCTGCATATCGTGCAGGATCTCGCCGACGACCTTCTTCTGCGACTCCGTCAGCTGGAACGGAAGTGCGCGCACGAAGGCTCGGACAGCAGGCAGATCCACCTGCTGTTTCGCCCCGTCCGCGCGGCTTCGCGTCACCGCGCGGTAAGCTTGCAGCTTGAGCTGGAATAGGAACAGCTCCTCGTACACCATGCGCCGACGCGCCTGCTTGCCTTCATCCACACCGCTTGGCGTGTGGATGACGGACAGCGCCTTGCCGCGCGGCATAAACCCGTACCGGCTGACTAGCTCTGCCGGCAGCACCTCAAGGATTAAGGCGCTGTACTGCGTCAGCGCCTGCCCTATCGCCTTACGCATCCACTTTTGCGTAATGGAGCCTGCAACCGAATACACCGGCTGAACGGTGCCGGTTTTAGATGCGCCTTGTCCGGGGAACTCCGAATCGGACACGCTCATTTGCCTGCGCTTGCCATCCCACTTGCCGGTGAGTACGATCTCCTGCTGCGGTCGCAAGCGGTCTTTCAAGAAATGGCGGTTGAACCATACCGCCGTCAACAGAAACTGATCGACCATCACCTTGCAGGATAGCCGGGATTTGCCGCTGTAACGCTGCAGCACCGGCTCCCCAATAATAACGCCCTGTACCGTCACCCGGTCGCCGTCTTTTACACTTGCTAAATCCCGTACCGTATAGTCCTCGTAGCGAAACGGGACATATTCCAATAAATCCATAACCGTAAAAATGCCCATGGCATTTAGCTCAACTGCTTTTTGAGCGCCAATGCCATGGACTTCGCGTACTGCACACTGATTCAAATCCATCCTGCTACACCTTACTCACGAAAGCTGCGATCGTCCCAGGACCGGCATGTGCACCGATGACAGGTCCGAGTGTGATATAATCCACATGCAGCACAGTAAAGTGCTGGATAATAACCTCACGCAGCTGTTCCGCGCCTTCCAAATTATTCGCGTGCGCGATATGGAGCGTTTGAATGCTGTCCCCTGCCAAATCTTCCGCCAGCAGCTCCAGGATTCGGGCAATCGCTTTTTTGTGGCCGCGAACCTTTTCAATAGCTGCGACCTCTCCCTCCGAATCAATCGATAGAATCGGTTTAATGTTCAGCAAAGAACCTAACAAAGCTGATGCCTTGCCGATTCTACCGCCTTTTTGCAGAAATTCAAGCGTATCCACTAAAAAATAGATGTAATAGTTCTCTCTCATCGTTCGAACCAATTGCAAAATTTGATCCGTGCTTTGCCCCGACTGAGCAGCTTTCGCAGCCGCAACAACGAGCGCCCCGATCCCATAAGAAGCAGATCGAGAGTCAACCACATGCACCTTGCCCGTGGAATCTTCAAGCATAGTAGAAGCCAGCAGAGCAGACTGATAAGTCCCGCTAAGGGCTGATGACAAATGGATGGAGATGACCTCGGTATCGGGCTCTTCCAGCAGCCTGTGGTACAAATTCAAAAATTCTGCCGGAGAAGGCTGTGAGGTCCTAGGGAAATGTGCAGAAGTTCTCAGTTTCTCGTAAAATTGATCCGACTGCAAAGTCACCGCATCCAGGTATTCTTCACTGCCAAAATGTATCTTCAGCGGCACCATCTCGATGTTCAGCTCTTGCCTTACTGCGAGAGGAATGTCCGCTGTACTATCAGTTACGATCCGAACTTTACTCAAACAGGGGTCACCCCATTTCAATTTTTACTACTCCACCGAGAACAAATAAGCGTATAGGGGCTGTCCGCCCGGATGAAGTTCAATTTCCATTTCCGGATACATTTCATGAATAAATGCTTCCAGCTCTATGGTCTCTTCCTCTTTAGCGTCTTCTCCGGTAAGGATCGTAACGATTTCATTGCCGTCCTCGATCATTTCCTGAAGCAGCTTTTTGCAAGCGTCCATCAAGCTCGGTTGAGAGCTGACAATGCGCCCATCTTGGATACCGATAAAATGGCCCTGTTTGATATCAATGCCATCCATGTTCGTATCCCGCACGGCGTAAGTGACTTGGCCCGATTTTACGCGCTTCAATGAATCGTTCATAGCTTCCGTATTGGTCGCCGCATCCGCCTTCTCCTGGAACGCCAGAATAGCTGCGAGCCCCTGCGGAATGGATTTGGACGGGATAACGACAAGCGTCTTACCTTCAACCAACCCAGCTGCTTGTTGCGCAGCTAAAATAATATTTGAATTGTTTGGCAGCACGAAAACAGTTTCCGCATGAATGCTATTCACTGCATTAACGATGTCCTCCGTACTTGGATTCATTGTCTGTCCGCCGGAAAGCACGACATCGACCCCGACACTCGTTAAAATATCAGTTATGCCGCCGCCAAGCGCCACCGCAACAAAACCATAAGGTTTGCTAGCAACGACAGGAGCGTTAGGAACGACGATGTCTACTGCAGCCTCTTCCGGAGCCGCATACCCAACAGCTGCATCTTCCAATATATGTGAATGCTGATCGCGCATATTTTCAATTTTGATACGGCTTAGAGCCCCGTAATTCATTGCCTGGTTCATCACTTCACCCGGATACTCGGCATGAATGTGGACTTTCACCAACTCGTCATCGGCTACGACAAGAAGAGAATCTCCCAGCTTGCTCAACTGATCTCGAAAAGTGTTCTCTTCGAACGAGAATCCTTTAACTTTGCCAGGCTGAATCGTCAACATGAACTCCGTACAATAACCGAATACGATATCTTCCGTAGCCAAATGAGCTTGTGCGGGAAGTAGTGCATGAGCTTCTTTAGCCAAATTAATCGCCGGTACAACCGATACATGATCGAGCGTCGTATCCATTGTTGCATATTCATCGCTAATATCGGCAAGGCCGCCGTTCAGTGCAGTAACAAAGCCTTCATAGACACAAACTAAGCCTTGTCCTCCCGCATCAACGACACCGACCTGTTTGAGCACAGGAAGCTGCTCAGGCGTTCTGGCGAGGGCTTCCTTCGCTTTGCTCAGCACTTCCTGCATCAGATCCACCAAGTCTCCGCCGCGTCGATACTGCACCGCATGCTTAGCCGCTTCCTTCGACACCGTCAAAATGGTACCTTCCACAGGTTTGACAACCGCTTTATATGCTGTTTCTACGCCTTGCTGCAAAGCTGCCGCAAATTGCTGTACGTTCACAGTCTCCAAATCATGCACGTGCTTCGCGAAACCGCGAAACAGCTGCGACAAAATAACGCCTGAGTTTCCTCTTGCGCCCATCAGTAACCCTTTAGACAACGCATCAGCGGCTTTCCCAATATGAGAGGATGGCTTCTTTTTCAGTTCCTCCACCCCGGAGGTGATTGTCAGATTCATGTTGGTGCCGGTGTCTCCGTCGGGTACAGGGAATACATTTAATCCGTTAACCTTGTCTACATGTCGGCGAAGGTTATCTGCACCCGCCAAAACCATGGCAGTGAAGTCATTTCCATTTATTGAAATAAAGCGCTTACTCAAAGCGATTCTCCTTCCTGGGTATCGGGGCTTTTACTTAGCAACACGAACGCCTTGCACAAAAATATTCACGTCGTCCACTTGAAGTCCAACAACTTCATTTAAAATATATTTAACCTTGGTTTGCACATTACCCGCGACAACGGATATCTTAGTGCCGTAGCTGACAATAATATAAAGATCGATTTCGAGTCGCTCGTTTTCTCGACGTACTTCGACGCCGCGGGTCAAATTGTCCCGGCCAAGCAGTTCTGCGATTCCATCCTTCAGCTGTTTTCTAGTTGCCATACCAACAAGTCCATAACAATCCAAGGCAGCAGATCCTGCCAGAGTTGCAATTACTTCATTGGTAACGGTAACTTTTCCGTATTCGGTCGTGATCTCAATCGGCATGATTCAACAACTCCTTCGAGTTTCCTTAGTTTCGCGCTGGCAAAACTTAACTCTCTATGTATGGATTATGGACTAATCTTCATTGTACTATAACATAATAAATAAATAAACGGCAAAAAAACAGGCATTTCGTTGACTAGGTCGCTCGCGCTATGCTATTATATCTAAGTATGTTTTTGCGGTTTATTAAAAATAATTTAAAACCGAGATGAAATTTGAGGAAAGCTGTCAAGTCAAGCTTAGGCTTGCCACCCAGGCTGCTTTGTATACTGCCGAAGGAGGTGTCATACATGTCCCGCAAATGCTTTATTACAGGTAAAAGTCCAGGCACTGGAAATCACGTGTCCCACGCTAACAATAAAAACAAGCGTACTTGGGGAGTTAACGTTCAAAAGGTTCGCATCCTCGTTGATGGTAAACCTAAACGTGTTTACGTAAGCGCTCGTGCGTTGAAATCCGGTAAAGTGACTCGCGTTTAATCGCGGCAAGCTGTTGCGATTTTACACTTGCGAAGCAGTGTAAAATCGTCAACTAATAGACAAAAAGCACCTTTAAGGTGCTTTTTTTGCATTTCTGGGTCAAGTATGGTGCCAGCCTAGTTTTTGCTAAACGTATTAAGCACGGCCTTCACGAATCCACCCAAAAATTTTGGTAGTTTGATTGTGTAGAACTTCATACCCTACCCCTCCTTAGCGTTTTCGCAAGAAAACTTACTTCGTCGCTCCGAGTTTCGCAAGCAAACTTTCATCTTCAAATTAGCTCGAGATTACCTGGTTACTTTATTGCGCAAGATTAAGTTTCACAGGTCGCATCACTGCTCCTCAGCATCGTTACAACAGTATATGCCCGGACCGTAAAAAAGTGCCTTCTATTTACTCGCTCCCTTAAAAATCGCTTCGCTTCCAGAAAGCAAAAAAAGCTACAAGAGCGTATCACTCTTGTAACTATATGTATGCGGCTTCTATGGGGTTATGCTCATATGCGTGTAAAGCGCAGAACCTAAACTGAAAATAAAGTATAGAACAACAGAAAGCACGATAAACCATATGCGAAGTCCTATTTGCTCGAACCGGCGGAAAAATCGAATACCCGCATACAGAGCTCCCAGAGAAAACAAGAATTTCGACATATCATGTATGTTCGTATAAAGCGTCAGCAGCACTCCGCAAATGAGGCTGTAGATGAGCAACCAGAGAATTCTCATCCGTCCCCCGCTCCCCTCTTACCCGCGAATTCGGCTTATGACCTCAGCGCGGTTATGCTGCCCATAAATGGCGTTACCTGCAACTAGCACGTTTGCCCCGGCATCCACCACCTGACGCGCCGTGACCTCATTAATGCCGCCGTCTACTTCGATATGCAGATCCTGCAGACCCTTGGCATTCGCTTGGTCCCGCAAAGCACGAATTTTGTTCAGCATACCGGGTATAAATGCCTGCCCGCCAAAGCCTGGGTTGACTGTCATGATCAATACCAAATCCAACTGTTCGTCAAGCACGTGCTCGATCATCGAAATTGGCGTTGCAGGGTTCAACACGACACCCGCCTTGATGCCGCTTTGCTTAATCAAATGCAGCGTCCGGTGCAGATGCGTACACGCTTCTACATGAACGGAAATCAAATCGGCTCCTGCTTTCACAAAATCCGGAATATAGCGATCCGGCTGCTCAATCATCAAATGTACGTCAAGCGGCAGCTTGGTTATCGGGCGAATGGCGTCAACGACTAGCGGGCCAATCGTAATATTCGGCACAAAATGACCATCCATTACATCCACGTGTATCCAGTCCGCCCCCCCAAGCTCCACTTCCTTAATCTCTTCCCCGAGCTTAGCAAAGTCGGCTGATAAAATCGAAGGTGCCACGTATACCATCCGTTTAATACCTCCTCTTCCGATCCTTCATTTCATTTAAAAACAAGAGGTAATGATCATACCTCGAAGCAGCTATCGTCCCTTCGGAAACGGCTTCACGCACTTTGCAGTTCGGTTCGTGCAGATGCAGACAACCTCTGAATTTGCAGCCATCCGCAACCGCCGCGAACTCCTTAAAGCAGCCGCCCAGGTCCTCCACCTCCAGCTCCATAAAATCCAATTGGCTGAAGCCGGGGGTGTCCGCCACAAAGCCGCCATCTTCTAGAGGAAGCAGCTCCACATGACGTGTCGTATGCTTTCCTCTGCCCAGGCGCTGACTGATAGCGTTCGTTTCCAGCTCCAGCCCGCTGATCATTTCATTAAGCAGTGAAGATTTTCCGACACCGGATTGTCCGGCAAACACACTAACCGTCCCCTTCAAACGCTGCTGAATCGCCTCAACGCCTTCGTGCAGTTTCGAACTCGTCATCAAAACATCATAACCGATTTCTTCATATAGTTTGCTGATCCGGTCCAACTCAGAAATCGTCATTTCTTTGGGCGCAGTAGATTCTCCATTCGCGAGCAAATCGCTTTTTGTAAAGCACAGCAGCACATCTATGCCTGTATGCTCAATATGAACAAGAAATTTGTCAAGCAGTTGCAAATTCAGAACAGGCTCCGTGACCGCGAAGACGAGTACAACCAGATTCACATTGGCAATCGGCGGCCGGATGAGCTCCGACGTTCGAGGGAAGAGTTCGGTCACCGTTCCTTCCCCGTTCTCCGTCAGCTCGTAAGTCACTTGATCTCCGACAAGCGGAGATACATTTTTTTTCTTGAAAACACCTCGCGCACGGCACGTAATCGTGTCCGCAGTTCGGAGATCCGCCCCTTCGGGCAAAACATAGTAATAGCCGCTTAATGCCTTAACAATAACTCCCTGTGGCATTAATTGCCTCCTCCATTGCCTGGTTTGGAGGCGTTGCCGCCCGTCTGCCCGCTGCCGGTGCCGCCGGCTGGAATTGCCGGTCCGTTGTTTTGCTGCTTAGGCGATCCTCCTGGGGTAGGAGATGGATTCGGTGAAACGGTCTTGCCATTTTTTTGATCCAAGTAATCTTGGTATGTGCGAGTAATCGAGTTCACCAGGTTGTCGCCTTCTTTGATCAGAATCACAGCCTTTTTATCCGGAGAAACGATGACTTTAACATCCAGATTTTGCGGTTTCGATACTTTTTCCGTTTTATATTCAAAGTTGTCGTATTGGGCATCACTAACGACGATTTTGAACTCAGAATCCTTGCCTTCCTCCGTCGGTTTAACAGGGATGCTGACATTCAATTGTCCGGCATCTTCAGGTAATCCGTCGCTGATGACAAGGCTGGTGATTTCTGACCCCGCCGACACGTCTTGATTTTTCCGATAAGGAAATTGATCGATGACTTTCCCTTTCGGCTGTTTATAAGTTTTCTCACGAGTAATGGCATTAACGGCAAGCTTAAGATTCAGCTTCGCAATTTGATCTTTTGCGTCTTTTTCGGTCATTCCGACAAGGTCAGGCATTTTGAAAGATTCCTTAGCCTTACTTACGGTAAAGGTGATTGCCGCCTTTTCCACTTCAAATTCTTCGCCGACCAGCGGCGTTTGCTTTTGAACGATGTCAGGCGTATCCTCGGTTGTTCCCGGGACAATCGAAATTTGCTCATCCTTGATACCGAGCGCTTGAAGTTTCAACTTCGCATCGTTAATTTTCTGCCCAACAAAATTTTCCATTTTTACTTTAGGAACGCCGTCACTGACGTATAAAGTTACTTTCGTTCCTACATTCATTCTCATCCCGGACGGGTCTTGCCGAACGACGGTGTCTTTCGGCAGTTTGCTGACCGTATCATGCTCAATGGTCCATCCCAACTTCGCAGCTGTCAGATCAGCTTGCGCCTGAGTAAGCGGTTTGTTAACGACATTCGGAACATCAACGGTTTCGATCGCAAACATATTTTTCACATACCCGACCAAATACCACATGCCTCCTAGGATGATGAGCAAAATGACGATCCAGATCGTTGGCTTGATCCAACTGTTTCGCTTGGCTGCTTGCGGTTCTTCGCGTCCCGCCGGCGTTTCGAACTCATCGTCCTTGAAATCGCCAAGCTGGTTTGGACGAATAGCCGGCATGACCAGCGTTCGCTCCTCATCCATACCATCTGCATCCCAGAACGCGACCTTTGGTTCATTCCTGCGATCCGCACTGAGGCATGTATCCAAATCCGCCATCATCTGCTTCGCCGATTGATATCGTTCTTCCGGCTTTTTACGCATCGCCTTCAAAATAATATTTTCCACGCTCTGCGGAATTAAAGGATTAACTTTGCGAGGCTCTTCGACATCTTCCTGCAGATGTTTGAGCGCTACGCTGATCGGACTTTCTCCAAGGAACGGCAATCTGGCCGTTAACATCTGGTACATGACGATGCCAAGCGAATACAAATCGGATTTTTCGCCCGTATTCGTCCCTTTTGCATGCTCCGGGGAAAAATAATGCACCGATCCGACAACGGACCCGGTTTGCGTTATCGTTGAAGAAGTCGCTGCGCGGGCAATACCAAAATCCGTCACCTTGACGCGGCCATTTTTACCGATCAAAATGTTATGCGGTTTAATATCGCGGTGAATAATTTCATTATGATGGGCGTGATCCAACGCGTCAGCGATTTGGCTGGCGAAATGGACTGCATCTTCTACTTGCAAAGGGGCTTTTTCCTTGATCAAATCGTTCAAGGTCGTGCCCTCTATGTATTCCATCACGATGTAATGAACTTCGCCTTCTTGCCCGACGTCATAGATGCTGACGACATTCGGATGAGACAGTGAAGCGGCTGCTTGAGCTTCTCTGCGGAAACGACGTATAAACTCTTCGTCATGCACATACTGCGAACGCAGCACTTTCACGGCGACTTTGCGATTAAGTAAGAGATCATGCCCTTTATACACCAAAGCCATGCCGCCTCCGCCGATTCTCTCCAGTATTTCATAGCGGCCTCCAAGCTTTTTACCGATCAACCCTCATCACCCCTTTTCTTCGTCTTCATCATGATCGTGTGCCAGTAAAACTACCGTTACGTTATCATCTCCGCCCGCATCAAGCGCGCGGCGGATTAATAAATCAGCTGCTTCTTCCAAGTTTTTGTTGGACTTGACGATGTGCCAGATGTCACTGGATTCCACGAGTCCGCTGAGACCGTCCGAGCAGATAAGAATCTTATCCCCCGGCCGCCAAGCATATTCATACAGATCAACCTCTACGCCGGGTTCTGTGCCTAACGCACGGGTGATCCAGTTTCGTCTTGGATGATGATCAGCTTCTTCAGGCGTAATTTGACCGTTTTTGACCAGCTCATAGACGAGAGAATGATCTTCAGTCAGCTGCGTGATGGCCTCGTTGTTAATTTTGTAAGCCCGGCTGTCGCCAATATGTCCAATAATCAAAAGCTCTTGAGAAACGACAATCGCGACGACCGTCGTCCCCATACCATGATAATTTTCCTTCTGGGAGGCGAATTCATAGATTTTCTCATTCGCCATCTCAATCGCATGCTTCAGTGCCTGCTTACATTCTTCCACGGGCATTCCCCAATGGATCGTTTGCAGCTGAGCTTCAATGAATTCGATCGCCATTTGGCTGGCGATGTCCCCGGCTTGATGTCCCCCCATGCCATCGGCAACGATGGCCAGAGAAAGTCCATTCAGTTCTTGATGAATGGCGGCACGGTCCTCGTTAACTAACCGAACCTTGCCGATATCGGTACGGCTCACCATCTTCATCCCGATTTCACCTCATTACTTGCTCTCCATATGCTTGGCCCTTAGTTGTCCGCAGGCGGCAGCAATATCGCTACCTTGTTCACGGCGTATGGTCGCATTAATTTTGCCCTTCTCGAGAATGCGTTGGAACGTAAAAATATCGTCCCTGGGTGTGCGTTTGAAGTCGCGTTCAGCCACAAAGTTAACCGGAATCAGGTTCACATGGCTAAGCGGCATTTCCTTCAGCACCCGCGCCAGTTCTTCGGCATGTTCAGGCTGATCGTTCACTTCACCCATTAACGCATATTCAAACGTAATTCGCCGGCCCGTCTTGGCGATGTAATACTTGCAGGCTTCGATCAAATCAGCAAATGGAAATCTGCGGTTGACCGGCATCAATTTGGAACGAAGCTCATCGTTCGGCGCATGAATCGAGATCGCCAAATTCACCTGTAAATTCTCGTCCGCGAACTTGTAAATATTCGGCACGATGCCGCTTGTCGATACCGTAATATGACGCTGGCCGATGTTAAGCCCCTTCGGATGAATCATGATGCGCAGAAAATTCATCGTCGCTTCATAATTCTCAAACGGTTCGCCAATCCCCATGATGACAATAGAACTGATCCGTTCTTGTTTTTCGTCAAGCAGCTTTTGCGCTTTAACAACCTGGGCGACAATTTCGCCCGGACGCAAATCGCGCTTGAGCCCGCCTAGTGTAGATGCACAGAATGTACAGCCGACGCGACAGCCCACCTGCGTAGTTACGCAAATGCTATTACCGTAATTGTGCTTCATGACAACGGTTTCGATCGCGTTCTTGTCTTCGAGTTCGAACAAGAATTTGACGGTACCGTCCTGCGATTCATACTTGGCGATCTCGGTCAGAGTCACGAACTCGAATTGATCTTTGAGTTTATCGCGCAGCGTCTTCGGCAGGTTCGTCATCTCATCAAAACTAAATACCCGCTTAATATAGAGCCAATCAAAAATTTGCCCGGCGCGAAAGGAAGATTCGCCGTTCTCTTTGACCCAGCTTTGCCACTCATCCCAGTTTAAATCATAAACGAATGGTTTTTCTTTCTCATATGGTTTCATTGACATCTCATCACAACCTGTAGTTATTTCGTATATTTTTATTGCTCATCTTATCTATTTTATCACAAAAAGGGGACGAACACACGTCCCCGTGTCATTCATACTCGATTCGGGCCGTCAAAGATTGAAGCTGGATTCATCGCGACTCAAACGCCGGTTTCACCAAGCATCCTACACAAAATGCAGGTCGCCAATACGAAGCTCCCTAAGATCGCTTACGAAGACGCGCGATGAAGAATCCGTCGGAATGATACTGCTGCGGCAAAATCTGCACCATGCCGGATGCTGCCGCCTTTGGATCAATGCCAGCGAAGGCTCCCTCAGGCAGCGACGCAAGCTCAAATTCATCATGATCGGCGAGGAAACGCTCGATCATGCCCTCATTCTCAGCGTGCTCGATCGTGCACGTGCTGTACACCAACACGCCGCCGGGTTTCAGCAGGCGATGGACCTTGCTCAGAATAGCGTGCTGCAGCTCGCTAATCTCTGCGATTTCCGCTTCCTGCTTGGCCCACTTCAGATCCGGCTTGCGCCGGATCACGCCCAGCCCTGAGCAGGGAGCGTCGAGCAGAATGCGGTCGAACGACTCCGCCGCAAAGTGCTCATTCAAATTCGCCGCATCCATGACCAGCGTCTGAATGGACTTCAGTCCAAGACGCTCCGCCTGGTCGGCGATCAGCTTCTGCTTGTGCTCATGCAGATCACAAGCCCAGATCTGACCCACATCGTCCATTTTCTCGGCGATGTGGGCCGTCTTGCCGCCCGGGGCGGCACAGCAGTCCAGCACCTTCATGCCTGGACGCGGATCCAGAGCCTCGGCGACGAGCATCGAGCTCTCGTCCTGGATCGAGAAGTCCCCTTGCTGAAAGCCGGGGACTAACGCCATGTTCCCGGCCCCGTGCACCAGGATGCCGGCCGGGGCCAACTGCGACGCTTCCGCGTGAAGGCCGCTCGCCAGCAGCTGCTCCAAGAGCTGCTGGCGGCTTCGGCGCCTCGCGTTCGCGCGGATACTCACGTGCGGCGGCTCATTGTTCGCCGCACAGATCTGTTCCGTCAGCTCGGGCCCCAGCTGGCGGATCCAGCGGCGCACGAGCCATTCCGGATGGGAATGGCTCAGCGCGATGCGCTTCACGTCGCCGAGCGCAGCCGGCAGCGTGAGCTCGTTTTTGCTGCGAAGGACAGCCCGCAGCACGCCGTTAACCATCCCCGAGATGCCTTGATGCCCTCGGCGCTTGGCGATGTTGACCGCTTCGCTGACGACCGCATGGTCGGGGATGCGGTCCAAATAGTAAAGCTGATAAAAACTAAGCCGCAGTAAGCACCTTACCCACGGCTCCAACTTTCCGAGCCCTTTGCTGACAAAGCGCTCCAGAAAGAAATCGATTGTATTTTTACGTCCGATCGTCCCATAAACAAGCTCTGTCGCCAGTCCTGCGTCAGCTCGTTCCAGCGCATGTTTTTGCAGCGTTTGGTTGAGCAGCAGGTTGCTGTAGGATTGATCCTCTTCCACGCGAACCAGTACATCCAGCGCCGCTTCGCGGGCAGAACGCTTAACAGCGCTGCTCTTCGCAGCGCTTGGTGATGGCTTGGAAGCAGAGGGCTTGCGGGCCCCTTGCGGCTTGTGGTTAGGTCCGGTTTGCGGACGGGTTGGTTTTTGCGTAGCCAAATGCAATACCTCTTTTTATATAGTTAATTACCTAATACGGTACCGTCTGGTATCTTGATGCCACGGATGAATTCCGATACTTGCATGGCTTTTTTACCCGAAGGTTGAATCTCCGTAAGCCACAGCGTTCCGTCTCCGGTCATGACCTCAAGTCCGAGCTCGCTGCTGTTCAGAACCGTGCCGGGCGTTGCGCCGCCAGCTTGTTCCGAGCTGCGTCTCTTCGGCTGATCTGCCTTCGGATTCGCGCTCGCCCAAACTTTCATCACATCCCCGTTCCAGAGCGTATAAGCGCCCGGAAAGGGGTTCAAGCCGCGAATTTGATTCCAAATTTCCAACGCGGAACGCGACCAGTCGATCAGCTCATCTTCCCTGCGGATGTTTGGTGAATAGACGGCATCCGCTTCGTTTTGCGCAACAGCTTGCAAACGTCCTGCCAGCAAATCCGGCAACGTACGCTTCAATAGATCCGCGCCGGCTATGCTCAGCTTTTCAAACATCGTTCCTGTCGTATCGGTGTCTTCGATGGCAACTTCCACTTTGCTGATCATATCACCGGTGTCCAAACCTTCGGCCATGTACATGATCGTGACTCCCGTTACTTGTTCACCGCGCAGGATGGCATGATGAATCGGAGCGCCGCCCCGATATTTCGGCAGCAAAGAGGCATGGATGTTGATACAGCCATATTCCGGCAGTTCCAATACCGACTTTGGTAGAATCTGTCCATATGCAGCCGTAACAATCAAGTCCGGCTTCAATTGACGCAGAACCTCGACGGAATCGGCATGGCGCAGCTTCTCCGGTTGAAGCACGGGAATCCCGTGCTTTTCCGCTTCCACCTTTACAGGCGGCGGCGTCAAGACGCGTTTGCGTCCTTTCGGCCGGTCCGGCTGCGTCACAACAGCTGTCACGTTGTACCCTTCCTCCAAGAGCAATCGCAAAGAGGGTACCGCAAAATCAGGCGTGCCCATAAAAATAATGTTCACTCGTCTTCTTCCTCTTCTTCGCTTGTATACGTTCTGGTCGCCAAATCCGTAAACAGAACACCATTCAAATGATCGATTTCATGGAAAATACAGCGCGCAAGCAGCTCTGTCCCCGTAATCTCAATCGGATTGCCGTGACGGTCCTGTCCTTTGGCCGTTACGTTCATCGGTCTGCTGACATCCCCGCGAATCCCTGGAATACTCAAGCAGCCTTCCGGCCCGATTTGCTCCCCGCTGGATGTGACGATTTCCGGGTTTACCATTTCGATTAAGCCGCCATGCTCATCTCCGCAATCCATCACAATCACGCGTTTTAAAATACCGATTTGCGGAGCAGCTAAGCCTACGCCCTCAGCATCGTACATCGTGTCTGCCATATCGTCGAGCAGCTTATGCAGATTGGCATTGAATTTAGTAACGGTAATCGCCTTCTCCCGCAGTACAGGATCCGGATCTTTAACAATAATACGAATAGCCATAACGTGCACCTACCTCTGAAGTCTTCTCTATGATTTATATAGTTTACATCAAATATTGCGGGTCGACATCGACGCTGATTTGCAATTTTTCCTTCGCTGAACGTTCTTCAAACCACGCAACGGTTCGGCCAACAAGCTCTGAAGCCTGAGCTTCCCCCCGATATTTTACCACGCATTGGAATCGATATCTATCTTTGATTCGGGAAATTGGCGATGCAACAGGCCCCAAGACGTCCATACTGAACGTATCAGAGGATGCTGCCATGTTCGAAAAGAGATCAACCGGCCTGTTCATTTGCTCTTGCGCAAGCTCTTTGAGCCTGGTCACAAATGCCTCCGCAGACCGCACCAATAAAGGTACTTCTTCATGAGAAAAAGTGATGAGAATCAACCGGTGATACGGTGGATAATCCAAATTTGCCCGGATATCCAGTTCATGCTGCGCAAAAGCCATGTAATCATGCTGACTCGCACATTGTACACTGTAATGCTCGGGTGTATAGGTCTGTACAAATACTTCTCCTAGCTTTTCATGACGTCCTGCCCTGCCGGCAACCTGCGTCAATAGTTGAAACGTCCGTTCCGCCGAGCGGAAATCAGGCAAATTAAGTACCGTATCTGCTGCAATAACGCCCACCAGCGTCACATCGGGAAAATCCAATCCTTTGGCGACCATCTGGGTACCGAGCAGCACATCGGCCTGCTTTTCACGAAACATCGTCAGCCACTTTTCATGGGAACCTTTTTCAGTTGTCGTATCTACGTCCATCCGAATGACGCGAATACCGGGAAACAGTTTACCGAGTTCCTCTTCCACACGCTGTGTTCCCGTCCCGAAATGACGGATATGCTCCGATGTGCAATTCGGACATTGTTTGACTTCCCGTTCGGCATAACCGCAATAATGACATCGCAGCATACGCGAGCTTTGGTGGTAAGTAAGCGATATATCGCAATGCGGACAACTGGAAACGAATCCGCAGGTGCGGCACATAACGAAAGTGGCATACCCGCGCCGGTTGAGCAGCAAAACGGTCTGTTCTTTCTTTTGTAACCGTTCTTCGATAGCTTTATACAGGGATTTGCTGAACATCGAGCGATTTCCGCTTTTCAGCTCTTCACGCATATCAACAATGTTAACCGTCGGCAATGGTCTGCCGGCGACTCTTTCCTTCATCGTTAACAGTCGGTAAGGCGGATTCACTACGTCACGGGTACGCATCGTTTTCTGCATGCTCTCGAGAGACGGCGTTGCGGAACCCAAGACGACGGCAGCGCCATGCTGTTTCGCCCTTTCAACAGAAACGTCCCTTGCGTGATATTTCGGACTTTCCTCTTGCTTGTAGGAAGATTCGTGCTCTTCATCTATGATAATGAGTCCAATTTGAGTAAAAGGGGCAAAAATGGCCGAGCGAGCGCCGATGACCACTTTGACTTGCTTACGGGTGATTTTTCGCCACTCATCGTATCGTTCACCGTTCGACAAGCGGCTGTGAAGCACGGCGACCAGATCACCGAACCGACCTTTAAAACGCTCCACCATCTGCGGTGTCAACGAAATTTCGGGTACCAGCACGATGGCTTCTCTACCTTGATCGAGACATTCTTGAATTGACTGTAAATAGACCTCCGTTTTTCCGCTGCCGGTTACCCCGTGAAGCAGAAATACTTCATGTCTTCGCTCTGCGACGCTTCTTCGAATTTCGCTGAAAACACTGCTTTGCTCCTCGGTCAAAGGAAGCGGCTTCGTACGTGCGAAAGAACGCCCTGCATAAGGGTCGCGCAGCACTTCGACTTCTCGCAGCTCAATCCAACCGCGGTCCGCCAAGCTTTTAACAGTACTAGCGCCTACCTGTACCGTCTCCATCAGTTCCGTGAGCCGAATCGCATGCGGATGCTCGAGGAGGTACCGCAGTACATCTTGCTGCTTGTTCGCCCTAGCCGGCAGCTCGTTAAGCGCTTCTTCCAAGCCCTTGCCCCCGTCCGGCGGAAACACCGTCAGCGCCTTCTTGGTCGCCATGCGGTCTTTAACCACCTGGACTTCCGCAAGGACGCCACTGGATAAGAGCTGCTTAATGAGCAATCCCTCGTGAGCAAAACGCTCCATCAACGTTTCCATCGGTACAGTTCCCTTTGCACGTACAAAGCTAAGGATCTCCTGTAAATCGGGCAGGTTCAATTGCGATTGCTCGCTAGTTCCATTTCCAATGGAGATGGCTCGTTCGTATTTTGCTTTTAGAGCAGCAGGCAGCATCGCCTGCAATGCCGTGACCTCGTGGCACAAGTACATCCGGCTGAGCCACCTGCCGAGTCCGACAAGTTCTTCGGTCAGAGGCGGAACCAGATCCATCACGTTCTGAATCGGTTTAATCCGCTTGGCATCCATGTTCGTTTCTTCGCTTAATTCAATGACGAATCCTTGCAGAACTCGGGGGCCAAAGGGCACGCCGACACGGCTGCCTACTTCAACCCATCTACGCAGGGCAGCAGGAACTTCATAGTCAAACGCCCGATTGGTTTGCTTCGCTGGAACATCAACAATGACTTTCGCATACATCCACATTCTCCTTCGAGTTTTGCTTCAGCAAAACTTGTTTCCTGAGCTAGAACCACGACAATCAAGATTGCATGCGCTCCGCCGCCAACTCCAGCAGCCGGCGCGCAACATCTTTTTTGCTTTGTAAAGGCAAGGCCTCGACTAGCCCGTTTCGATCAAAAATCCTGACCACATTCGTATCCCCGCTAAAGCCTGCGCCTTCTTGGGATACATCATTTCCAACGATAAGGTCGCAGTTTTTACGCTTCAACTTATCAAGCGCATGCTCATCCAGACGTTCGGTCTCAGCAGCGAAACCGACAACAAACTGATCTTGTTTCAGCGTACCGATCTCCTGCAGAATGTCTGGATTTTTGACCAACTCCAACGTGAGCGAGTCTGCTTTCTTTTTTATCTTTTGCTCGGCTACGACAGCCGGCCGATAGTCAGCGACTGCAGCCGCTTTAATAATGAGATGAGCCGTTTCCAATCGAGCCATGACAGCTTCTCTCATATCCAACGCGGACTGTACAGGAACGATCTCCACCCCCTCTGGAGCTGGTAAAGCAGTTGGCCCCGTCACCAAAGTGACGCTGGCTCCCATCCGTACAGCTTCCTCTGCGATCGCATAGCCCATTTTTCCGGAGGAGTCGTTGGTGATGTAACGAACCGGATCGATCCGTTCTACAGTGCCTCCCGCAGTCACAAGAACACGACGTCCTCGCAGCAATCCGCTACCGGCAAAGTGTTGCAGGGCCGCAGCTACAATTTCTTCAGGCTCTGCGAGTCGCCCCTTTCCGACATAACCGCATGCGAGCTGACCTTCTCCCGGCTCAATAAAACGCACGCCGCGACTCCTTAGCGTTTGCATGTTTCGCTGCACTGCCGGATTAGCATACATGTGCACATTCATCGCTGGCGCCACCCAGATTGGCGCCATGGCCGCTAGCAGCGTTGTGCTCAACATGTCATCGCCGAGACCGAGTGCCAATTTGCCGATCATATTTGCCGTAGCTGGCGCAACAAGAACAAGGTCGGCACTGTCTGCCAAGTTAATATGCGAGACGACTGAGGGATCTTTTTCATCGAAGGTATCGACAAAAACATGATGGCGCGATAACGTCTGGAATGTCAGAGGCGCCACAAATTGGACCGCTGACTCCGTCATAATGACCCGTACCTTGGCACCAGCCTGTGTAAGTTTACTCGTCAGCGCAGCAGCCTTATAGGCGGCAATGCCTCCACATACGCCAAGTACGATCGTTTTACCCTGCAGAACACCCATGGAGCATCCTCCTAAATTCCCCCCACAAAGTGAAGTACGGCTTCGAAGCTTAGGACTTTGCGGGGAGCCCCAAAATATGATGAGTAAAAAGAAAAAAATAACAACCGCTAGGGTTGTCAGGGGAAGCAGTTATTTCACGATTTCTTTAGACTGAATTTTCTCGTAAGCGATGTAGTCACCATAAAGTTCTTCTAAGGCAACGCCGACTTGTTTATGGGATTTTTGTCCTCTCAAATCGGATTTGGCTCCGTCACGCAGAAGTCTTGCTCTCTTTGCGGCAGCTACTACCAACGAGTACTTGCTGTCAACCTTATCAAGAAGCTTATCAATTGAAGGATATAACATGTTTAGTTCACCTCACCAATCCATTGAATGACTTTCGGATACATGCGATCTTTTTTGCAATGTTCGGCAGACAGAATCGCCTGTATTTTGGAACAAGCGGTTTCTACACGATCGTTGACGATGGCATAATCATAATGTTCCATCAAGCGGATTTCATCCACAGCGACCGACATACGGCTTCTTATCACTTCGTCAGTCTCCGTCCCCCGCGTGACAATGCGATTCTGCAGCTCATCGAGCGAAGGCGGGAGCAGGAAGATGAAAACACCTTCCGGAAACTTCTGTTTCACCTGCAAGGCGCCCTGCACTTCAATTTCCAGAATGACGTCTTGACCTGAACGGAGCGTATCTTCAACAAAACGACGGGGCGTTCCATAGAAGTTGCCCACATATTCAGCCCACTCCAGCACTTCATCGGTTTCTATAAGCTGCTGAAATTGTTCGCGAGTCTTAAAAAAATAATTGACGCCATCCACTTCCCCTTGTCTTGGGGCGCGCGTGGTTGCTGAAACGGAGTAAACAATATCCGGCGAACACTGCCGCAAGGCCGCACAGACGGTTCCCTTGCCTACACCGGACGGACCGGACAATACAATTAAAATGCCTCTCTCACGATCGAGAGTATTCGTATTACTCGTCATGATCATCGTCCTTGTTGGAAAGTCGATGCGCTACCGTCTCTGGTTGTACCGCCGACAAAATCACATGATCGCTGTCGGTGATAATAACGGCACGGGTTCTTCTACCATATGTAGCGTCAATCAGCATGTGACGGTCACGTGCTTCCTGAATGATTCTCTTGATCGGCGCCGACTCCGGACTGACGATCGAGATAATGCGGTTCGCCGATACGATATTCCCGAACCCGATATTGATTAATTTGATAGCCATTCAACTTCCTCCTCGCGAAGCCTCATGCCGCTTCACTCGATATTCTGTATTTGTTCTCTCATCTTCTCCAGCTCTGCTTTCATGTGAATGACTCTAGTCGTGAGCTCAGCATGATTCGCTTTGGAGCCGATGGTGTTCACTTCGCGATTCATTTCTTGAATCAAGAAGTCGAGCTTGCGTCCCACAGGCTCATTGCCTTCCAGCAATTGATCGAACTGCTGGAAATGACTTTGCAGCCGGGTCAGCTCTTCGTCGACATTCGAACGATCGGCGAATATCGCAATCTCCATAGCCAAACGCTGTTCATCCACGGGCGTTTGCTCTTGCATAAGGGATTGAATCCTGCCACTGAGCTTGCCGGCATAATCTTGGACCACATGCGGAGCAAGTGCTTGAAGTTCCGTATGGACGCGCTTAAGCTCGGTCAGACGTTCACGGATGTCCTGTTCTAGAAATGCCCCTTCCCTAAGCCGCATGTCAGATAAACGGGCTACAGCCTCTTGCAGGCAGGCACACAGCTCCTTCTCGAACTGTTCGTCAGGATCGGTGCGCTCTTCCTTCATTTGTACAAGGTCGGGAAGTTTCAATACATCTTGAAGCTCAAGGTTCTCTGTGAAGCCGTAGCGCTGCTTCAATAGCTCCGCTGCTTGTAAATAAGCATCGGCTAAAGCAAAATCCACGGTCACATTTCTGGATGAAACCGCTTCGCGCTCAGCGGTAATAAAGACGTCGACGCGCCCTCTTTTTACCGCTTGCAGCACAGTTTTCTTCAAAGCGTCTTCAAAAGCCGCCCATTCCTTAGGCAAACGGACAGCCACTTCACAATACCTATGATTGACCGATTTGGCATCGATAAATACCTTGTATCCCGCAAAAGAACGATTCGCTTGTCCGAACCCGGTCATACTGCAAATCATCCTGATCACATCCATTAACCTATTTTAATTCATTTTGAAAGTGGGTACAAGTGGAAATCACAGCGATTCGACTTTTCCCATACATACTTCGTCAAGTCTACGCACATCTCATATAGCAGGAACGGCGTCATCAAATAGATCCCGTTAAAATACGGCATGGCCGCATCCAGCAGTTCTTTGGCGATTTCAACGCCCATCGCACGGCCCTCTTCTCCCTTGAGACCGTTCATGCGGCTCCTCACTTCATCCGACAATTGAATGCCGGGAACTTCATTATGAAGGTACTCCGCGTTCCCTCCGCTAGCCAGCGGTGCGATGCCGATGAAGATCGGGACATGAAGATGCTTGGTTGCTTCGTAGATTTGCTCGATTAATTTTGCGTCGTAAACAGGCTGTGTCATGATGTAATCGGCGCCCGCCTCGATTTTTCGCTCCAAACGCTGAACGGCTTTATCCAAATGCTTCACATTCGGGTTAAATGCAGCGCCGACAACGAAGTTCGCTTTCTGTTTCAGCGGCTTGCCGGAGAAAGCGATCCCTTCGTTGAGCTGCTTAATCATGCGGATGATCTCGAATGAAGTGAGATCGTACACCGATTTGGATCCGGGCAAATCGCCGAACTTGGCAGGATCGCCGGTTACGGCCAGCACATGATCAATGCCCAGCGCGTGAAGGCCCATGAGATGGGACTGGGTCCCTATCATGTTGCGGTCACGGCACGCGATATGGATCAGCGGACGCGCGCTTAAGCGTTCCTGCACGAGGTAGCCGAGCGCAAGGTTGCTCATGCGCGTCACAGCGAGCGAATTGTCGGCCATCGTAATGGCGTCGACATGAGCGTCCTGCAGTGCTTTCGACCCCTGCATGAATTTATCGATGTCGAGATCCCGCGGGGGATCCAGCTCGACGATGACGGTTTTGCGCTGCTTCACGATGTCCAGCAGCGTTGGTTTGGCCGCCGGCGGCGCAGGCTTAGCCGGCTCCGGCTCGCTCACGCGCACCGCTTGCGGGTGCGCGTCGGCGGCGCCTAGCGCCGCCGGGACGTAGCCGCTGAGCGCCTTGGCGACAGCGGCGATGTGCTCCGGCGTCGTGCCGCAGCAGCCGCCGATGAGGCGCGCGCCTAAACGCGCGAAGCGCAGCGCGCTCTCGGCGAAGTACTCCGGCGTCGCCGCATACGTGTACTGCCCGTCGACGTAGTCGGGCAGCCCCGCGTTCGGGAACGCCGAGAACGGCACGCCGGCGAGCGGCGTCAGCTTCTCCATTGAGCGGAGAATCCCGTTCGGGCCGACGCGGCAGTTGAAGCCGATCACGTCCGCACCTGAGTCGCGCAGCCGCTCGAAAGCCTCCTGCAGCGGCACGCCGTCCTGCGTGCTGCCTGTCCCTTCATTTGCAAATTGGCAAATGACCGGCAAGCTGCTCATGCTGCGGATAATCCGCAGCGCTAGCTGCAGTTCTTCCAGATCGTAAAACGTCTCCAACAGCAGCCCGTCCACCGGGGAGTCAAGCAAGACGCCGATCTGTTCACGAAGCGATTGCTCCACATCGGCGGTGCGTACATTTTTACGCTTCCCTGCACGTATAGAGCCGATTGCGCCAACCACATAAGCATCGTTACCTACTGCTTTCCGTGCCAGTTCTACTCCTGCCCGGTTGATCGCTTCAACATCGCTCTCGAGCCCATACTTCGATAGCTTTTCACGATTCGCCGAAAAAGTATTCGTTTCAATAAGACGAGCACCTGCCTCAAAATAGCGGCGGTGCACGCCTTCCACCGTTTCCGGTCGCAATAAATTCAATTCTTCATAGGAAATGCCGACGGGAAATCCCATCTGATATAAATAAGTCCCCATAGCGCCGTCGCCGGTCAAAATTTCCTGCTGAAGCGCCGTGCGAAGATCCGATTTCATGATAAACTCCCCACCCACTAAAAATGTAGTTTTACTGTATCACAAAACCAGGCTGATATTAAGGTGAACGTTTATCAATTTTTTTTATACTTAAAACTCGATCTAAAGCGTTCCCTTAAACACTTCTTCCGCAGGTCCTGTCATGTAGACGTGATTATCCGCTTCATCCCATTCGATGAAAAGATCTCCGCCTTTCAGCGAGACCGTGGCCTTGCGGTCCGTCAACCCGTTCAAAACCGATGAAACGAGAGTCGCGCACGCTCCTGTTCCACAAGCCAAAGTCGGTCCCGCTCCTCTTTCCCAAACACGCATGTCCGTATGCTCGCGATTGGTCACGGTTACGAATTCGACATTGGTTTTACGGGGAAATAACGGATGAACTTCCAGCTTAGGCCCCCATGCGGCAAGATCGAAGTTCACCGCGTCATCCACGTAGATTACACAATGCGGATTACCCATGGAAACAGCTGTGAATCGGAATTGCCGTCCTTCCACTTCAATCGGGTAATCAATCACTTCCGCCTGGTCGATCGTCGTCGGCACTTGAAGGCCGCCCAAGATCGGCTGTCCCATATCGACGCGAACCGTCGCCACTTTGCCGTTTCGAACGTTCAGCTGCACTTTTTGCACACCCGCGCCCAATGTCTCGACGGTAATTTCTTCTTTATCGGATAATCCATAATCGAATACATATTTGGAGACACAGCGGATCGCATTTCCGCATTGCTCCGCCTCGGAGCCGTCGGAATTGATAATACGCATTTTGAAATCGGCATTTTCGGAAGGAAGAATAAAAACTAAACCATCGGCTCCGATGCCAAAGAAACGATTACAGTATCGGATTGCAAGTTGATCCACACCGGCAGGCAGTTCTTTCTCTCCGGCTACAACGATAAAATCATTGCCAAGTCCGTGCATTTTTGTGAAATTCATTGTAATCAGCACTCCAAATAAGTGTTTTAGCCCTTATCATAGCGTAAAACGCCAAATATGCATAGTGTTTCGGGCGTAAAAAATCCCCCAAAAGTGACCCTTAACCTTCGAAGCATATACCGATTACTTTTGGGGGAGCCCCCGTTTATCCACAAAATTGTGCTTCGCATAATTTCCTATACAGCAAAAAAAGCCGAAGTCCACCCTAAGGCTGCTTTCGGCTTTTGTAAATTCATCTATCTGAAACTTGGTTTTGAATTAAATGAAACGGAACGAGGGCGTTTGTTTTTTTTCGGCGACAGCACACTGCCAAGTCCCATCAAGAATGTCGGGATGCCAGCAGCTACCAGAACGAGAATCCATTCTTTCCATCCGAGAGGTACGGTTTTGAAGATCGGTTGCAATTGCTCAACATACATAACGGCAAGCATCAGTATGAGCGAAGAAAGTACAGCGAAAACCAAATATTTATTTTGAATGGGATTGCGGTGGAAAATGGAGCGTGAGCTGCGGCAATCGAACACGTGAATGAGCTGCGCCATAACGAGTGTTGCGAAAGCAACGCTTTGCGCTCTAAGCAGCGTCTCTGCATCGTCAGGATTGCTCCTGAGGATGAACCAAAAGGCGCCAAGCGTACACACGCCAATCAGAATACCGCGAGAAATGATTTTCCAACCCAACCGTCTTGCAAAAATGTTTTCTTTCGCTGAACGCGGCATCTGCTGCATCAAATCCTTCTCGGCCTGATCGACACCGAGCGCCATCGCTGGAAGTCCGTCTGTTACGAGGTTGACCCATAAAATTTGAATCGGCACGAGTGGTAGCGGCATGCCCGCCATCATCGCAATAAACATGGTCATAATTTCGCCGACGTTCGAGGCGAGTAAATAGCGTATGAATTTGCGGATATTTTCGTAAATGCCCCGCCCTTCTTCAATGGCGGCAACGATCGTTGAGAAGTTATCGTCACTCAAGACGAGGGAAGAGGCTTCTTTCGAAACGTCGGTTCCCGTAATCCCCATTGCAATGCCGATATCCGCCGCTTTGATCGCGGGCGCATCGTTGACGCCATCTCCTGTCATGGCAACGACATGGCCTTTGCGCTGCAGCGCCTTCACGATGCGAAGCTTATGTTCAGGCGATACCCGTGCGTAGACATAGATATCGTCGACTCTTGCTTCCAGCTCTTCATCCGACAGTTGTCCAAGCTGTTGTCCGCTCATGCTAATGCCGTTTGACGGAATCATCCCGAGCTGTTTGGCGATAGCTTCTGCCGTCGTTTGATGGTCCCCGGTGATCATGACCGTCTTGATTCCTGCCTTACGGCACTTGGATATCGCTTCCCTCACTTCTTTGCGAGGCGGATCGATCATGCCCGTTAAACCGATGAAAACAAGCCCATTTTCCACGTCGTCATATTCGTCATACCGATCGCTGCTCTTGAGATCCCGATATGCAAGACCCAATACGCGCAGCGCATTTTTGGCCATACCTTCATTAGCAGCCATCACTTTCTGCTTTAGCGTCTGCGTAAACGGAATCACTTTACCATCCCAAAGAATATAGCTGCAGTGCTGAAGCAGCACGTCCGGAGCCCCCTTGGTACAGGCCATGCGCCCTCCATCGTAGGAAACCAGTACGGACATCCGTTTTCGTTCGGAATCAAAAGGAAATTCCGCAATACGATTAAACTGCTCACTGAGTGTTTCGAATGTGATACCGCTTTTGGCGCTCAGTACGACCAGAGCACCTTCGGTCGGATCCCCTTTAATATTCCACAGCGACTCCGGTTCTTTGCCCTCTTTGCCGTCTTTGCCGTCTTTGCCTTTCTTCCGCTTCTGCTCCTGCTTCTCTTCCACTAACGTCGCATTGTTGCATAGGACGGAAACTTGCAGCAATTTGTGCAGCATTGGATTTTTGCGAATATCTGCACTTTGCCCCCCGACATGAATGTCGCCAATCGGGGTATAACCGTCACCGGTCACTTCCATGACCTCGCCGCCCACCCACAGATGAGTAACGGTCATTTTATTCTGCGTTAATGTTCCTGTTTTATCGGAGCAAATGACGGACGCACAACCAAGCGTCTCCACAGAAGGAAGCTTGCGCACGATCGCTTTCCGCTTGATCATCCGCTGCACGCCAAGGGCGAGCGCGATAGTTACAATCGCAGGCAGGCCTTCAGGAATGGCCGCTACCGCCAAACTTACTCCGGCCAGGAACATGGCATATGGCGGTTGTCCATGCATAATGCCTGCAACAACGACAAGAATCGTTAGAGCAATGGCAACGATGATAAGTATTTTCCCAAGTTGTTCCAGACGATGCTGCAGAGGCGTCTCCATGGATTCCGTATTTTGAATTAAATCTGCGATTTTACCCATTTCAGTGTCCATGCCCGTTCGTACGACAACGGCTTTGGCGGTTCCTCTGGCCACCATTGTTCCCATAAAGCCTAGATTGCGTTGATCTCCGAGCGGGATATCGGCATTCGGCAAAGCTTCCGTCATTTTGCTGACCGGAACAGATTCACCCGTAAGGGCTGACTCTTCGATATAAACGCCATTCGTTTCCAAAAATCGAATATCGGCCGGAACGCGGTCTCCGCTTTCAAGCATTATAATATCGCCTGGCACTAGATCACGAGCCGGTATTTGATGAACTGCATTTTCCCTCCATACCTTCGCATTCGGGGCTGACAGCTCTTTAAGTGCACGTAAGGAACGCTCTGCCCGGAATTCCTGGACAAAGCCAAGAATACCGTTCATCATAATAATGATCACGATCGTGATGGCGTCCAAATATTCCCCAAGCAGCCCGGAAATGAGGGTGGCCCCCAATAAGACCAGCACCATAAAATCTTTGAATTGATTCAGAAACAGCGTAATCGGGGAGACGCGCTGCCCTTCTGAAAGTTCGTTTCGGCCGACCTCAGCCTGCCGTTTCCAAGCTTCTTCCCAGGGCAGCCCTTGCTGCATGCTCACCTGCTGAGACTGCAAGACTTCCTCCGACGTCATCTGGTACCACTTGTTCTGACTCATCCGCCCTTCTCCCTCCCAATTCCCACTTGATCTCGCCTTTCAAATTCATCATGGGTCAACCTCTATTACGTATTTGTATTCAGACAAGCCGGATAATATCACTTGAATCATCTTTCGGCCCGAAATACACTTAAGTTTTTGCCAAAAGTATGGCATGATAGAAGTTAGCACGGTTTTCAACCTAGAATGGAGTTGTATGCATCATGGCATTAGACGGACTTGTCCTTCATGCGATTGTTCACGAATTGCAAGCGTGTGTAGGAGGCCGAATTAATAAGATTCATCAGCCCACAGACAATGATGTCGTTCTGCAAATTAGAGCGCAAGGGCAAAATATTAAGCTTCTGCTTTCAGCGAATCCTACATATCCCAGGGTTCATGCTACCGAGCAACAATTTATGAATCCCGTAGAGGCACCTATGTTCTGCATGCTGCTTCGCAAGCATTTTGAGGGCGGTGTCATAGAAGCCGTAGAGCAAGTGGGCTTGGAGCGTATCCTTCGCATTCAGGTGCGCCACCGCGATGAATTGGGGGATATGAGCAGCAAAATCATCGTTATTGAAATTATGGGACGCCACAGCAATATCATTCTGATCGATCCGCTAACAGACACGATCATAGACGGCATTCATCATGTGACTCCATCTATCAGTTCTTACCGTATTGTGATGCCAGGAAGCAAATACGTATCGCCACCCGAACAGGATAAGCTGAATCCATTGCATGTGGATAGGGCAACATTTCTTAGCATCTTCGAAGCGCCTGCCTCAGAAGAGCCTGAGCAGCGAATTGTAGCTGCATTTAGCGGTTTAAGCCCTTTGATTGCAAAAGAAATTGTGTATCGAGGCCGAGTAAAAGCAAGCCACCATCATGGCGAGGCACTATTGCCATCGTTATGGCAAGCTTTCGATGAAGTCATGGAATCCGCACGCCAGCACGCGTATGACCCGGTTATTGTGGAGCACACGGGAAGCAGCAAGCTTTTTTTTGCGATGACGCCTTTGACCCATCTTGAAGGGACTTCACTTTCATTCCCGACGGCCAGCGCTTGTTTGGAGCAATTTTACGGAGATAAAGCCGAAAGGGATACAGTCAAGCAGCGCGTAGCGGATCTGCTCCGGTTTTTACAAAACGAGAAAAACAAAAATGTTAAGAAACTGGAAAAACTGCAAGAGACGGTGGAAGAATCAAAAGACGCAGACAAACACCGGATTCTAGGGGAGCTGCTGAACGCTTCCCTTCATTCCATCAAAAAAGGCGATAAAGAGCTGGAAACGATCAATTATTACGACGAGGAACAAGCCTCGATCCGCATTCCGCTGGATCCGCTACTTTCGCCTTCGGAGAATGCCCAACGCTATTTTAAAAAATATACGAAAATGAAAAACAGCACAGCGATCGTGGAAGAACAAATCGAGCAAACCCATCAAGAAATCGCCTATTTAAACTTGCTCTTGCAGCAGCTTGGCGTAGCCTCCTTACAGGATGTTGAAGAAATTCGCGACGAATTGATGGAACAAGGGTACTTGCGTGACCGCAACAAGAAACAGCGCAAGAAGAAAAAGCAGGATAAACCTGCATTAGCGTGTTATCTATCGAGTGATGGTACTCCGATCTATGTCGGTAAAAACAATACTCAGAATGAGTATTTAACGAACCGACTAGCCGGATCTATGGACACATGGCTGCACACGAAAGATATTCCTGGTTCCCACGTTGTTATTCGCAGCGACAGCTTTTCCGATGAAACACTTCTGGAAGCGGCGCAATTGGCCGCCTATTTCAGTCAGGCGAAGCAATCGAGCCAGGTTCCTGTCGATTATACGTTTATCAAACACGTTCATAAACCAAATGGCTCTAAACCCGGATTCGTCATTTATGTCAATCAAAAAACCGTTTACGTGACACCGGATGAAAGCAAAATCAAGCAGATGAAAGTCACGGTGAAATAGAAAAAAACAGCTCCTTGGCTTCTGGCAGGGGGCTGTTTTTGCGTTCGTTTATCGGGTCAAATAACCATTTCAAGTTCATGAACCGCTCTGCCAATGGACAAATAAGTGAAACCTAACTTGCTCATTTCCTCCGGTTCGAACATATTTCTGCCATCGATAATGATGGGCTGCTTGAGCAAATCTTTCACAACATTGTAATTCAATTGCCTTATCGGCTCCCACTCAGTCGCAATGACCATGGCATCTGCATGCTCGAGCGCATCATACGGATTCGTGTGCAAGCTCACATTGGATAGCAAATGTAAAGCGTGCCCTGTTGCAGCCGGATCATAGGCGGAAATGGTTGCGCCGAGCTTTTGTAAGGCAGCAATAATATCAAGCGCTGGAGCATCGCGAAGATCGTCCGTATTCGGCTTAAAGGACAGGCCCATGATGGCGATTCGCTTACCGTCCAAATCTCCTAACGTCCGTTGAATCTTGCTAACGAAGCGCTCCCGCTGCAGTTGATTGACTTCAATGACAGCACGCAAAATTTTGAAATCATAATCTACGTTCTGAGCAATTTTTAATTGCGCCCTCGTATCCTTAGGAAAGCAAGAACCCCCATAACCAATGCCCGCGTTCAAAAAATGAGGACCTATGCGGCGATCCAGCCCCATTCCTTTCGCGACAAGCCGAACATCGGCTCCTACCTTTTCACATACATGAGCCATTTCATTGATGAAGGAAATTTTTGCCGCCAGAAATGCGTTCGACGCATATTTGATAAGTTCAGCACTTTCACGGTCGGTCATGAGCAGTTCTGTTTGAATCGAGGCATGAATGGAAGCAATCCGAGCACCGGCTTCAGCATCTTTTGAGCCGATAACAATCCGGTCCGGGTGAAAAGTATCGTGAATCGCTGAACCCTCTCTCAGAAACTCAGGATTCGAGACAACGTGTATCTGAACATGCCGCGGCGCAAGCTCCCGAATTTGTTGTTCGACCCACCTTCCGGTACCTACGGGTACTGTGCTTTTCATCACAATAATCTTAGGGGAGGTCATATGGGGGAGCATGCTTGCAATGACGCTGCGAACCTGTGACATATCCACATCACCACTGTCTAAAGTAGGCGTCCCGACAGCAATGATAATGACATCAGAAACCCTCACAGCTTCATCCAAATGAGAAGTAAAAGAAAGGTGGCCAGTGCGCAAATTGGCAGCGACTAGTTCGTGTAAGCCAGGTTCAAAAATGGGGATGTCGGCTTGCTGCAGCCGTACGATTTTGTGCTCATCGCGATCGACACAAATGACTTGATGCCCCATCGCTGCATAGCAGGTGCCCGAAACTAACCCTACATAACCTGTACCTATAACCGCAATGCGTTCGACCATCCTATCCTACCTCCCAAGTTTCAATCCTGCTTCTCTATTTCAATTCCCATTGACGCATCAATGACAATAGATATGCTTTCACTTGGTCCTGTAAATCCGGACGCTGCAAGGCCAATTCGATGGTTGCTTCAATATAGCCGATCTTGTCGCCGACATCGTAGCGTTTCGCCTTCATCAGATAAGCAGCCATTTGCTGTTCTCTATTTAGCACGCGCAGCGCGTCGGTTAATTGAATTTCGCCGCCTCTTCCCGGTTCTTGGTTCTCGAGGATTTCAAAAATCTCCGGCTGTATAATATATCTGCCGATGACCGCCATGTTGGAGGGCGCTTGATCACGATCAGGCTTCTCGACCAGATCTTCAATCAGTTTGTAACCATTAAGACTTTTGGACGGGGATACAATCCCGTATTTGCTCACATCTTCCCATGGTACTTCTTGTACCGCGATGACGGAGGTTCCGGTCATCTCGTAGATGTCTATCATCTGCTTAAGCCCTGGCGGAGTCGATTGCAGAATATCATCACCGAGCAACACCGCAAACGGCTCATCTCCGATAAATTTGCGTGCAACCAAAATGGCATGACCAAGTCCAAGAGGCTCCTTCTGGCGAATATAATGGACATCTGCCAAGTTCGAAACGGATTGCACAATTTCGAGCAGCTTGGTGCTTCCTTTTTCCTCCAGCATCGTCTCGAGTTCAACGGATTTATCAAAATGATCTTCAATGGCGCGCTTGTTACGGCCTGTAACAATGATAATATCTTCAATGCCGGATTCAATCGCTTCTTCCACGATATATTGGATGGCAGGTTTATCAACAATCGGCAGCATTTCTTTGGGCTGCGCTTTCGTCGCGGGAAGAAACCTCGTTCCGAGACCTGCTGCAGGAATGATCGCTTTGCGAATTTTTTTCATAGACGCTGCTCCTTCTTCTGTTGTAGGCTTCTCAGAACGTCGATTCCTATTTTTCTAGCACCGATCGGAGCATGGAACACCACGCCCCCGCGTTCGCCATGAAAGTCGGAACCGGCTGTAATTAGAAGTCCGTAGCGCTGCGCGAGTTCCAAATACCTGGTCTCATCTTCTGGCGTGTGGTCGGAGTGGTACACTTCAATCCCATCCACTCCTTGCCATATGATGCCTTCCACCAGCTCATCGTCGTGATAAATACCGGGATGTGCAAGAACGGCAGCCCCGCCCGCTTCATGAATCCACCCAATCGCCGTTGCCGGCTCGATCCGCGGCGGATTCGCATAAGCAGCAGCCCCTTTGCCCAGGTACCGTTCAAATGCCTCGCTCACGGATGCGACATAGCCTTTTTTTAACAGTACGGCTGCAATATGCGGCCTTCCGACCGTGTCGCCTTTCGTTTTGACATTCTCCACTTCACTAAGCACTTCGTCCATGGTAATGCTAAGGCCGAGCTGCTGCAATCGTTCGATGATCATTTCGTTACGACGATCCCTTGTTTCTCTAAGTGACTCTAATCTTTCCAGAAATCGAGCATCGTACACATCTATGTAATAGCCCAGCACATGAATATCCTGATTCCGGGCAACGGTACTGATTTCAACGCCGGGAACAACTTCTATGCCTAATTTACGCCCTTCCTCGAGCGCCTCTGCTATTCCCGAAACCGTATCATGATCGGTTATCGCTATAGCGCCCAAACCGGCTTCGTACGCCATTTGCACATTTGCCGCCGGCTTTTGCGTCCCATCCGAAGCCGTCGTATGCGTGTGCAGATCCGCTTGTGTTCTCAGAGACATGATATGTTCCCCTTTCTTTATCGTAGATGCTATGTATAAACGCACCATTAAACGAACTGCATATTTATGTAAAAAGTAAAGTTACAACCAGCGGCTCAAATCTTCCTGACGTAAAAAGGTCATAAAGCTCACCGCGGAAATCGGTAAAAGCGTCGAGCTCAAATAAATCGCGTAGAAGCTCCGCTCAAAGGAAATATTCTTAATCTGTTTCACTTTGAATAAGCCGAGCGTAACCTCATGCTTAACGGACGATTGCGACAAAATGGATATCCCGAGCCCCGCCTCGACGGCAGATTTGATCGCCCCGGTACTGCCCAGCTCCATGACAATCTTCATGCCGCTGTAGTCCATCTTACAACGGGTCAATTCCTCTTCCATCACTCTTCTCGTTCCCGAGCCTTGCTCCCGAAGGACAAATGGATATTTCAACACTTCATCAAATGTGACCTCCTCCAGATCAGCTAATGGGTGATCCGCGGGTACGATCAGTTTAAGCTCGTCACTGAGAATCGCTTCCGTATGCACATCAGGATGGTGAATCGGTGCCTCAACGAGCCCGAAATTCAATTGGTGCCCAAGAACCTCGTCCAAAATTTGCGTCGTATTCATGACTTTCATCGATACTGAAATATTCGGATAATCTTTGCTGAAGGGACCGAGAAGCCTCGGCAATATGTACTCGCCCATCGTTAAGCTGGCCCCAAGCTGGAGCCTGCCTTCAATCATCTTCGTGAACTTCGACATCGCCACATCCGTTTCACGAATCAGCTCGATGCTTCGCTTGGCAAAAGGCAGGAGAGCGCGCCCCGCTTCGGAAAGCTCGATTTTTTTGGTACTGCGGTGAAAGAGTTTAACGCCGAAATAGTCTTCCAGTGACTGTACCTGCATCGTTACCGCCGGCTGTGTCATATGAAGCGAAGCAGCCGCATGAGAGAAGCTGCCTTTCTCCGCGACCGTAAAGAAAATATGTAGTTGATGAAAATTAAGTGCCATCGTCCCCCGCCTCTCTTTGTTCCATTATATGAAAATCCGCGATTAGAGTCCATTAAGCGATAAATCAGCCAAACGTGTAAGGCTCCACGATATTCAAGTACAACAAAAAGAGTATGCCCATTCGACCGGGCATACTCTAACAAAGAGCATAACATTATCTGCGCTTACGGCTGTTCTTTATCAAAGTCATTCGGCGAGAGTGCCTTAACCATGAGTAATACGACTTCAAGTCTCGAAGCTCAATCGTTTCGGACATTCTGCCCAAGAATGTGACGATGATCATTTTATGAAGCGGATTGCCAACAATGTCCGTTTCGTGTTCCAGATGTGAAAATTCCGCAACGACGACAAGATCTTCATCAATTAAATATACATCTTCCTCATTGCGGTAATACGGCATGATTTTATTATTTTTCAGCTTTTCCCAGAGAAAAGCACAAATCTCTTCCAGCGAACCGTTTTGTTCGGATACACGATCACTCCATCTCAGCTTGGCATGATTCGTGATCACGATATCCGCCACTTTCTTGTCGCCTAATTGTACGAAAAATGGTTCGTAAGTACTCCATCTCCCCATCACCTTGTCTTTCATGATCACAACCCCTCTCCTACTAAAATGAGACCGAATACCTATTCCCAATACGTTGTAAGTTTTATTTTACTTGATTATATCTTTTTTTTCCATGTAAGAATATATAAAATTATTAATTATTATTTGTGAACTCGCAAAAAAATGCTTATTTTCTAAAAATTCAAACAAAACAGAAAAAAGAAAAAAGCTTCTTCCGAAGCTTTCGTTTTGCACTGCAGCCTCAAAGGGTGTAAAATCTAGTTTTGTCCGGCATATTACTACTGTATTCAGTTTTGATTTCGTTGCGATATGAACGCTCTATTTTCTTTACATAAGGGAGCTTTTGAAGATTTCGTATCGTCTCATCTAATTTACTGGCATGTATATAAAGGACGGCATAATTCATTTTTTTGGATATGTAATGGAGAGAACCGAATCGTTCCAGATTTCTGGCCGCTTTCGTATCGTTCACCCAAACAATTAATCCGCTGCGCTCGATCATCATGATTTCTACCTCTTTTCAATTATCCTTATAGGGAGCGAAACTGACACATGAAGCCATCAGACCCGATTGTCCGCGTCTTTCGCGGCGCTATTACGGAAAGCATTCACCGCTTTCATCTCGCGGTAGTTAATACCGAAGGGACGCTGCTGCACCAGGCTGGCGACCCGCACCTGCTTACCTTCGCCCGTTCAACGGCGAAGCTCATCCAAGCGCTGCCGGTCATCGAATCCGGCGCGGCTGACCATTTCGGCCTCGGTGATGCCGAAATCGCACTTTGCTGCGCTTCCCACAACGGGGAAGCCGAGCATGTGAGCACGGCCCAAGGCATTCTGGGCAAGCTCGGTTTTACGCATGAGCACCTGCAGTGCGGCGCTCATGATCCTTATCATGCGCCGACAGCGCAAGCGATGCGCGAGAAGGGCATTGCTCCGACTACGCTGCATAACAACTGCTCGGGCAAGCATTCGGGTATGCTGGCGCTTGCAGCGCACCTGCATGCCGCTCCTGAAACGTACATGAGCATTCAGCATCCCGTTCAGCAGTTGATGCTGGAAGCGGTGTGCGGCATGTCCGGAGTTCCCAAAGACCAGATGCACCTTGGCATCGACGGCTGCGGCGTTCCTGTCTTTGGCATGCCGATCGATCGGCTGGCACTGGCATTTGCACGACTAGGTTCACCGGCTGCGCTGGCTGAAGCACGTGCAAGCGCTTGCCGGAGAATTGTCGCCGCGGTGCAAAAATATCCTCAATTCCTCGCCGGAAGCGATCGCTTCGACACGCGATTAATCGAGGTAACAGGCGGGAGAATCGTTGGCAAAATGGGCGCCGAAGGCATCTTTGCACTCACGATTCCCGAGCAAGGCATAGGCTTCGTCCTCAAAGTCGAAGACGGCAATCAACGCGCCATGTATCCGGCCGTCGTTGAAACGTTGAAGCAGCTAGGCCTGCTCAAAGAATCCGAAGTGAGCGCACTTGCTTTCTTTCATACCCCGGCAGTCCATAACTGGCAGGGAACTGAGGTCGGACGCATCCAACCTGACTTCAACTTCCAGCCATAGAACTTGTTCAACTCGCACTCATATTTAGCCGCAATTGCCGCTGCAGCTTCCACCGGAGCTGCAGCCTTTGCCGGTTGGCAGCGGATTATTGCTCGGTACTTTGATAGATTCAGATACCGCATGTGCGATTGTTGAAGAAACGGTAAACAATAAATCGTCCAGGCGGTCTTCAGCTTCCTTAAACCGGCGAACAGCTTCTACTGCATTCAACTTTTCTTGCACTTCATTCACTGCAGCCAGAGCTTCGTGGTAGCTCGGATGATAATGCCCAAAACGTTCGCATTCCTCAAACAACTCTTTCTTTTTCGCGAATACCGCTTTCAGAGCGTGAACTTCCTCACTTTTCTCCATAACGGACTTCCAATATAAATAATCTGCCACTTCCGCAGAGGAATTAATCATATCACCCATGTCGTAAGCTTGCATGAGTACTGCTGACATATCCAGCGTATCCATTTCCATCGTATTCATACTGCGATCAACATCCTTCCTCTCTAAGAGTATAACATTCTCTATCATACCACAGTTCTTAAAATAAGTGTTTAAAAAGTCGGCTTTTCTTCCCTTTCTTCATCGTTAATGCCAGGCAAAATAAGTTTCATCTCTTCCCAATCTTCACTTTTCAAAATAATCTCCTGATGCGCCTCCATCCCAATCAGCATCCAGCCTGATCGTTCTTCAAGGATAGCACGCGGAATTATGAGCCGATTGCTGCCTTCTTTACGCAGGCGTAAGCAGCTTTTCCATTCGATGGCTTTACGAATCATCTCTTTGCGCGTAGACCCGTGATAGTCTCTGAATTCTTTTAACCATAAAGCGGGAATGTCTTGCATGTCGGGATATAAATCGTCCCATCTCGGCAGCGCAGAGTCAATTTCATACAGCTGAATCGTGTCGCGGGAGTAAAACAAACCTTGAGGCTTCGCTGGTTTATCAGCATTTTCCGCTGAATCCGATTGTCTAGAGGGCGATGACAAGCTCTTGGCGTCAACCTCATGATCAGCGATATTTCGTGGGTGATACCCCATTTGCTCCAGATATTTACGAAGCGCCGCGAGTTCATCCCGCTTCACAATAAAATGAGAATCGCCTACACGATTTTGCAAATAACCGCTACATTTTTCATTTCGTAAAAGGACCTCGGCAATCTCTGCCGACTCGCAGCGGAGCAGCATCACTTCTTCGAACTGCAGTTTGCCTGATTGCTGATCCCACTGCTTCAAAGTAATTTCAACATGCTCAGGAACCTCATAAAATGCGTGTATATGCAGAAACCGCAAGATTTCATCGCAGCTCGATCCATTTTCCAATGCGCGATGGAAACTTGCTTTTGTGATCCGATAGGTGCGAACAAGATCAGAAGATTGGAGATCGGCAAAAGACGCGATTTGCCACTCGGTATTAAGCGACACATGTGGAGGCAGCAGCAGCTCAAAATCGGGCTGTACATAAATGGAGCGTTCATTCTGCAGATCCGTCGTAACACTTGTCTTCATTTCCTTGATTTCTACAACGCTTCTCTCGAATGGAACGGGAATCAAGTAACGAAACCATGTGCCTCCTACCCCATCGTCGCCAATGTCCAGCCAACGAAATGCGCATAAAGGCTTGATCCATTGGTCCATCAGCGCATTTCGAACAGCTGAAAAACCGGGTTGAACACTTAAAGTGGAACATTGATGAATCGCGGCTACAACATCGTCCAAACTAAACCATTTATAGGAAGCGGCACGCTCCATCAGCGATATTCCATGCTGTAACCAAACAGGCGCGGGCACCAATATTCGACGCCAAATGGCGTACAATTCTGCTTGCTGTACCTCATACGGAAGATGGAGCCATGTAGTCAATGCTTCATGATCCAGCCGGTAACGATCGCCAACGTGAACCAATACTTCGAGACGAATGGCCATTTCAAGCAATATGGCTGTATTTTCATCATAAGCATCCCGGAATGCATACGAGAGTCCAGTTGCTTGCAGTATTTCTCTTGATATTACAAACTGCTCTGACAGTTTCTGAAGTTGCTTTTTATGTAAAGTACCTTTTCCTGTAAGCGGTAAACTCGGCTGCTTGGAGCAAGCTGAGATAAAATGAAACAATTGCTGAGCAAGCCCTCTTGCACTAGTTGGTGCAATATCCTTGAGCTCCATCTCCCGATCATCCGCGTTTGTTCGAATCTGAATTTCCGGGTATAGAAGTTCCTGCCATGCACTAAATCCATCCTCCGGGAGCACAAACAACTGCTCTCCCCACGCTTTTCGGAATGCTACGATCACGCCCAGCTTTCTTAGCCCTATAAGCCCAACAGCTACTTCAGCTCCGGCCATGCGAGTATCAGCATGTTTGTCTAAAGTTTCTTTGGTAAACGGTTCACAACCGAATGTGGAGAGGATCAGGCGGAGCAAGTTAATTTCAATCATCGACATTTGCCGAACCAGTATCACTAAGTTCGCTTTAACCGAGAGCAAGTTTGTTAAGCTTTGTCCTTGATTCATCATGTTTCGGCACCAAGCCTGTTCAGAGATGAGCGCCGACAAGGTAGGGGGCATTTTCTTAAAGATGTGCTCGTATCTCATCGCGTCCTCCTTCCTGTCCGATTTGGTATTGCCTCCATGGGCTGATGCTGTATTGGTATCCTTGTTCAACGAGGAACAGTTGCCGCTTGATTGCAAAATCCTGCTCCTTCGTATCTTCACTGATTAAGGAATAGAACACGGCCGCATTCGCACCGTTTCGCTTGGGGCGAAGAATTCGTCCTAGCCGCTGAGCCTCTTCTTGTCTGGAGCCATAGCTCCCGGAAACTTGGATGGCTACAGCCGCATCAGGCAGATCCACGGCAAAATTAGCGACCTTGGACACGATCAGCAGAGGGAGGCTCCCTTCTTTAAACCGCTGATACAGCTTCTCGCGTTCATCGTGCGCCATTCCACCGCTTATCATTGGTGCCCCCGTATGAGCTGAAATTAGTTCCAGTTGGTCAATATACTGCCCAATGATCAAGGTTTGCTCGTTCGCATGCTGCTTTAACAAATCATCGATGACCTGAAGTTTAGCCGCATTTTCTCCTGCGATTCGAAACTGCTGTCTTGCGCCTGAAGCGCTATATCGCTCACGTTCATGCGAAGAAAGCGGCACTCGAATTTCCTTACAAGCGACCGTCGCAATCCAGCCCTTGGACTCCAGTTCTTTCCATGCCATCTCATACCGCTTGGGGCCCACCAAAGAGAATACGTCATCTTCTCTGCCATCTTCACGAACTAACGTAGCCGTTAAACCGAGTCTGCGCGTCGCTTGGATTTCTGCCGTAGCCCGAAAAACCGGAGCTGGCAATAAGTGAACTTCATCGTAAATGATGAGCCCCCATTCCCTTTCACTAAATAGACGGAGATGAGAGAACTCGTCCTCTTTCTTCCCACGATGAGTCAAAATCTGATAGGTTGCTATCGTAATCGGCCGTACTTCCTTACAAACCCCGTTGTATTCTCCCACCTGCTCTTCAGTCAGGCCTGTTTTTTCTAAAATCTCACGTTTCCACTGACGAACTGAGGTTACATTGGATGTAAGAATCAATGTCGCACAGCTGCATCTGGCCATCGCGGCTATGCCCACAATCGTCTTCCCCGCTCCGCACGGAAGCACCAATACACCGCTCCCGACGCCCCTGCCATCACCGATGCGCTGAAACGCATCAACAGCATGCTTCTGATAGTCTCGCAGTTGAAAAGGCATTTCAACATCTGCCTCGTTGTCAAGAAGCGGAATACGGACGTATTCCCCTTTACGATAAGCGGCCATGTCTTCTACGGGATATCCCAGCTTCGTCAGTTCCTGTTTAATGAGACCGCGATACACCGGCGAAATGGCGATAGCCCGCTCTCCACGGGCATCCTGTAAATAGCTGCATATGGAATCGTAAGCGCTGATCTCTTTTAGCACCACAGTATCATCACTGACTAAATACAACTCGCGGCCTACATTTTCCAAGCGCAGCAGGCCGTATCGTTTTGAATATTTGCGAATGCTGCTTATTACCCCGGTTGGAACGTCGAATTTGGCGTGTTTTTGCAAAAAAGCAGTCATTTCATCAACGCGCATGCCTGCAGCCGTGGCATTCCATAGCGATAAAGGCGTAATCCGATAAGTATGAAGATGTTCGGGGCTTTTTATCAGATCGGCGAAACGGGATAATGTGTTGCGAACGGAGTCAAATTCCATATGATGCGTCTCAAGCAGTACGGATAAATCACTTTGTACGATCAACGGTCTTGCAGGATCCCAATTCATACGTTGGCCACCTCATCAGAGTTTTGCTTCAGCAAAACTGGCTTCGTAAGCATTCACTTAGCGTTCTGCTAATTAGCAAAACTTACTTCGTAAGATCTGCTTTTCCTAGTATGAAAGGAAAGCACTTGATTTAAACATTAGAGCCGTGCTAACGTCTATCCTATACATTGGAAGTTGGGAGGTGCATCATGAGAATTTGGGTCGTTGCGGCCAGCCTGCTGCTTCTTGTCATGGTTACAGCCGGATGCTCAAGTCAATCAACAGCAACGCCGGGACGTGAAAGTGCGAAGGTGGAGCGCATCGTTGACGGCGATACATTAGAGGTTACGCTGAATGGCAAAAAGGAAAAAGTGCGGTTAATCGGTGTAGATACGCCGGAGACGAAGAAACCGAACACACCGGTTATGTTCTATGGCAAAGAAGCCAGTGAGTATACGACGAAGCGGTTATTGAAGCAAACTATCGAACTCGAATTTGATGTTGAAAAGCAGGACCCCTATAAACGCTTGCTAGCGTACGTTTGGATCGGGGATGAGCTTTTTAACCGCACTTTGGTTCAAGAGGGTTATGCACGCATGGCAACCTTTCCTCCGAATGTGAAGTACGTCGATTCTTTCAAAAAAGATCAAGAAGACGCCAGAAACAAAAAGAAAGGTCTATGGAAAGATTACGAGCGTGCTTTCGATACGAAAAAATGATTTTCGGATCGAGGCAAAAAAAGAGCAGTCAGCAACACGCTGAACTGCTCTTTTTTTACTTAATGTCTTTCGATTACTCCACTTGTACTGCTTGCTGTTGAGCAATTAAGCATAGCTCGGCCGCTTTGAACGCATGCTCTTGCGTCATCGCATGCTCCGTGCGGTTAATGCAGTCTAAAATCAACTGGCCGAAGAAAGGAAAGCCTACTTGTCCATGCAGGCTATAAAGCTGCTCCCCATGCTGGTTGACCAGATATAACTGATCCCCTTCAGGGTCCCGCGCCACATCAATATATTTTCGGAGTTCAATATACCCTTCAGTTCCTAAAATGATAGTCCGCCCGTCACCCCAAGTACCTAGTCCGTTAGGCGTTAGCCAATCGACACGGAAATAATTCGTCGCCCCGTTATCGCCGATTAGCGTTGCATCGCCATAGTCCTCCAGTTCCGGATAATCCTTGTTATGGTAATTCGCCACTTTACTGCTTACTACTTTCGCATCCTTGCAGCCAGCATAGAACAAAAATTGTTCAATTTGATGGCTTCCGATGTCGCAAAGAATACCGCCATAATTTTTCTTTTTGAAAAACCAGTCGGGCCGGGAAGGGGCATTAAGACGATGCGGGCCGAGTCCCATCACTTGCACGACGCGTCCTATCGCGCCCTCTTGAATAAGCTGACCGGCAAAAACAGCGCTTTCCACATGCAAGCGTTCACTGTAATAAACAGCATATTTACGGCCGGTTTCTTGGGCTTTCGCCTTAGCTGCCGCAAGCTGATCGAGCGCGGTAAAAGGCGTTTTATCCGTAAAATAGTCTTTGCCATGATCCATCACACGAAGACCTAAAGCTCCGCGCTCAGACGGAACTGCGGCTGCAGCAACAAGCTTTACATCAGGATCTTGCAAAATCTCCTGCTCCGATTCGGCGGCTTGAACTTGCGGATACTTTTGACGAAATGCCGCCACTTTCACAGGGTCCGGATCATAAACCCATTTCAACTCAGCCCCGGCTTCCAGCAGACCGTTGCACATTCCGTAGATGTGGCCGTGATCCAGCCCTATCGCCGCAATCATAAACTCTCCTTTGTTCACAACTGCATTCGGTTTTCCTTTAGGTGCGTAATTCATTCCATCGCTCTTTTGCATGGCTGACCTCCATTTTTGCGTTTCAAGATCATTTAGTGGGAACCTTTTACTTCTAAAGTTTGATACGTCGCTTCTTTCTTAACGTTGGATTGCTTTATTTTTTCTTGCAAATGCTCATAGAATAATTCTTCATCAATCGGGAGATCCACCCAATTATCCGTCCATGTGGAAAGGAGCATCGCATTCGAAAGCATCAGTCCTTTAATGCCCTCTTCACCTGGAGCAACGAGCGGAGTGCCGTGGAGAATGGCATCCACCCAGTTTTGCGTTATGCCTTTGTGCCCTGTCTCTTTGCCTTCAATTGGAATCTCACACTTCCAGCATTCCGGTTGTCCGAAACCGCCTTGGTAAGTCTCATTGAATTCTCTTTCGGAAACTCTTAGTCTCCAGAACGTTAGTTTGCCGTCCTCGATCACGATTTTGCCGCGGTCCCCGGATAATTCAAAGCGGTTCGTTCCCGGCGCTTCCCCGGTTGTAGTCACGAATAAGCCCGTTGCGCCATTCTCATATTCCACAAATGCAGTTACATCATCTTCAACCTCAATATCGCGATGTTTGCCAAAGTAGCAGAAAGCGCGCACTCGTTTGGGCATCATATCGATGGTCCACTGCCATAAATCCAACTGATGAGGATCCTGATTGATCAGCACGCCTCCGCCTTCTCCTGCCCATGTAGCCCGCCAGCCACCGGAATTATAGTAACTTTGGGAGCGGTACCAATTCGTAATAATCCAGTTCGTTCTGCGAATTTCCCCGAGCTCGCCTGAAGATACGAGATCTTTCAGCTTCGTATAAAGCGGATTCGTCCGCTGGTTGTACATCATGCTAAAAACTTTTCCCGATGCTTTGGCAGCATCGTTCATTTGTCGAACCTGCTTGGTATATACGCCGGCAGGCTTTTCACATAACACATGCAAACCGTTCTGAAATGCTTTTATTGCCACTTCCGGATGATCATAATGAGGTGTCGCAATGAGAACGCCATCAATTTCGTCTGAAGCAAGAAACAAATCGAGATTGTCGAATAATCGGACCCCTTCGCCAAGGTTTTCTTTTGCCCATTGCAAACGATCCGGTCTTGTTTCACAAATAGCCGTCAGTTCAGCGCCTTTTACTTCATTGTTGACCAAATAATTGGCATGTCCAGTACCCATATTCCCAAGACCAATGATGCCGATCCGCACTTTTTCCATGTTTACGCCACCTTTATAATTGTAATTCGAATTCCAGCACATAAGCACATGTTCACTGTAGCATATTTGGTTAGGCATCATCTTGTCGCGGATTGACTACCTTATTGCGAACTTTGACAGTTACTTCTTTTCATGCAATAAAGTCCCCCAAAAGTGACCCTTAACCTTTGAAGCATATTCCGATTACTTTTGGGGGAGCCCCCATTTAACCGCAGCTTCGCAAATTTTCTGTACAACAAAAAAAGACCGGTTTCCCGGTCTCTTCTTCGACGTAAACGATATTATTTGCTTCCAACCGGCGTCTTGTCGACAGAGATTTGGCTTAAAGCTTCGCCGGCTTCATCATCATAGATGCTCCGAACTGCAAGGTCGCCGATCGCGACAACCCCGACTAGTTCGCCGTTCTCAACGACCGGTAGGCGGCGAATTTGTTCCTTGGCCATGATTTTTGCCGCCTCATCGACCGTCGTATTCGGGTCAATCGTCGCAACATCTTTGGATATGACCTGATCAACAGCTGCAGATCCGGATCTCTTCTCGGCATAGCCGCGGATCACCAAGTCACGGTCGGTGACAACGCCTATTAATTTCTTGCCTTCAACAACCGGTACAAATCCTATATCGTGCTGTTTCATTTTCAGTGCAATTTCGAATACATTATCTTGCAAAGTAACCGTGACGCAATCTTTTGCCATGATATCTTTTACTGTTTTGCCTGCCATATCCGTCATTCCTCCTCAGATTATCGTAAGGATTCAGATTTCTTGCCCGGGGTTACAAACCCACAGAAACCTGCTTCAATGTTAGACTCTGTTGAAAACGGAGAAAAGATTCATGCCATATAATCCAAAGCCATGCCGAGCAGGAGTCTTGCTGAATTCAGCATTGAACGTTCATCAATATCAAACTTCGGATGATGGTGGGGATGTATGATCCCAGCCTCTTCATTACCTGCGCCGACAAACATATAACAGCCTGGTTTCTGGTGCAAATAATAGGAGAAGTCTTCTCCGGCCATAATAAGCGGAGACTCATGTACGGCTTCCTCACCGAACAGTTCCGTACCAACTTTGAAAAAACGTTCCGCTTCATTCATATCGTTGACAACCGGCGGGTATCCCATCTTATAGTCGAACACATAGGAAGCTTGAAACATACGGCAGGTCGAATCGGTAATTCGCTCCATGCGTTCCTTTACATCTTTTTGAAGTCCGGAATTAAATGTTCTTACCGTTCCGCTTAATGTGCTCGTTTCGGCAATAACGTTAAAGCTGGAGCCCGCATGAAAAGAGCCAATACTGACTACACAAGGCTCGACCGGATCCACTTGTCTGCTGACGATTGATTGAAGATTAACGACTAATTGAGAACCGACATGGATACTGTCGACCGCTTGATGCGGCAAACCGCCATGTCCGCCTTTTCCTTGAATGCGAATCGTAAATTCGTCAGGCGCGGCCATCATAGGTCCCGCTTTGGCGAATACGTGCCCGACCGGAAACGGGGTCCACAGATGTACGCCAAACACTGCATCTACGCCTTCAAGCGCGCCATCTTGGATCATAGCATTTGCCCCGCCCGGTGTCGTCTCTTCCGCATGCTGAAAGAGAAATACGAGGTTGCCTTTCAGCTTCTCTCGGTGTTGACTCGCCACTTTGGCAATGCCGAGCAGCGTTGACGTATGTGCGTCGTGACCGCAAGCATGCATCACCCCGGAGACGAGCGAACGGTAAGCACTGTTTTTCTCGTCTTGAATCGGGAGAGCATCCATATCGGCTCTTAAAGCAACTGTAGGACCTTGACCAGTGCCGCGGAGCAGCCCGACAACGCCGTTCCCGCCTACCTGCGTACGAACTTCAATACCCCAACTGCGCAAGTGATTGGCTACAAATTCCGCCGTGCGATATTCATGAAATGAAAGCTCAGGGTTTTGGTGTAAATACCTTCTCCACCCTACCATCTCTTCAAAACATTGCTGTAATCCGATCTCGAATTCGTTCATTGGGATAATCCTCCGCCATCCTTAGTTCTCGCGCTTTTTCACTATAAGCTTAGTAGTTTTACCTATTCTACCAAATTCACGGCCGCATTTCATCTGCAAAGTGCCATCAAATAGTTGAAAATACAGTTTGCTCTTGACTTGCAGAACCATTAGAAACATACTATCATGAATTAAGAATGCATACGTACAATATGGAGGCGTTAAACAGTGATTATTGAAACAAATGGCTTAAAAGGCTTAAAAAGCGACCTTGCTCATCTGGACGAAGTCACAACCAAGCTTGGATTCGTTCGTTGGCAGTGGGAGTACACTCGCGCGACTTACGATCTCAAAATTGAAGATAAAGCTGGCAAAGCCGTCTATTTCCTGCGCGTGAACGCTCGTGTAGAATCCGGCAAATTAGAATCCCCTTATGCGGTTCTTTATCTGGAAGATGCTTACATAGGAAGAGAAACTTTCCCTCACGGTCTGGATTACAACTCACCGGTACCTGATTCCGTGATGAAAATTTCCAACCAAAAATTAGCGCAACTGCAACAATTACTAGCGGAATAAGCGGGGAATCGGCATGAATCCCGCTCGGAGAGGAACGCCGGATTTTCTGTTATTATTTTTGACTTTAGTTCTTGTCTGCTTTGGACTGGCTATGGTGTTCAGTGCCAGTTCAATGACAAGCGCCTACAAGTGGGCTGATCCATGGTATTTTACCAAAAAGCAGTTGATCGCTGTTGGCTTGGGCTCGATTCTCATGCTTTTTTGCATGAACATCCATTATACCAAGCTTAAAAAACTGGTTATCCCTGCTTTCTTTGTTACCGTTGTCTTGCTCATCTTCGTTATTTTTACAGAAAAAGCAAATGGAGCTGCAAGTTGGTTCAACATCGGAAAATTTGGTATCCAACCAACGGAGTTTGCCAAATTGATAGTCATCCTTTATCTGGCTTCTCTGATCAGCAATAAAGAAGAGAAGTTCCGGGATTTCAAAAAGGGGCTGCTCCCCGCCCTGCTTATTGTCGGATTTGTCAGCTTGTTGATCATGCTGCAGCCGGATCTCGGCTCTTGTATGATCCTGCTCGCTTGCTCGGCAATCGTCATCTTCGTAGGCGGTTCGAATTTAAAGCACATCTTCACGCTAGGGGCAGGCCTTGTCGCCATCTTGGCGATGGTCGTCACGATTTATTTACTCAAAAGCAGCACTTCAGGTGATGGAGGCAACTATAGAGTACATCGTTTGACATCGTTTCGCGATCCTTTTTCCGATCATTCAAACACAGGTTACCAGGTCGTGCAATCCTTATATGCATTCGGGCATGGCGGATTGACTGGGGCCGGGTTCGGTCAAGGGATTCAAAAGCTTCATTATTTGCCCGAAGCGCATAACGACTTTATCTTCGCCATTATCGGAGAAGAACTTGGCTTCGTGGGAAGCTCTCTTTTCATTCTGATCTTCTTGCTCTTTATCTGGCGAGGCATACTCGTTGCCGTACGCAGCCCGCATATGTTCGGCATGGTAGCCGGTGTCGGCATCATGGGGATGTTCGCTTTCCAAGCGGTCATCAACATCGGTGGCGTAACGGGAACCATTCCTTTGACCGGCGTGACGCTGCCCTTCATTTCTTCAGGCGGATCCTCGATGATGGTGTGTCTGATCAGTATGGGCATCCTGCTTAGTATTTCACGCGAACAGACACACAAAACGGATGCTCCCAGCAAAAAAAGACCCTAATCGAATCATTTCGATAGGGTCTTTTTCCTTATTTAACCCGGTGCGGGTCGTCCAACACTTCTTCTTCCCTAAAAGCTACGCCTTCCACTTTCACGTTAACCTCAACAACGGACAGCCCTGTCATATTCTCAACTGCTTCCCGAACGTTCTCCTGAAGATCCCGACATACGTCCTGAATCCGGGAACCGTAGTTAACGATAACTCGAAGATCGATGGCCGCTTCCACTTGACCAACCTCTACGGAGACGCCTCTTTGCACGTTTTTACCGCTTAGACGCTTGGCCAAACCCTCCGAGATGCCTCCGGACATGCCTGCAATTCCTGGCGTTTCCAGGGCTGCAAGTCCTGCGATGGTCGATACTACGTCATCAGAAATACGAATTAAGCCGGTTTGATTGTCTTCGGACATACGGATCAACTCCTAATATAGAGATCTTTGAGCAAAGCGTAAAGTCTCTCCGCTCTTGTATAAATCTATTGTAATAAGTTCAAAAGATGAAAGCAAGAATTGTGCAATTTTGTGAGAGAATCGAATTTACTTTACAAGCCAAAATCTGTATATTTAAAGAAGTCAAAAAATGCCACATCTCATTTTTCGAAGTCGGAGGGTTCAAGTTGAAAGGAAAGTTATTTAATGTGGGTTTAATCGTCACCTTTGCACTTAGTGCATTGGCGCATTTTATGAATTGGAATCACACGCTGCAATTCATCATTGCTTCCATAGCGATCATTTTTGTGGCGGGCTTTCTCGGTAAAGCTACCGAAAGCGTAGCGCACTATGCGGGTGAACGCGTTGGGGGATTTCTGAATGCAACCTTTGGGAATGCAGCCGAATTAATTATTGCGATCTTTCTCGTCAAAGACGGACTCTTCGATGTCGTAAAAGCCAGTTTGACAGGCTCGATCATCGGAAACCTGCTTCTTGTGCTAGGCCTTAGTGTATTCGCTGGAGGCCTGAAGTTCAAAGAACAGTCCTTTAATGTGAAACTTGCCTCACACAATTCGTCGCTCATGCTTCTCGCTGTGATCGCGCTGTTCATCCCAGCTGTTTTTGCCGGCAGCCTAACTACCAAAGAAACGTCATCTATGAGTATGATCGTTGCGATATTACTCGTAGCCGCTTATTTGCTCTGGCTCCTGTTCTCGATGGTTACACATAAAAATGTGCTGGCCGACGAGGTTGTTGAGCATGGTGAAGCCGCTTGGTCCAAGTCAACCTCCATCCTCTTTCTCATTCTGGCTACCGTCATGGTTGCCTTTACGAGCGAATGGCTGGTCGGAACCTTGGAAGAGGTCACGCATAAATTCGGTCTCTCTGAACTGTTTGTCGGAGCTTTCCTCATTGCCATTATCGGTAATGCCGCCGAGCATAGCGCAGCTGTTATGATGGCCCTGAAAAATAAGATGGGCGCAGCTGTTGAAATCGCGATCGGCAGCTCCTTGCAGATCGCTCTGTTCGTTGCTCCCGTGCTCGTACTCGTCAGCTTCTTCGTGGGAGGAACGCCGATGAATATTGTTTTCTCCACCTATGAGATTGCAGCCATTGGGGTCGCTGTATTCATCACCAAGTCCATCTCACAGGACGGCACAACAAATTGGTACGAAGGATTGCTTTTGCTTGTTGTCTATATCATATTGGGTGTTGTTTTCTTTCTGGTCTAGCCCTATCGCGCAATTTAACAAATCTCACCTACAAAAAAAAGTAACCCCTCGTTGGGTTACTTTTTGGCATTTAGCGCCTCATATAGCTGAGCAAGGTTCCGCTCCAACTTACTGAGAATTTGTTTACCTGTCATTTCGGCAACGAGCCCCGCACGGATGGCAAAATCAATTTCTCTGGAAAGTCCGTACATTTGCGTATCGAGCACTTCCTCATACAGCGGACATTGACGAGTTGTCAAATTCTCCATCTGCACTTCGATCAGCTTTTCGATTTTATCTGCATCTTCCTGAAGAAGACTAAGCGCTTTTTGATTCAAATTAAGCATTAGATCAGATGAAGACATTCCAACTTTCCCCCCATACGCTAAGTCATCCGTCCTTATATGATCTATATTAAGCGAAATTGCTCCAATATACAAGAGAAGGTACCCTCAGAGATTCTGAGAATACCTTCTTTTACATTCGGCTATTCTTCTACAATGTTAACGCCCAGATTGTGCTTGGAGAATACTTCAGCCATTGCTTTTTTCGCTTCATCTGCATCAGGACCGTGTACATGAAGATCGTAATTGCTGGAGCTTAGCAAAGTTGTAAACAAGCCCAGAATACTTTTCACATCGATATACTTATTATCATACTGGAGTACGATAGACGATCTGAATTTGTTAGCAGTTTGTGAAATTTCAACGATAGCAGCATTATTAGCACTTGGCATATTACATTCCTCCATTTAATTACAAATAAAATCGGTCGCCTTGCTTCCTATATGATAACTTGGAAAGGTGGGATAACGCAACAACAAATTTCCTTCATTCTCCATTCGGAAAGCCTACTTCCTACTCGATGTAAGCACTTTCTTCACAGCGTTACCAATCAGGATCAAAACAACGAAAACAACCAAAAGGAGCAAAAGCCTTCCCTTGTTTTTATGGAAATGAAACAAATCATGAGCAATCATCGATTCCAAAAAAACGATCGGCAGCTTTCCGATCAAAGTGCCCCAAAGAAATTGGATAAATCGGACGCGCGTAAGACCTGCGGCAAAATTAATCGCTGAAGAAGGAAGAACAGGAATCAATCTGCCCAGCAGTACATATAAGAAACCATGTTTCTCCATCCGCTTGCTGAACTGGGAAACAAGAGGGAGCTTCTCCAACTTCTTTTCTACCCAAGCATGTCCATAATAACGAGCAAAATAAAAAGAAGCAACCGCCCCTAGGCAGGACATCGTATAATTTACAATAAACCCCCATTTGATTCCGAATATCGCTACATTCGTCCCAGCAATGAGTACAAAGGGAATAAACGGAAAAAAGGTTTGCAAAACAACTAACGCCATACCGATCCATTTGCCTGTCCAACCAAGAGCCCTCAAGTGCTCGGATAATTGCCGCATATTGGTATGTGTAAGTTTAACGCCAATAGGGTTATAAAAGAAAAAATAAACCAAACCCACCACGAAGATGAGCACGATTGCAATTTGCCAAATTCGGCTTTTTTTCATATACGACAAATTTCGACCATCCTTCCCTTAGATCCAATTATTGTACCATGTTAGAGAAGGTTCAGGAAGAGGAATTTGGATTCGCGACTGATTCCCTTCCATATGAGCTTTTCCATTCAATGGCGAAAATATGAGAGCAATGAGTAGACGAAAAAAGCACTGTCCTGAGACAAGTGCTTCTTAATCAATTAGCCGGCCTTAATTTGGTTTCGCCCGTTATTCTTAGCTTGATACAGGGCCATGTCCGCCCGGTAGAAAAGAGATTCCACGCTAATCTTATCCTCTTCCCAATTCCAGTCGGACACCCCGCATGAAACAGTAACCTGCGGGCTCGTCTCTTGTTGGACGCGATGGCGGATACGCTCTGCGATTCGAAGTGTTTGATCTTTGGCCACTTGCGGCAAATAGACAGCCAGTTCTTCCCCGCCCCACCTTGCCGCGATATCGCTGTCGCGAATGCATGATTTAATGATTTGACTAACTTGAATCAATATTTTATCGCCAACTTGGTGACCATACGTATCATTAACTCTCTTGAAATTATCGATGTCTACGACAATCAGCGACCCGCAGAAATCTTTTTTCTGCATTAAATTGGCTTGTTCGTCCAAGTAGTGCCGCACGTACAATCCAGTTAAATTATCCGTAATCACCATACGCTTCACTTCGGCGTGTAGAGAGGCGTTCGACATCGCAAGCCCAATGTGGCCGGATAAAACTTGCAGCAGCTTATAGTTATCGTAAGAAAAAAAATTCGGCTTGCTGTGAACAACAAGAATAACACCTACGACTTCTCCATTCACAAGAATCGGCGAGCCGATCAGTGATCTGGATCCGGTTAATTGCATTAGCTTCGAATTCACTTTGGAACTTGCCCAGTAATCACTAATAATGGTCGGTTCCTTCGATTTATAAATAAGTCCCGAAAAGCCCTGATCGATCGTGAAACTCTCATGGAACATCGCGGGAAGATTGCTCGCTTGAACAATTAACTTTTCATTCTTTTGATCGATTTGCAAAATGCAGCTGTAATCAGCGCTAAATATGTCCAAAAGCTCGCTAGAAGCGAAATTATAAATTTCATTCAGCCGCAAGCTTTGATTCAACTGCTTTGTAATTTCGTTTATAAGACGAAGCTCGTTAATAAGCAAATTTGATTGCTCATAAAGTTTGGCGTTTTCAAAAGCTGAACCCGCTGTATCGGCCAGTAATGAAATGAACTGCAGATCGGATGCATGTATCAAATCATGCTCTGACTGCAGGTACAAAACGCCATATACGCCCTGTTTGCCGGACAACGGGACAGCGATATTGCCGGCGCTCGGCCCCACTAAATCTGAGGTAGGTTCGAAAATCAAATGCCCTTCCATAAAGGCGCGAGTGCAAATATCATCTTCTAAACTTTGAAAATTCAACGGCTTTACACTTAAATTCTTACTATCGTTATCCTGCGAGAGCAGCAAATCCACTTGAATCTTGGGATACACACTATGAATGCTCTCAATGACTTCGGTTAATACCGAATCCACATCGATTTTGGCGTGCAGCTTTTTTGACGCTTCAAATAATACGTCCTGATTCTTGGACTGCCGTTCGCTTTGCCTGTTAATTGTCAACATGCGTTCATATTTACGCCTTTCAATGGAAACCTGTAGACTGCCGTGGAAAGAAATAACGAGGCAGTAGAGCAAATTTGCAAGCTCATCAGGCTCTCTAAGCGTTTGGGAAAATAGTCCTAAACATCCGAGTAGATTGCCACCTGCATCTGACAACGGAATTGCTGCGCCTGAGAACGCTTTTAATTCGTTTGCAGCCATTTCATCACCGCGCATGAACTGAAATATCGGTTCGTAAGCGCAGCTTGTAATCGGATTGGGTCTTCTAACATTTGAGCCCCAAATGGTTCCAGGCAGAAGCAATTGATTACCAAAAGTACAATCATTTGCGAAAGAACCCGCCACATTCAAAGCCGAATCGACGCATAACATCGCGGTTTGAGGCGGAATCATCGCTTGGCCGGCACTTCCGATCCACTCGTTAAAAGCGTCTTGCAACGCCTTAAGAGGATCATTCCCCATATCGGATAATGCGGTAGAAAGAACAAGTCCTTGACGAAAGAAATCTTCGAAGTGCTTCGCACGTCTATGCTGTTGGTTACTACGAAGTAATTCGCTCATAGGCTTCTCCTTTACCGGCAAACTAGCAACCCAATGTCTATTTCTATGATCTTTACCTAATTAATAATACTATTTTTCTGTGCTTATTGCACTATTTTTTCGAAAGGAGTCGAAGGATTGAGACTTGACACGGTAGGCTCTTTTTTATAAAATTAGAAGTCGAGTACAAACATGATATCGGTGAAAGCCATTTGTGATCACCCTCACTGATTTTGCTCCTGCCAAGACAGCGGCTGAACTACTCTTGCCAGGGAATCCTACCTATCGATTCGTAAGCAAAATCGGGCACATGTCTTCACCCTGACACCCAGAGCTTTTACTAACTAAATGTGAAAAAGAAGGAGTTTTTCCTAACATGGCACGTTATACAGGTCCCAAATTTAAATTAAGCCGTCGTCTTGGCATTTCCTTGAGCGGCACTGGTAAAGATTTGAAACGCCCTTTCCCTCCAGGTCAACACGGCCCAGGACAACGTAAAAAATTGAGCGGCTACGGCGTTCAATTGCAAGAAAAGCAAAAACTGCGCCACATGTACGGTTTGAACGAAAAACAATTCCGCAACCTGTTTGACAAAGCTTCCAAGCTGAAAGGTATCTCCGGTGAGAACTTCATGATCTTGCTTGAAAGCCGTTTGGACAACTTGGTTTACCGTCTTGGTCTTTCCAACTCCCGTGCGGGCGCTCGTCAATTAGTCGCTCACGGTCACGTAACTGTAAATGGCAAAAAAGTAGATATCCCTTCCTACATCGTTTCTACTGGCGACGTTATCGCGCTTCGTGAAAGAAGCAAAGGTCTCTCCGCTGTGAAAGAAGCTCTTGCAAACCGCAACTACTTGCCAACTTACCTGGAGTTCAACGAGTCCAGCGTAGAAGGTAAATACATCCGTTTGCCAGAACGTTCTGAACTGCCACAAGAAATTGACGAGAAACAAATCGTCGAGTTCTACAGCCGTTAATCATAAACCCCTTAGGGATTTCCCTAAGGGGTTTTCTTTTAGTCTTTTGCCTATTTAGCAAATTGAATGAGGTAATAATTCTTTTTACCGCGGCGGACAATCAAGTACGATTCGCCTAGCTTGCCAAGTTCGCTAGCATTCGCTTCTACTTGCGTAATACGCACCCCATTTACCGTAACGGCTCCGCTTTCAATATCTTGACGCGCTTGACGCTTGGAAGGCGCCGCTCCTACCGCAATCAACAAATCGACTAAGGCGATGTCTTCTTGTTCGAGTGTCGTCGAAGGCACATCCTTGAATGCCTCTTCAATTTCGGTACGAGACAATTCTTGTATATTACCGCTAAATAAAGCGGCTGTAATGTTTAGCGAGCTTTGCAGCGCTTCTTCCCCATGCACCAACTTGGTAACTTCGCGCGCCAACACTTTCTGTGCCTCTCTTTTTTCCGGCTGTTGCTTCACTTCTTGCTCTAACCGCTCTATTTCTTCATGACTAATGAAGGTGAAATATTTGAGGAAGCGCACGACATCATTATCGTCGGTATTTACCCAGAACTGGTAGAATTGGTACGGCGACGTTTTCCCGGCATCCAGCCAGACCGCTCCGCCTTCCGTTTTACCGAACTTCTGGCCATCGCTCTTTGTAACAAGCGGCAGGGTGACGCCATAAGCGCGATTGTCCGTCGTTTTACCGATCAGCTCCAGCCCGGCTGTAATGTTACCCCATTGATCGCTGCCGCCAATTTGCAAGGAACAGTTTTTCGTTTGGCTCAGTTTCAGGAAATCGTAGGATTGTAAGATCATGTAACTGAATTCTGTAAAGGAAATGCCTTTTGTAATCCGGGAATCCACGGAATCCTTAGCAAGCATGTAGTTCACAGTGAAGTTTTTGCCCACATCACGCAGAAACTCGATCACATTGAGCGAGCCGAGCCAATCGTAGTTGTTAACAAGCTCTGCTGGGTTGCCCGACTGTTCTGAGAAGTCCAGAAAACGCGACAATTGGCTCTTAATGCTTTGGGACCAGGCTTCTACAACTTCAGGTCCGTTAAGCGTTCTCTCATTTGCCTTACCGCTCGGATCGCCGATCAAGCCTGTTCCCCCGCCAACAAGCGCCAGAGGAATATGTCCGGCAAGCTGAAAGCGTCTTAATGTCAAAATTGGAAGCAAACTGCCGATATGCAAACTATCCGCTGTCGGGTCAAATCCGCAGTATAAAACGACTTTCTCCTCACTCAGCTTTTTATCGAGACCCTCCCGATCTGTAATCTGATGCAGCAAGCCGCGAAACTCCAAATCCTTTAAAATACTCACTTTCATCCATCTCCTTTTCTAAAAAAAAATGCAAAAAAGCCTTCTCATCCACAAAGGGACGAGAAGGCATAACTCGCGGTACCACCCTAATTAAAACAGCTGCTGCGTACTTTTATAACGAGAACGTTAGAATCGTACAAAGCCGACCATTTTCACTCCAGAACCGGTAACGGGGCTTACCCGGCGAACACTACTGCCGCAGCTTAAGTTGCTGCAGGTTCCCATTCGCTGCTCAAGACCGTAATTCACTAACATGCAGGTACCGGTTCGCACCTTCCACCGGCTCTCTGAAAGCATCCGCACACTACCTACTGCTGATCCATCCACGCATTTGTTAAAAGTTATATCATAGCTTGCTAATGTTGTCAAACCTATCGGGAGCCTGCTCTCTTTCATCATTACCGCAAAACAGGCAGATATGGTATACTATTACCGTTCATGTAAGGAGGAAATTGGAACTTATGCGCAATTTTTTTGCAAAATGGAATCGCCCCTGGGTGAGAACAACGTTCAAAGTAACGTGGATTACCTTAAAGTGGACTTTGATTACGGCTTTTCTGGCCGGATTGGTAGGCGGCTTCGCGGCATTCGGATATGTAAGCGCTCTGGTCAAAAAAGACCCCGTACGCAGCCAAGAATCGATTCGCCAGCAAATGCAAGAAAATGCCGTCACGGGCTTTGCTTACTTCAATGATGACAACGTCATCGGTCAATTACGAACGGAGGAAGACAGACGTCTCGTCGCGCTGGCTGACATTCCGCAAGTAGTTCTGGACGCTGTGTTGTCTATTGAAGACAAAGACTTCTACAATCATCGGGGCATTGATTTCCGCGGCCTTTACCGCGCAGTTACACAGAAGCTGCTCAATGAGGAAGTACAAACTGGCGGAAGTACGATTACCCAACAGTTAGCCAGAAGGGTATTCCTTACATTAGACCGCGACGATGGCCGAAAGGCCCGGGAGATTCTGCTCGCACTGCGAATGGAACGGCTGATGTCTAAAGATGAAATCCTGCTTGCCTATCTGAACAAAATTCCGTACGGAAACGGTGCAACCGGGTATAACCTGTATGGAATCAAGGCCGCAGCCAAAGGCTTGTTCGATATTGACGATCTGGACAAACTGAACGTTGCCCAAGCGGCTTATCTGGCCGGGCTGCCGCAGTCGCCTTCGCAATACTCGGCATTCACGAGCAAGCCATCTTTCGATGATGACAATTTCAAGCGGGCTGTCACGCGTCAACAGCTAGTCCTAAAGCGGATGTTGGAAGAAAAGAAAATCACGAACGATCAGTACCAAGAAGCATTAAAATTTGATTTAAAGGCTTCCATGCCGGCTCCTTCGCAGAAAGCTTACACGACGTATCCTTATCTGATGATTGAGACCGAAAGAGAAGCAGCGGATATCCTGCTCAAAATTCAAAAACCGGATCTCGATCCCAAGAAAGATCAAGCTGCGTATAACGAAGCGCTCAAAGGTATACAAGCGCAGCTGCTGCGCGGCGGATACCAGATTTATACGACCATTGATAAAACGATCTATGATTCCATGCATGAAATTTCGGGCAATGCGAAAAATTTCGCTCCGAAAGATGATAAAAAAGGCATCGAGCAGGTCGGCGCCATTATGATCGACAGCAAATCCGGCGCGATCAAGGGCATGATTGAAGGGCGAAATTTCTTTGATGAGCAGCTCAATCATGCGACACAAGCTTTCAGACAACCGGGGTCAACGATGAAACCGATCGCCGCATACATACCAGCGTTAGAAAAAGGAGCCATCCAGCCTGCCACGGTCGTGGACGATGTGCCTATCATTCTGAAAGACGGCGTTAAAGGATTCCATCTGCCGGAAAACTGGGACCATAAGTTTCATGGATTGATGACCGCTCGAAGAGCTTTGAATCAGTCCTACAACATCCCTGCGATCGACCTGTTTCTGAACAAAGTCGGCATCAATGACGCTTGGGATTTTGCCAAGAAACTAGGCATCACTTCCATTCAGAAGGAAGATTACTACGCGCAAACCGGCGTCATCGGCGGACTAAGCCGCGGTACTTCTGTGAAAGAATTGACGGGTGCTTATGCGTCCATTCCAAATAAAGGCGTCTTCAATGAGACATTCATGATCCGTCAAATCAAGGATACGAACGGTAAAATTATTTACGAGCACGAGCAAAAACCCACACAGGTCTATTCCGAACAGTCCGCTTATCTCATTACCGATATGATGAAAACGGTCATCAGCCAAGGCACAGCTACTGACTTGATGAAAAAGTTTAAGTCGTACGGTAAAATTGAAATTTCCGGGAAAACCGGTTCGACGCAAGACGACGCCGATGCCTGGTACATGGGCTTCACACCGGATATTACAGTAGGCGTATGGATCGGTTATGATCAACCGGTCAACAAATTAAGCGCCAAGACGCTTCAGACTTATCACGCCAAAGATATTTGGGCGCTCATCATGAACAGCACCATTGAGCAAAAACCGGAGCTCTTCCCGAATAAGACATTCGCGAAGCCGGATGGGATCGTGTCGGCAACCGTGTCCAGTCTATCAGGCAAACTCCCGAGCGAATTAACGACCAAGACCGACAATCTGGTCACCGATATTTTTAACAAAAAATATTTACCCACCGAAGAAGATAATGTCATGATGAACGCGAAAATCAGCACATACAACGGCCTGAATTATCTTGCGCAAGACGGTACGCCTGCTGATTTCGTGCAAGAGAAGACGGTTATTAAACGCCAGAAATCGATCAGTCAACTGCTAAAAGAAGTGGATGAAGCGATGAGCAAGCTTCCAGAGAAAAGCAGAAAGCCGATCGATAATTACAAACCGCTCGATTATGACGATGATGCCCCTTCGGAGGTCGATCCTCGCGTCGATGACGGCAAACCACCGGTAACGCCTACGACCGTTGTAGCAACCAAATCCGGGGATACGGCAGTCATAACGTTCCAAGCAAGTCCTAGCTCTGATCTAGTCGGTTACCGTCTCTACCGCTCGGACAATCATGGCGGCAAATTCCAGCTTCTCGGCGGTAAAGTCGTTCTGGCAGGAGCTGAGACGAAGTTTACCGATCAGGTCCCTGCATCCAGTTTAATGGGCTATTACGTAACTGCGGTGGATGTTGCCGGTAAAGAATCTGCGCCAAGCCGTACAGCCTATACGGATGGAAGTTCGCTCGACACGTTGTTCGTCCCCCCTGTGGACGGCAGTCAAATTCCCGGAAATCCGAACCCGGGAACTGATACTAACAATGGAGGAAGCGGCTCTGAGGGCTCTACAGGCGCTGGAAGCGGCAGCCATGGCGACGAAACCGGCAGCAAGGCCAAAGACCTCCCTGCTGCTCCTACGGGCATCAAAGCCAAGGAAGACGGCGCAGGCCTTGTGCTGACTTGGAAATCGAACGCCTCTAAAGACAAAGTAAAGCAATACAACGTCTACTACAGCGACAAAGAAAAGGGCACATACACCAAGCTCGGCTTTGTAAAAGATGCCACTGAATATCACTATTACGCGACAGCCTACAATGGCTATTACAAAGTAACGGCCGTGAACGACGCAGGGGAATCCAAACCTTCTGCTGCAATTGCTTATAACAACTAATGGATCAAGGACCCGGGTAACCGGGTCTTTTTGTTCAGTTTAGAATGTTTAATCCTTTACAGAACTTAAAGCGTTAAGGATACCTTTTCTAAGAAATTCGGGGAATGTTTAATAAAATGGTGACAAACGTATTTAAACGCTATTCAAGGGTCATGGTTCACTTTTTTTGAACTAAATATGGAGCGAGTTAGAGTTGTAAAGCATGTGAAGGGGAAATGAAGTCGCGTCTATAACGATGTTTTGAATGCTTACAGATGAGAATAAAAGCAGTATTGTGCGCTGAGCGAAGCTGGAACGATGATTATCATCGTAAGAGACGGGTGGGGATGTTGTCATCGTGTCTGAAACGATATTTTTCATCTTTGCAGACGAGAAGATGGAATATCGACAAAGACAAGTTTGATCCCAAAACGTACGGCTTTAGATAAGGATCTGCCCATCGGCCAGATTTTCTCATTAAGGCGCCGAACGAATAGAAAATCCCTCTTCCTCCGCATGATGCGGTAAAAGAGGGATTTTTACAAGCCTTATAGGTATTAGTCTTCGATCGTGGACAAATCGCCAGTCGGCAAGTTGAGCTCCCATGCTTTGAGGACACGGCGCATAATTTTACCACTGCGCGTCTTTGGCAGTTTGTCTTTAAATTCGATCTCACGAGGCGCTGCATGTGCAGAAAGCCCTTCTTTGACGAATTTGGATATATCCGCTTTCAGCTCATCCGATGGGGAGAAGCCTTCGCGCAGAGCGATAAATGCTTTAATAATCTCGCCGCGCATCGGGTCCGGCTTACCGATTACACCTGCTTCAGCTACGGCCGGATGTTCCACCAGCTTGCTCTCCACTTCAAACGGTCCAACGCGTTCGCCAGACGTATTAATCACATCGTCCACACGGCCTTGGAACCAGAAGTATCCATCTTCATCTTGATAAGCGGAATCCCCGGATACATACCAGCCCGCCAGACGGAAATACTCTTCATACTTCGCCGGATTGTTCCATATTTTGCGCATCATCGACGGCCAAGGTGTTTTGATGGCCAAATTCCCCATCCGGTACGGAGGAAGTACATTGCCGGCGTCATCGATAATTGCCGCTTCCACACCTGGAATCGGACGACCCATGGAACCCGGTTTAATAGCCATAGAAGGATAATTGCAGATCAATTGCCCGCCCGTTTCCGTCATCCACCAAGTATCGTGAATACGTTGATTGTATACTTTAAGTCCCCAACGAACAACTTCCGGATTGAGCGGTTCGCCTACGCTAAGTACGTGACGAAGCGAGCTAAGATCGAATTGTTTAACGACATCGTCACCGGCGCCCATCAGCATGCGGAATGCAGTCGGAGCGCTGTACCAAACGGTTACGCCATATTTTTGAATCGTATTGTACCAATCTTGAGGACTGAAACGTCCGCCACGAATGACATTCGTAGCTCCATTAAGCCAAGGTGCGAAAATGCCATACGAGGTGCCGGTAACCCAACCGGGGTCCGCTGTACACCAGTAGATATCATCCTCTTGAAGATCCAATACAATTTTCCCTGTATAATAGTGCTGAAGCATGGCGTTATGCACATGGAAAACGCCTTTTGGTTTGCCCGTTGATCCGGATGTATAATGAATGATAAGTCCATCTTCACGATCCACCCACTCGATATCCAGCTCTGAAGAAGCGCTCTCCATTTGCTTGAAGAAATCCACTTGCCCTTCGCCAAGTTCGATATCTTGACCGACTAAAATGACGTGTTTCAAATGAGGAAGATCGCTTACAGGAACGCGGGATAACAAGCTTGGGGTTGTGACAATCGCAACCGCTGCGCTGTCTTCCAGACGGTCTTTGACAGCCGTTTCCATAAAAGCTTCGAACAATGGGCCTACGACGGCTCCCACTTTAATCGTACCTAAAAGCGCATAGTACAGTTCCGGGGTCCGTGGCATGAAAATGAAAACGCGCTCCCCTTTGCTAATGCCCAAATTGCGCAGCACGTTGCCAAACTGATTTGATTTCGCTTTCATTTCTCCGAATGTAATGGCTTCCTCGCGCTGATTGTCACTGTAGTACAGAGCAATCTTGTCCTTTTTGGAGGAATCCGCATGACGGTCGATCGCTTCGTAGGCTAAGTTGATCTTGCCTGTTTCAGACCAGGAAAAGTGCTGCTCGATCTCTTTCCAATCAAACTCTGCACGAGTTTGCTCATAATTTTTCATGTTTGGGTTAGGCGATACCGCCTCAATGAGTTCGACTTTCATTTGATCCATGTTCGTAAAACCCTCCTCACAGTTTTAAAACGTTTTCATTTTAGTGACTTTTTCGCGCAAAATGTGACCGCTTTTTGACATATTCTATTATATCATAATGGGAAATTTTCGCCTATGCCCAATTCAGCATTTATTTCCAGTGAAATGTGGTAAGATAGAAGTTGACCTTATTTGGAAAAGGAACTATTCATCATGTTGTTTTTTAAAAGGAGAGCTAAGGTTATGCAGCATATCAAGAGGTATCACACGCAAAGCTTTCGCGCTGCTCCGAATCAACCAGAAATCGTCATCGAAGGACCTGTTTCGCCGGAGTGCTTGCAGGAGCTTACGATGCATGTCAAATTAGATGCCTTTCGCAAACCTCAAGAGCAGCTTGAGGCTTTAATTGAAATCGCCCAGCTGCCGGAAGGTCGCATTATATTAGCGCGAGATGGCTCAACGATTGTCGGTTATGTTACGTTTCATTATCCCGACGAAATTGAACGTTGGTCGCAAGGCAACATGCAGGATCTGATTGAACTAGGCGCCATTGAAGTGGCTGACGATTATCGCGCCATTGGCTTAGGTAAAAAGATGATCCGCCTCGCCTTTGAAGATGAGCAGCTCGAAAATGTGATCTGCTTCACTACAGAGTATTATTGGCATTGGGACCTGGAAAACAGCGGTTTGACCGTCTGGGAGTACCGTCAAATGATGGAGAAGCTGATGAAATGCGTCGACATGGTTTGGTTTGCTACAGATGATCCTGAAATTTGCTCGCACCCGGCAAACTGCCTGATGGTTCGGATCGGCAAAAAAGTGCCGCTCTCCTCTGTCGAGCAATTCGACCGCATTCGTTTTCAACAGCGTTTCATGTATTGATTGTACCGATGGGTTCAGCATCTTTTAAATAAGTCTGGTTAGCTTCATGGGGGAGTATTGGATATGAAAAAGAAGGAATCTAGTCCCGTCTTCATCTACGATGATCAGGAAATACAATATAAGTTTAACGAAGATCACCCGTTCAACCAAGACAGGCTCCTCATGACCGTCGACCTGCTGCGCAAAGCCGGCGCGCTCCCTGACAGCGCGCTGAGATTGCCCCGGCCCGCTAGCGATGCGGAGCTGCTGAGGGTACATGCCCCCGCTTACATCGAAGCTGTGAAAGCGCTTAGCTGCGCCGTGCCGGAGGATCGCTGGCTTCAAGAAGCGGCACGCTTCGGCCTCGATACCGACGACACGCCGTACTTCGCCGGGATGCACGACATCACGGCGAAGGTCGTTGGCGGCTCCATCACCGCAGCGGAGCTGGTGATGTCCGGCGCCGCCTCGCACGCCCTCCATCTGGGCGGCGGGCTGCACCACGCCCTGCGCAGCAAGGGCGCGGGCTTCTGCGTCTACAACGACGCCTCGGCGGCGATTGCGCATGCCAAAGAGACGTATGGCGCGAAGGTGCTGTACGTCGATACCGACGTGCATCACGGGGATGGCGTGCAGTGGGCCTTCTACGCCGATCCCGAAGTATGCACGCTGTCCATTCACGAGACGGGGAAATATTTATTCCCCGGCACGGGAGCCGTGAACGAACGCGGCGAAGGCGACGCGTTCGGCACGAGCATTAACATCCCGGTAGAGCCGTACACCGAGGATGAATCATGGCTGGAGTGCTTCGGCGAGGTGCTGAACGAGACCGTCGCCCGGTTCCAGCCGGACGTCATCGTCTCACAGCATGGGTGCGACGCCCATGCCTTTGACCCGCTCGCGCATGTGCACTGCTCCATGCGCGTGTACAAAGCCATGCCCGAGCTGATCCACTCCCTTGCGCACCAATGGTGTGAAGGTCGGTGGATTGCGCTCGGGGGCGGCGGGTACGACATCTGGCGTGTCGTACCACGGGCTTGGAGCCTGCTCTGGCTCGTCATGAGCGAGCAGGCTCTCGTGCAGCAGCTGGATGCGCAGCCACAGCTGAAACTGCCCAAGGCGTGGTTAGACGCCTGGCAGGGCAAGAGTCCGGTCCAGCTGCCAGAAACGTGGCTGGACCCTGTGGAGGCTTGGGCGCCGATTCCGAGGCGGCAGATCATCACCGAAAAAAATCGGCAAACGAAAGAAATTGCCATGATGTACTTAAAATGATTTCGTTTACCTTTCTTAAGACAAAAGCTCAGGATCGCCGCCAAACCGGCATCTCCTGAGCTTTTTCGCCCTTTTTAATACGATTACAGTTGTTTCACGATATCCTCAACCATCTTGTACGAATTTTCCGAAGCTTGCACCGTGAACTCGGCGAAGTTCACATGAGCCGAACCATCCGCTTTATCCGACATGGAACGGATGACCACAAAGGGAATAGCATGCATAGAGCATACTTGAGCAACGGAAGCGCCTTCCATCTCTACGCAAGCACCATCCAGTTCTTGGTGAAGCCCGGCAACAACTTCGCGGCTGGCTATAAACTGATCGCCAGACAGTACTCTTCCCAGTTTCACTTTTCCTGCAAACAGCTTTTCACCCGAAGCTACAGCAAGTTCAACAAGCTGACGATCCGCTACAAATGTGGATTTAGCTTCGTAAGGAATAACACCCCGCGGAAAACCAAGCGCGGTTACATCCATATCATGCTGCAAGCACTCATTGGATACGACGATGTCTCCGATGTTCAATTCCGGATCAAGAGCCCCTGCCACGCCGGTAAAAATAATGGCTTCAACTCCAAATTCAGCTATCAGTATTTGCGTAGTTACAGCTGCATTCACTTTGCCTACACCTGTACGGCATACAACCACTTGTTTGCCGAAGTATTCGCCTTCATGAAACGTGATTCCCGCTTTTATCGTCTCTGTCACCTGGCTCATGTGGGAGAGCAACAACTGTATCTCTTCGTTCATCGCTCCGATGAGCGCGATTTTGCTCCAAGTCATGTTTAACCATCCTCTTTTCCTTCTTTAAATGAGAAAACCTCTATCGCGTTAGCCCCTTCAGGAGCGCCCGCGTGTAGAGGTTCGTTCTGATGCAGCAACTTGCATCATGAAGACTGCGCCACCGAATGACGGTGAATAATCTCATGCGGCAAAATAACTTGCATGTTATCCGTCGACTCTTTGTTCATCAATTTGGTCAGGAGACGCATCGAAACGGCGCCGATGTCATACATCGGTTGAGCGACTGTCGTTAAAGTCGGTCTTACCATAGAGGCCATACGGATGTTATCCACACTGATAACCGCAATATCTTGCGGAACTCTCAGACCATTATCTTGGATCGTATGAATGGCGCCAATTGCCATTTCGTCCGTTGCCGAGAAAATTGCAGTCGGCCTAGGCGATAGCTCCAGAAAATGTTTCACTGCATCCACACTGGACTCGTATCGGTAATTCCCGACACGCACATACTCGTCACGAACAGAAATACCTGCAGCTTCCAAAGCTTTCTTGTAGCCTTGATAACGGGCATAACCATTCGCCGGATCCTGTAATGTACCGGAAATCATCGCGATTTCACGGTGACCGTTAGCAATCAATACATTAACAGCATCGAATGCCGCTTTCTCATGATCAATGTCCACGGAAGGCATCGTTTGGTTTTCGTCTTTCGTTCCACACAGTACAACAGGCACGGAAGAAGTCCGGAACGCCTGAATGTGCTCTTCGGTTACAACGCCACCCATGAACAGCAGGCCATCGACCTGTTTTTCAAGCAAGGTGTTGATTACACGAATTTCTTTTTCTTTCTTCTTATCCGCATTACACAAAATGATGTTGTAATGATACATATTCGCGATATCTTCAATTCCGCGCGCCACTTCAGCGAAAATAGAGTTGGAAATATCGGGAATGACAACACCGACCGTTGTCGTTTTCTTACTTGCAAGACCTCTTGCCACCGCATTTGGGCGGTAACCTAGCCGTTCAATCGCTTCAAAAACTTTTTTGCGTGTTTGCGGCTTCACGTTCGGATTGTTGTTAACAACCCTGGAAACGGTCGCCATCGAAACTCCTGCTTCTCTAGCTACATCATAAATGGTTACGGTCACGGTTACTCTCTCCATATTCAAAAGTATTCTGCGATCCTAGCATATTACAGTTATGATACGACAAATTCAGGCATCTTGCAATGAATATTGAAAATGCTTTGAAAATAATTTTACAGATTTTCATAAACTTTTTCAAATGCAGCCCTCAAAGAACAAAAAACCAACCTCCAGGGAGATTGGCCATACACGTTCTATGTCGAAATTGTACTCTGCGTAATTTGTGACAACCGCTTGCGAATTTCTTCCGTCCAAGGTTCATCGCCTAGCGATTGGGCGAGCAGCAGGATGTCCAGAAGTTCGTTGATGCGCTCCTCAACGATCTTTTCCATGGAATCGTTCATGTGCTCTTTTTCCGTCACTTTGAGCAGCAAATAGGCAATTTCCGATAGCTCATGGAAAAAGAATTGCTGCTTCTCAGGCTTACTACCCAGCTTTCCGATTAATCCGGTCAATTCGGGTTTAACATGAGGGACAACTTCACTTCTGCCGCACGCTTCACATGAATAGATAGGCACGTTTTCAATGTCGACTTTGTTTTGATAAATCACCGTACGCAGACGAAGGTTCATCGTGCGTCCGCACTTGCAATACTTTTGCATCCTAAACACTCCTTCATGACAGGCGGCCTGTACACACTTTGCTTGTACTATGATATTCTACTATATCGGTCGATTTCCTTCCGAATTATGAGTAGTAGTTTTTGCCACCTATGGAAGTCGGATGCTAGATTCACTGCTAGTTGACGTATTTCACAAGCTCATCCACGAAACGCTTTGAAAATGCCGGAAGATCCGGCGGGCGACGCCCTGAGATGATGTTCCGGTCGACGACCACTTCTTCATCGACCCAAATGGCTCCCGCATTTTCGATATCGTCGCGAATGCCCGGCGTCGAAGTCATGGTGTAGCCTTTCACGATTTTCGCAGAGATCAGAACCCAACCGGCATGGCAGATTTGTGCGATCGGCTTCGTATCGGCGTGGAACTCCTTGGTCAGGCGAAGCACATCCGGATAGCGGCGAAGTTTATCCGGAGCCCAGCCGCCCGGAACGTAGAGTCCGATATAATCGGATGAAAGAACTTCGTCAAACGCATAATCCGTTGTAATGGGTACGCCATATTTGCCATGATAAACGGTTTTCGCCCTAGGTCCAACGATATCTACAACAGCTCCAGACTCCCTTAATCGTAGAACTGGGTACCACATCTCCAAATCTTCAAATTCCTCATCCACGAATGCCAATACTTTTTTACCTGCTAATTCCAATTCGATTTCCTCCTATTGTTCACTTTGGGCCCCCGCCTTTGCAGGGTTACAGTTTATTCGCCTGAAAAACTTGTGTCAGAAACATAAGCTGCCGACGCCTCAACGGCTTGTTCCGTTTGAGCAAGCAATGTGCTGATTTGCTCACTTGTTTTACAGGTTAAAATTTGATCGACCAGCTCTTTGCATTTGTTAGCATCGCTTGAAAGCAATCGATGTTTGACCTGCAGCAGCGATTGTACGGAAATGCTGAGTTCTTCGATGCCAAGGCCAAGCCAGATCGGCAATGCCCGGATATCCCCGGCCATTTCCCCGCATACGCCGACCGGGATGCCGACGCGTTTGGCTGAATCTATGACATGTTTCAATAGTCTGATAACAGCGGGATGATAGGGATCATATAAATGCGCGATGTTCTCATTCATGCGATCCACAGCTAACACATATTGAACGAGATCGTTGGTACCAATGCTAATGAAGTTTACTTCACTGGCCAATACGTCTGCGATAAGCGCCGCGGCCGGAACTTCAATAGTCAATCCGACTTCTATGGAGGCATTGTAAGGAATCCCTTTCTCGCTCAGCTCCTGCTTCGCCTCTTCCAGCATGGCTTTTGCTTGGCGCACTTCGCTAAGAGAGGTCACCATCGGATACATGATCTTCACCGGACCGTAGCTGCTAGCTCTTAAAATCGCTTTGAGCTGAGTCATAAACAAATCTTTACGGTCCAATGAAATACGAATGGCCCGGTAACCCAAGAATGGGTTATCTTCCTTAGCCAGCGGCAAATAATCCAGCTTCTTATCGCCGCCGATATCAAGGGTACGTATGATAATCGGCTTACCTTGCAATTGCCTTACCGCATGGCTGTACACTTCGAATTGCTCGTCCTCGCTTGGTAATGAATCACGATCCATATACAAGTACTCGGTTCGAAACAGACCTACGCCAGACGCACCGTTGCGCAAAACTTGATCGATTTCCATTACGGAGTTCATATTCGCATGAAGATTCACAAGTTTATGATCCAAAGTCATTGGAACGACATCCGCTATTTCCTGCAAGCTTTCTTTGAATTCGAGCCAATTGCGCTTACGCGCCTTGTATCGCTCAATTGTCGCCTGATCCGGATTAATATAGAGCGTGCCTTCTTGACCGTCAATAATGAGAAAATCACCGTTCTGAATCGGTCGAAGCAGCTTGCCCTCAAGCCCCAATACATAAGGAACTGACATTGCCCGAGCCATGATAGACACATGGGAATGCGTTCCGCCGAGGATCGTAAGGAGGCCCAGCACTTTACTTGGATCCAGATGCGCTAGCTGCGAAGGTGTCAGTTCCTTGGCCACCAGGATGTAGGGATGATCGATTGGCGGAACATTCGAGCTGGTATCACCGAGCAGATGCTTTAACAACCTGTTCCCGACATCTTTGATATCGAGCGCCCGCTCCTTCATGTATTCGTCGTCAATGAGGTTGAACATCCCGACAAACTTATCGATCACTTCTTTTACTGCAACCTCTGCCGCTTTGTACTGCAGCTCGATAATGCCTTGGATTTCATTCATGAAAATCGGGTCTTCCAATATCGCTAAATGCGCATCAAAAATATACGATTGATCTTGCCCGACGACTTCCTTAATCTCCTGTTTGATGAGCTCCAGCTCATCTTTGGATGAACGAATGCCATCATACAGTCGTTCGAATTCATAGGCCAAATCCGTCACATCAATCATTTTCTCGGGAAAATCCCACTCCCAGGTTGGGATAACAAACGCTTTGCCCATTGCGATCCCTGAAGAAGCTCCTATGCCTCTGATCATCCGTTAGTCCCCCCCGACGTTTTAGTAGGCTTTAAGACGACGGACATCACGGAACCTTGGCCTTTTTTGACTGCTTTAAACGGAGCGAAGCTCCAAGACTTCACAAGATCCGGATTCGTAATAATCATAGGTGTCGCCAATGATGATGCAAACTTTTTCACCTTATTCAGATTGAATTTAACGAGTAATTGCCCCGGCTCCACGCGATCGCCTTCTTTCACCACCGCAGTGAAGCACTTGCCAGGCAAGCTTGCTGTATCAATCCCAATATGAAGCAGAACTTCCAATCCTTCATCCGTCAAAATACCGAGTGCATGCATGGTCGGATAAATATGCATAATGATACCGGACACCGGCGAAACCAACTCCCCTTTTTCCGGGAAAAAGGCCACTCCGTTTCCGACCAAGCGTGAAGCAAAGATGCGGTCCGGCACTTCCTCAATCGGAATCATTCTTCCCTGCATCGGGGAATTGAACAGCACCACATGGATGTCTTTGCGCAATACTTTCATAATTTCTTCACGAATCAGCTCTGAGAATGTTCCAAACACGACCTGAACATTGCCTCCCCCAAGACGTATGACGCCTGCCGCTCCCAAATGTCGTAATGCCGTGATGTCCATCAGACGATCGTTGACAAGGGTAAGTCGCAGCCTGGTTATGCAGGCTTCAATCTTCTTAATATTGTCTTTCCCACCGAGTGCTTGCAAAATAAGCGGAGAACGGTAAGGAATATCCCCCGCCCATTCTTCCAAAGATGAGCCTTCCTCCCTTCCGGGCGTCGGAATTTGAAATCGCCTTATGGCCCATCGGAATAAGAAATAGTACAACAGGCCATATACAAGCCCGATCGGTATTAATAATAAACCATGATGCGATAAGTGCAGATTAATCACATAATCGATAGCCCCGGCTGAATAGGAAAAACCATGTTGAATGTTAAGATAATAAGCAATCCACATCGCAACTCCCGATAAAAGGGCATGAATCACAAATAAATAAGGAGCAACAAACAAGAAAGCAAATTCAATAGGCTCCGTAACCCCTGTGAGAAATGAGGCTAAAGCCGCCGTAAGGAATGTCGCTTTAATCTTCGGCTTCAAATCCTCCCGAGCCTCTCCGATGATGGCAAATGCGATGGCTGGCAGGGCAAACATCATAATGGGATAAAGTCCCGCCATATATGTACCCGCAGTTGGGTCACCGGCAAAGAACCTAGGTAGATCCCCATATACCATACGGCCTGATGGCGTCGTATACGCACCTACTTGAAACCAGAAAAAATTATTCAAAATATGGTGTAAGCCCGAAGGTACAAGTAATCTATGAGCAATTCCGTAAAGGAAAGCGCCAAAACCACCCATTCCGAGCAGCCAACCGGACAGTTTCCCCATCCCTAATTCCAGATAAGGACCGATACCAATCATAATATAAGATACAATTAAGGTAGCAAGACCCATCACCAGCGGAACAATGCGGGGGCCTCCAAAAAATTGGATATATTCCGGAAGCTTTATCTCTTTAAAGCGATGATAAATAATGGCAGACAGAAGACCTATCAAAATCCCGCCAGGCACGCCGAGTTGAAAATCGTTTCCTAACTGATGTTCGATTAATCTGGTGAACATAAAATATCCAAGCATTGCGGATAATCCTGCAATGCCGGCGCTCTCTGTCAGACCGAGTGCAACACCTACAGCAAAAATAATCGGGATATAGTCAAAGACCGTATTACCCGCTAACAGCAGCATATCCCCGAAGCTGGAAGCATGTATCGCATCCCATGGCAAATCACCTAGACGAAGCAGTACAGCAGCAATCGGAAGTGCAATGGTAGGCAGCATTAAAGAGCGGCCGAGCTGTTGTAGATTCCCCATCCAGTTCAAACGGTTGCTACCTCCTTAAAGTTATCTAATTCAAATCGTATAGCTTGTAAGCCTGTTTGTCAAAAAAAAATAAGCAGGTCGGCGATCGACCTGCTTATCGGCACTTCGGCGGACTTTCCGATCTTAAAACGAGGAATTGTAACCGAACTGTTGCCCGCTCTGTCCAAATTGATTAAACGATGAGATACCTTGGGAACCAAATCCGGTTTGACCTTGGAAAGATGCTTGGGTTGGGTTCGAAGAATCTGAACGGAGATAAGCATCATGACCAGGTTGGTTGCCACGGTAATTGGCTGTATGAAATGCATTTGGCGATACCGCGGTTTGTCCATAAGATTGGTTGGACTGAATCGCATTGCCATATTGGCTGGTGCCGGTAAATTGCTGTTGCGTGTTTTGGAATGCAAATTGAGATGGATTGGTGCCGTATTGGCTGTTATTCAGGTTATTAAAGGAAGAATAACCCGTTTGAAAACCGGATTGAGTAGGCGTGGAAGAATCGGACCGGTATTGAGCGTCATGGCCTGGCTGGTTGCCACGGTAGTTTGCTGTGTGAAATGATTCCGGAGAAGTTGCTTGTCCCCAGCTTTGATTTGTTTGTACCGCACTTTGTCCATATCCTTGGCTCGCTTGTCCAGCATTTTGTCCATAGAAGGACTGAACAAATCCTACAGGTTGATATTGCTTTTGACCCGCTTGATACTGAGAGCTTAGACCTTGTGTACCCTGAAGACCTTGGGTCCGGCCAAAAGACGAAGATCCATAGCTGCTGAAGTTGTTGTTATACACGTGTAAATCCTCCTCTGATTTTTCATCTTGTTTTAGCCCCATTGGGGAACCTTTTTTATTCTCTCCGCTTGCTCTATTTTTATTTACATAACCGCAGATGATTTCAACATTTTGGACCTAATTGAAATATACATACCGGTTCGTTTCGGGAATGCTAAATGACGGGAAGATTACCCGGTAAAATACTAAACTTTATATACATATAAATTGACTATGTAAAGATAAGTGTGCCATAATCTTCTTGTACCTTCATTTTCTAATAACGAGGAGTGACGACGACATGTCTTACGATGTTATTATTATTGGAGCTGGCCCAACCGGTTCAAGTGCTGCCTTATTCACAGCAAAGGCGGGCAAGAAAACGCTTGTCATTGATAATGACCAGAGCGTTACTAAACGAGCTTGGATTGAAAATCACTACGGTGTTGAGGCTATTACTGGACCGGACCTCGTAGAAATCGGGAAAAAGCAAGCAGCAAAATTCGGAGCTGAATTCGTTCAGGGCAAAGCAACCCAATTGGAAAAATCGGGTGAAGGCTTCCGTGTTGCAACGGAAAATGGAGAGTATGAAGGTAACCATGTTATCCTCGCGACAGGACTTTCCGTAGAACTTGCTGAAGCTGCCGGCATTAAGACAAAGCCAGGCACCGAGCCGCGAATCAAGTCGGTCGTCGACGTAGATTCTCAAGGAAATTCCAGCTTGAAAGGCGTATGGGCTGCCGGTACAACTGGAGGCGTCAGTATGCACACCATCATTACTGCTGGTGATGGCGCTAGAGTCGCTATCAATGTGATTAGCGAAATTAATGGCGAACGTTACGTCGATCATGACATACTGAAAGCTTAATTAATTAAATAAAACAAAAACCGCTCCGCACTTATTTTCATAAGGACGGAGCGGTTTTTAGTTGCGATCATTTAATGATTACGAGGATTCAGGATAGCATCCTCGACTTTAATGCATCGATCCATAATGACTTCGAGTCCTGCATCGCCGGCAACACGAGCCGCTTCGTCGTTCACGATATCCAGCTGAAGCCAGAACACTTTAGCTTTGATCTTCACTGCTTCTTCCGCGATAGGTACGACTTGGTCCGCGCGTCGGAACACATTGACGATATCGACGGGTTCCGGAATATCGGAGAGGGAAGCATAGCTTTTCTCTCCTAAAATTTCAGTTGCGTTCGGATTTACAGGGATGATGCGGTATCCCCTGCTCTGCATCGCAGCCGCAACCATGTGAGAGGTGCGGTCAGGATTGTCGGATAATCCGACAACAGCAATATTGCCGGCCCCTGCCAGAATTTCCTTAATGTGTTCACGGGATGGGTTTTCGAAGGCCATCGTAATTCCTCCTAAGAGTTTTCGTAGAAAACTAGCTACTTAAGCATTTACTTTTCCAAATACGTCAATCCCTGTTTTCCCATGGCGGTCCAGCTCTCGATGAATTGTGCTTTATTCACTTTGAATTGTTTGTTGCCGCTGAGCGGGTCATTCAAGAAGACGTTCTCTTCATCATATCCTACCAATAAAACCGCATGTTCAGCAAATGAAGTTTGCAGAGGCCCAATTGGCGTATCCCAAGTCACCCATTTATATGGAACGTTAAAATCAATCGTCGTCCAAACGATGACCGGAATTCCTCCTGCTACTTGAGCTTCATACATATCAAACGATTCACCGGTGACATCAATAGCGGTTGGGATATACGTTTTCAGCAGTGGGAACAATCCAGAATGATAGATGCCGAACCCTCTTTGTTTGCGGGTCACATCCCCGACAAAGCCTGTATTCGGATTTCCCCAGTACGCGATTGAGCCGTCTGCATTCAGAGTTACCGGTGTAGGATCTTTAGGCATTTCGTCTGCAAGCTGCAACTTCGTTTTATCTATTCCTTTGAACTGCAGGAGCATGGTCAAGCTCGTTATTTCACATCCTGCCGGCAATTCGGGCAATTGCTTGAAAACTGGCGCATCAATGATTGCTGATTTTAGCTTTTCCCGGACTGGTTGCGGTGTCGCCTCGATTGCTTTAACCTGCTTTACTGGAGCATGAACATTTACCGCGGAGCCTGCCGCGAATAGGGCAGGTTCTTTACCTGTCGCTTTCGCGTAGAGCAGAACGGCAAAGACACTGCTTGCAAACACAAGCCCTCCAACGAGAAACAATCCAAACGTCACCTTTAATCCTTGCCAAATAATCCTCATGTTGATTCACCCGTTCGTTGTTTTGAAAATGCCTACTCACTCACAAGTTCAACCTGAGCACCGATGGAACGCAAATGATCAAAATATTGCGGGTAAGATTTCGCTACGTGATGGGCATCCTTAATGATCAAGCCCTTTTTCGAACGAAGACCTACGACAGTAAGAGCCATAATGACACGGTGATCGAAATGCGCATTAATCTCGACTCCGCCTTCAACCCCTTGCGGCTTCCCGTGCACAATGATCTCACTTTGGCGTTCTTCTACATCAGCACCCGCTTTGCACAGCTCGTTCAAATAATCCGTGATCCGGTCACATTCTTTATAGCGTAAATTTTCGACATTATAAAAACGTGAAGTTCCCTCTGCAAACACAGCTGCAGCTACCATTGCAAGAACAGCGTCTGTGAAGTGATCGCCGTCAAACTCTCCTGCAACTAACTTCTGATTGCCGCGTACATGGACAACTCCTTTGTCATGAGTTAAATTCACGCCCATCGCGCGAAGTACATCCACACATGCTTTTTCGCCTTGCTTGCTATTCTCTTCAAGTCGTAATACTCGCACATCCGAATTCGTAACAGCTGCCGCTGCGAGAATCGCCGCCGAGCCCGGATAATCGCCCTGTATGACATATTCCTTAGCTTGATAGGATTGACGACCCGAAATACGGTAATGCATCAGATCATCGCTGGCGTGAATGATAATTCCTGCCTGTTCTAATACTTCCAGCGTTTGACCGACAATAATTTTGGATTTCAAATCGTGCAAGACTTCAATCTCGCTATCCTCTTCCAACAGAGGTGTCATAAATAACAGAGAGCTTAAGAACTGTGAGCTTACATTACCTGAGACGGTTAGTTTGCCGCCTCGCGGTTGACCACCTTTTATTGTTATCGGCAGACGACCGCTAGAATGTTGTACCTCAATGCCCATTTGTTGCAAAGTTTCAATTAAATCGTCGTGCGGACGTTTGCCTAATGATTCCGGATAAGTATTAACGAAGGTTAGATCAGGACAAAATGCCGCTATTGACATCAAAAACCGCAATACCGCACCCGCATTGCCAACATTAAGCTCGGACACATGCTTCGGATGCTTGCCAAAACCGGTGATCACGATTTTCTCTTCATCTTCTTCAATGATAGCTCCAAGATCACGTATACAGCGTCTCATCGCGTCGCTATCCTCACTATGCGCCGGATAATAGATAGTGCTTGTCCCCTCTGCAAGCGCCCCGATTAAGAGATAACGTGTCGTGTAGTTTTTGGACGAAAGTGCGTTGATTTCGCCCTGTAGTTGGGCAGTAGGCTTCACAATAGCTCTCATGTGGTTGATCTCTCCTAAACTTATAAATTATATGTAATATCCAATAAACGCTAAACAAATACCGCCTGTATACGTCAGGAACGTGTAGAGCAGCCAAGCCTTTATGTCCCCGGCACGCAATTGTTTTAGACTCTCCAGCTTTAATGTAGAAAAAGTAGTAAAAGCCCCCATAAAGCCGGTTCCAATCAGCAGCTTCCAGTCGTCGAACGAGTGGTAGCGCATCAACCAGCCGAGTAAAAAACAACCCGAAAGATTTACAGCCAGTGTACCATACGGAATAGAACTTGGGAACCTTTTGGCGACGTATCCAGCAAGCAAAAAACGGCTGATCGCTCCAATAAATCCACCAATCCCGACCAAACATACAGGCCACATCGATGCGATCATGAAGGATGCCCTCCCGATCTTGCGGTCTCTCCTAAACGAATCCCCAGCCATGTAAAAGCAAGTCCTCCCCACAAACTGCCGCCAATATAAAGAGCTGCGAGGAAAAAATGGCCCAACTTCAACATGCTGACCGTTTCATAGCTGAATGTGGAAAATGTTGTGAATGATCCGATGAATCCTGTAGTCAAAGCGCTCCGGAGCTTAAGCGGCAGCGGCAACCAATCCGCAAAAGCCAAAAACCCTAATAGCAAACACCCTAAAAAATTGCAGATCAGCGTTCCCCAGGGAAAAGCCGACGGCGATGCGGGATTCCACGCAAGCGAAAGCATATATCTGGCAAGAGCACCGAAAATTCCAGCAACGCCTATGTAGACTATTGTCAACGGACGCTCCCCTTTCTACACGATTAAAAAGGTTAAAAAAGCTACTAATTAACCAGTGGTTTGACATCTACACCAATTCTTTTTATCATTACTACAATGGGACTTCTTCCCAACCTTATTGAAGCCAGGAGGCCATGCTTTGGATACGATATTACCATCCGAAATCAAAGATAGACTTAGCCGCGGTGAGCAGCTAACGATTATTGACGTCCGCGAAGACGAGGAAGTGGCTGCAGGTATCATTCCGGGTGCCAAGCATATCCCGCTGGGTCAACTGCCAGAGCGTCATACCGAGATCCCCCAAGCCGATGAAGTCATTCTTGTCTGCCGAAGCGGCAACCGAAGTGGACGAGCGCTCGGATACTTGGAATCGTTAGGCTATAAAGGCCTTAAAAATATGACTGGCGGTATGCTGGAGTGGGAGGACTAAGCTTTAAGCTTGTCCCTCTCCCGCCAACCCTGATCTGATTAGAATTTCCTCCACAATTTGCTCAGTTGTAAGATTCGTGGTGTCAATCATCGTATGTGCAAAGTCGTATGCATGTTTCCGCTGTTCGAGCAGCGTGTACACGCGATCTTCTAAGTTGCCTTGCAAAAGCGGCCGGTTCCGGTCGTTCTTAACACGCTGTATGACGGCTTCCGGCGATGCCTGTAGAGCGACTACAAAGCCATGATGAAGCATGACCTCTCTGTTGCCTTCAGCCAGAACAGCTCCGCCGCCGGTTGCAATGATTTGACACTGACGAGCTAAAATATGTTCCAGCGCTCTGCTCTCCAAAGCGCGAAAATAAGCTTCCCCATGCAAACGAAATAATTCGGAAATCGTCGTCTGCTGCTCTTCCTCAACAACTGCATCCGAATCTTGAAATGTCCAGCCTAGACGCTGAGCCAACTTTTGACCTACCGTCGATTTGCCTGTCCCCATGAAGCCTACTAGCACGATATTGCTTGTTGTCACTTATGATCCCCTTTTCCCATTGCGATACATGCAAACTTTCCCAACATCATACCACATGCAGCCAAGTCATGAATACAATCCGTCAAAAAAACATATAGTAGTGTGAATAAATTCCAGCACGAACAGTTAAGAATGGAACTAAAAGACCACATGCCGACAAGGAGAGATGGAGCTTTGAACCATACTGTCGCCTATCCGAACCACACTAAAGGCAAACTGGAACAAATCTTGCACCCGAGCTATCCGCTTTGCAAAGACGATGTTGTCTGGATTCTGGAATTTATTAAGAAAAAAGTGGCTGAAGAAGACCCTGATCTTCAAGGTCTTGCTCAACCACGCTTAATGAGAAATTTCCGGTATTTTGCCGAGGTCGCCATGATGCTGATTCACAGGCGTAACGGCTTCGATCAAGAAGCGGATCGTCTGAAAATGTGGCTGCGAGAAGCAGCATACGGCCTAAATGAGGAAGCTTAAACATACGCCAAGCCGCTTGGTCTCCGTTTCAATAGCCGTCTCTTAGTTTTCCATCCAGTTGAAATGGAAAGATCCTTCCTTGTCCACACGCTGGAAAGTATGCGCGCCGAAATAATCGCGTTGTGCTTGCAGCAGGTTAGCCGGCAGTCTTTCCGTACGATAGCTGTCATAATAGGCAAGCGCGGATGCAAAGGAAGGAACCGCGATACCGCGAGTAACGGCTTCTGCAACGACTTGTCTCCAAGATTGTTGATAGTTATCAACAACGCCTTGGAAGTAAGAATCAAGCAAAAGATTTTTCAGCTCAGGATTACGATCGTACGCATCCTTGATGTTTTGCAGGAATCTGGCGCGAATAATACAGCCGCCGCGGAAAATCATGGCGATGTTCCCGTATTGCAAGTTCCATTTATATTCTTCAGAAGCAGCACGCATCTGTGCAAAGCCTTGCGCATAGGAGCAAATTTTGCTTGCGTACAGCGCTTGACGAACCGCTTCGATAAATGCTTTGCGATCTCCTGTAAATGCTGGAGCAGCAGGCCCTTTGAGTACTTTGCTAGCCGCAACGCGTTCTTCTTTCATCGCTGAGATGAAGCGGGAGAACACGGATTCCGTAATGATGGAAAGCGGTACGCCGAGATCCAAAGCGCTTTGGCTGGTCCATTTTCCTGTTCCTTTTTGTCCTGCGGAGTCCAGAATGACATCGACCATCGGTTTGCCGGTTTCAGCATCGTATTTAGTGAAGATATCTCTGGTGATTTCGATCAGGTAGCTGTCGAGCTCACCGTTGTTCCATTCTGTGAAGATTTCATGAAGCTCCTCCGTACTTACGCCAAGCACGTCTTTGAGCAATTGATAAGCTTCACAAATAAGCTGCATATCGCCATATTCGATACCGTTGTGCACCATTTTCACATAATGTCCGGCACCGTCAGGTCCGATATAGGTACAGCAAGGATCGCCGTTTACTTTGGCTGAAATAGCCGTAAGAATCGGCTCGACGAGTTTATATGCGTCTTCTTGGCCGCCTGGCATAATAGACGGGCCTTTTAACGCACCTTCTTCACCGCCGGAAACGCCTGTACCGACAAAACGGATGCCATGCGCTTCAAGTTCTTTGTTACGGCGCTGCGTATCTGGAAAGAACGCGTTGCCGCCATCTATTAAAATGTCGCCTTTGTCCAGATGAGGGAGCAATTGATTGATCGTATCGTCCGTTGGTCCGCCTGCTTTGACCATGATCAAAATTTTACGTGGCACTTCAAGAGACTGTACGAATTCTTCAATACTGTATGTACCTGCCAGGTTTTTACCAGGGGCTTCTGCAAGAAGCTCTTTTGTTTTTTCAGGAGAACGGTTGTAAACTGATACACTGAATCCTCTGCTTTCGATGTTCAGTGCCAGGTTTTTCCCCATGACCGCTAGACCGACGACACCAATTTGTTGTTTAGCCATCTCTCTCATACACCCTTCCGATAAATAATTTTGTTTAATAAAAGTTAAAATAGTCCGCTTTCAAAACCGAGAAGGTTGGACTATTTTAACCTCCTTCTAAATCGTCATCGCGCCGAAACCGCCGTCCACTCTAAGAACAGCCCCCGTCACAAAGCTGGAAGCCTGCTCAGAAGCAAGGAACACCGCAGCACCTTGCAGCTCTGCCGCTTCACCGAATCGATTCATCGGCGTATGCCGCATGATGGATTCGATGCGCTCAGGCGATAAGATCTTACGATTCTGCTCCGCCGGGAAAAATCCGGGAATGATCGCATTAACGCGTACACGGCTCGGAGCAAATTCACGGGCTAAATTTTGCGTTATATTATTGACGGCCGCTTTGGAGGCTGAGTAAGTGAATACGCGGGAAAGCGGAGGATCCGATGATACCGACGAAATGTTGATGATGCTTCCGCCTTCTCCCCGCTCCACCATATATTTCCCAAACACTTGGCAAGCTAACACGACGCTTTTCAAATTAACCTCCATAATAGAATCCCATTCTTCCATGGAAATGTCAAAGAAAGGCGTAGCGCTATTTTTGCCGGGACAGTTCATAAGAATATCCACGCTGCCGGACCAAGCAAGGACTTCTTTTAACAATAACTCCAAATCCTCGCGTTTGGTCGCATCCGCTTGGAAGATATGGGCTTCGCCGCCAGCAGCTTCAATACTCTGACGCACTTGCTCGCTCTTTTCCTGGTTGCGGCCTACAACGGCCACTTTTGCTCCGTGTCCGCCTAATGCTAGTGCCATGGATCCGCCAAGGGTGCTGTTGCCGCCAATAATAACTGCTGTTTTACCTGTAAGATCAAATAAGTTCATCTAACTCATCCTCTCAAATATGAAATTAAGATTGAGGACTCGTGAGGTGCTGCTGTCTGAAGGCGGTTATCGCATCGAATTGATCTTTTAACTGATGATATACGTTTGAATAAATAGATGTCAATTGTTTATAGACGCGATATTCGCTTTCATTTACCTCATGAGCCATTCCAACTTGAATCCAGTTGTGTGCGTGCGATAAATCTTGAATCTCGCCCATAGCGAGTAGACCTAGCAAAGCTGCTCCTATACCGGAGCTTTCGATGGAATCCGGAACCGTAACGGATGTGCCGATCATGTCCGCCATCATCTGGCGCCAAAACTCAGATCGCGCAAATCCGCCGGATGCTCGAATCTCGGTGGCTGGGCCCATAAGCCGTTCTAAAGATGTCGCAACGGCATGAATGGAGAACATCACACCTTCCAAAGCGGCACGGATCATATGCTTCTTCTGATGACTGAGTGAAAGTCCAAAATAAACGCCTCGGGCATTGGCGTTCCAGTAAGGCGCCCTTTCACCCGAGAGGAGCGGCAAAAACAATAAGCTATCGGAGCCGGCAGGTACTTGAGATGCTAGCTCAGTTAAATAGTCATACGGATCGACGCCTTGCCGTCTCGCTTCCTCCGCTTCTAAAGTCGCCACTTGGTCTCTCACCCAACGGAAAACAATACCGCCGTTGTTGATAGGCCCACCAACGACCCAGAAATTCTCCGTGAGGGCGTAGCAGAACAGCTTGCCTTCGGGGTCCGTTTGCGGCTTGGAGACGACGCTGCGGACCGCTCCGCTTGTCCCGATCGTAACGGCGACGACGCCTGGCTCAAATGCGCCAACGCCGAGGTTGGCGAGCACCCCATCGGAGGCGCCGACTACGAAAGGCGTGTCAGCGGCAAGCCCCATAGCTGTGGCGTATTCCGGGCTTAGTCCCTCGATGCGGAATGTCGTGGGCACCAGCTCCGAGAACTGCCCTCGCGTCACGCCGGCTAAGGTCAACGCTTCCTCGTCCCAATCGAGCCGTTCGAGGTTGAATAGCCCCGTGGCGCTGGCAAGCGAGTGATCGATGATAAACCGGCCGAAAAGCTTCGCAAACACAAATTCTTTTATCCCGATGAATTTATATGCTTGGCTCACGAGTTCCGGCATGTGATCACGGAACCACATCAGTTTGAGCAGCGGTGACATCGGATGAATCGGTGTGCCGGTGCGGGCATAGATTTGTTGGCCTAAGCCGCTGATCCTTAGTTGTTCCGCATAGTCCGCACTGCGATTATCCGCCCATGTCACACAAGGTGTTAGCGGATTGGCTTCAAGGTCCACAGCGATAAGGCTGTGCATGGCGGAGCTGAATGAAACGCAGAGCACTTCTTCGGCGCAAATGCCCAGCTTGCGAACGACAGCGCCGATGCCCGCTACAACGGCTTCGAAGATTTGTAAGGGATCCTGCTCGGCTCTGTCGGGAGCCGGAGTATTCAGCGGATACTCGATCGAGTGCGAAGCTTTCACACGCCCCTCCCGATCGATGAGCAGCGTTTTCAAACTTGTCGTGCCAATGTCCGCCGCTAACACATAAGGCTTAGTGGCTGTCAGATCTGTCATTGCGAATATTCCCCTCTGTATCGAATTGAAGCTCGTACGGTTCTGACAAAATTTCAATATCCAGATGCTGGCGGGCAGCATCAAGCAGGTTAACGGATATCTCAATTTCCCCGAGATGAAGCGTATCCTGGATGCGAACAAGCTTACATGTGGTGTAATCCAGAATGTTGCAAGTCTTGATAGCCGCTTTCAACGCATAGTAATCATTCTCCAGCGTTGTAGCGAGCTTGGTAGGGGCGCAGACTGTCGAGGTCAGTCCGTTGGCGTAAGTGACTTCCAGGTTCGTCTTATCGACCAGCCGCTGTGTTGTGAAATCAGCAGTACCCACACCATTCGCGTTTCCTTTTGTTTCTGGAGTCAAGTCCAAAACGACCATTTTGGCCACTTCCGGACCGCCATGCGCATAAGGCGTCGGATAACGCCCGGTGACATTGGGATCCATGCCGTCCCCGCTAATGTTTTTGCCGATATAGTCGATAACAAGCACATCAATTTCATCGAATAAAATTTTGGGCAACCGCGATTTCGCTTCCACAAGCAGCTCTTCTTCGCGAGCTTCAATTTCTGCCGCAGGCAGCACCTCTACGCGGCATGTTTCGTCGTAAGCATTTTCTACAAGCGCCACGCCGAATACGATGGGCAGCTTCTCGATCATAATTGAAGCCATGGCAGGCACATTCTCTGCCATATACTTGAAGCCGAGCTGGTGGCAGGCTTCAGCCCCTTTTTGTTTGCCAAGTCCGATCGCAATCATCTTCATGATGCCGCTTTCAATTCGTCCGCGGAAAGCAGTATGCGGTTTCACACGGTTGATCACAACAATCGCGTCCGCCTCGGACGCAATTCGATCTACATAAACGGGCAAGCCATTCGGCAGCTGATCGATCTGCACGACTTCCATAGACGATCGGATCGGCGCTCCCATGCTTGCCTCTGTTATACCGAGATGCTGCAGGACTTCTGTTTGTCCGGCTGCCGTAGCGCCTCCGTGGCTTCCCATGCAAGGCACGATGAAGGGATGCGCGCCTCTCGCTTTAATCGCATCCAAAGTTGTTTTCGTGAAGCCCGCGATGTTGGCGATCCCACGGCTGCCTACAGCTACAGCCACATGCTGTCCCGGTTCAATGCTTTCCATGACGCCGCTGCCGGCAAGTTTAGCCTCAAGCTCCTTCTCAGGATGCTCCAAACGGGTTTGGTCAAATTTTTGCCGGATTTTTACCATTTGCGGTATCGGAATATCTTGCAACAGCTCTCTGAGAATGCTCATCGATTTATCCCTCTTTCCCCACTAAATTCAGTTGTCGTACAGATTCCCGTACAATCAGTTCTGTGCGCAGAAGCACTTGCTCGGTTGCCCGCTGCTTGTTTTCCATATTGCCAAGAAGACGAATGGCGCCTTCTTTGCTGATTTGCTCAATCGGTCTGCGCACCGTCGTTAGAGCGGGAGTCACATAAGCGGCGAAAACCGTATCGTCAAAACCGACCACCGAGATATCGCCAGGCACGGTCAACCCTGATTCCGAGATCGCTTTCATAGCGCCAAGCGCCATCTCATCATTACAGCAAAATACTGCAGTCGGCCGATCCTCATGTTTTAAAAATTGCTGCATGGCTTGATGACCGCTCTCCAAATCGTATAAACCTGGATAACGATGTTCCGGCTTAAGCGTAATACCATGATGGACCAAAGCCCTCTCAAAACCTTCCTTCCGGTTTTGGGCGGATTTAAATCCCGCGCGCCCCTCAATCAAGGCAATTTTACGATGTCCTTGCCCGATTAAGTAGGATGCAGCCTGAAACGCTCCATGCTCTTCATCTGAAAGAACGTTCAATACGCCAAAAGTATCTACAGGTCGGTTCAATACAACAAGCGGAATCCCTTTGTCGGCTGCGTGTTCGATAAAAGGCTGATCATCGTCGCTTTGGCTGACGACAATGATGCCGTCAAAGCTTTTGCGCGTGATGGAGTGAAAACTGGTATAATCCTCAATTCCTTTGACAATGAGCTGATACCGGTCTTGAATGACGCTATTCACCCCGCGGATTGCTTCATAGAAGAAGCCCGCCGAGGTACCGTTACTCAGCGTTGTAAAAAAGAGACCCAAGTTATACGAACGATCCAGCACCAGACTTTTCGCGCTGAAATTGGGCGTATAATCCATTTCCTCCGCGATGGCGCGAATCCGATCCTTCGTCTCCTCATTGATCAGCGGACTATCGTTCAGCGCCCTGGAAACAGTCGTATGGGAAACTCCCGCCAGACGAGCAATATCTTTGATCGTAACGCTCATAACTTCACCTCTGAGAACAGAATAACACGTTATGCACACGTTAACAATAGCCACTTTTCGCATAAAAGAAGCTCCCCTCACAGGGAGCTTCCGAATAACGTCTTATTTAAAGAAGTTTGGCAAGTACGGCTTATTCTTCTCCAGCATCTCTTCCATCAAAATCTTGGCTGTACCAACGGAAGGCACCAGCGGATGATGCACAAGAGCTTGTAAAACGAGGTCTCTATTCCCTTGAACCGCTGCTTCAATGGTTAAGCGCTCGTATGTTTTGACAGCATGCATCAGCCCTTTTACATGCTCAGGCACTCTGGTTAATCCCATAGGTACCGGTCCTTGCCCGGTCACCACGCAGTTAACTTCGATGCAAGCGTCCTTCGGTAAAAAGTCGATCACATTGTTGTTCATCACATTCAGCGTTTGAATGTCCCGCTTATCGTTGTACAGAGAGTCCATCAGATTCACGGCTGCTTCCGAATAGTAGGCTCCACCGCGCTTCTCCAGTTGCTTCGGTTTCTCCTGCAGATTCGGATCCTTATAAAGCTCGAACAATTCGTCTTCGACCCGCTTCACGACCTCAGCGCGTGTACCGTTCTCCTTCTGAGATTGAAGCTGCTCTTGCAGCATAACATCCGTCATATAAAAATATTTCAAATAGTAGGATGGCAGGGACTGAAGGGAACGTAGAAAGTCAGCGTCCCATTCGCTTGCAGGTACGTTCTTGCCGCTAAATTCTTCTCTCCGATCAAGAAGATCAGCTAATTTATCCTCGCCTCTGATTTCGGCGCGCGTCACCCAGTGAAGATGATTCAGACCAACGAACTCGGTATAAATTTGCTCGGCCGTCGCCTCGTATTTCTTCATAAGCCATTTGTGCAAACCGATAGGTGCATTGCAGAGTCCGATACTCTTCACTTTGGAATACTTGTGAATCGCTTCCGTCACCATACCGGCAGGGTTCGTGAAGTTGAGCAGCCACGCATTCGGGCTGAGTTCTTCAATATCCTTACAGATATCAAGGAGTACGGGAATAGTGCGAAGTGCTTTCATCATTCCGCCAGGGCCGGTCGTTTCCTGACCGATCACGCCATATTTGTTCGGGATATGTTCATCCCATTTGCGCGCCTCCAAAAGTCCTACACGCATTTGTGTCGAAACGAAATCTGCATGCTCTATCGCTTTTCTGCGATCCAATGTCAGATGAACCTCAATTGGCAAACCGGACTTTTCAATCATTCTTTTCGCTAAATTACCGACGATCTCCAGTTTATGTTTGCCTTCCTCCACATCCACAAACCAGAGCTCCTTCACAGGCAGCTGTGCATATCTTAAAATAAATCCTTCCACGATTTCCGGCGTATAGGAAGAACCTCCGCCAATAATTGCAATTTTGAGCGCATCTCTCATTCTTCTCACATCCTAGTCTCGTCTAATAGTTGAATAGTCTGATAATCGGACACTGATTTAAGCTTCTCATAAGCTTCAGTGGAAACGGAGTCTCCGGCAGCTTCCATCGCCATCCAAACGGCTCCGACCACTGGTTCGACATTCAACTTAACCAGCGTCGCGTAGGGTGCGACCTCGTTAACTGCCTTTTCGACATAAGCTTCAACGAACGTACCCGCGCCTCTTGCCAATATACTGCCCGCCAGAACGACGTTGAATGTTTCTTGTTCCATTTGGAGGCGTTTAATTACGGCCGTAGCCGACTTCCCAAGCTCTTCGCCTTGAACTCGCAGAATGCGAAGCGCCACCTCATCGCCTTGTTGTGCCGCTTGGAACAGCAATTTCGCCGTATTCAGCGGTACGGATTTGTCATGATCCAAAAAGTCGTCAAACATCTCCTTCACCGTGCCATAGCCAAGAAAATTTAGCATCAAATCCGTCAACAATGTCGGCTGTTCTCTGCCGTCCCAAGCTCGGATGACGGAGCGAAAAGCTTCTACGGAGAGTGTTCCGCCGCCGCCAAAATCGCCGAACTGATACGTAAAGCCGCCGCATTGGTAAAACTCGCCCTGCCGATTTTTCCCCGCGCTGTTCGTTCCGCTTCCACAAATGAGAACGATGCCTAAGGGCTCGGACGTCCCGGCTCGCAAAGCAACCATCGTATCGCAATCAATGGCGTACCGAGGAAATCCCAGTCCGCCAATTAGCGGACGGAGAATTGTATAATCAATCGGTCGATCTGCGCCAGCAAGGCCAAAGAAGGCATATTCAATATCGCTGAGGGCAAGACCCGTTTGGTGCAGCGCCATTTCAACGGAGTTCGTTATATTCGCGCGTGCTTGCTCAGCACCTAATTGATGATTGCCATTCCCGCTGTGCCCCTTACCGACTATTTTTCCGTTTTCATCTGTAATTAGCGTATAGGTCTTGCTGCCTCCTGCATCCACACCCAAATAATATTTCATTCTTCCAACTCCCGTATGTCCGTCATCTCTAGTTTTGTTTGAATCCCGTTGATTCTCGAACAATCAATTCAGGCTCCAACTGCACGGTTATGTTTCGTTTAGCAGTCCCGTCAATCCATTTCAACAAAATATCGACGCCCTGCTTACCCATCTTATCCGCCGGTTGCCGGACAGTTGTTAACCTGGGACGAAATTCCGCTGAAAAGATCTGATCATCGAATCCGACAACGGATACGTCACTCGGAACTCGATAACCTTCGTTGCTTAGCGCATTCATAACGCCAAAAGCCGTTAGATCGTCTGCAGCAAATACTGCACTTGGCAGTTTTCCCGATTGAATCCAGGCGCTTGCTGCCTGATAACCGGATGTGATGCTAAAATCGCCCTGCTCGATCCAAGAAGCCTGTAATCCCGCATCTTGCATAGCGTCTATATAACCTCGTTGTCGTTCAATACTACTTAAAAAGCGCTTTTGGCCGCTGATATGGGCAATTTCTGTATGTCCGAGATCAATTAAATGCTTCGTGGCCTCGTAACCACCTTTATAATTATCCACAATGACCGATGAAACGGACGGATTGATGTGTTGGTTATCCAGCAAAACGAACGGAATTTTCTTCTTCTTTAACTCCATTACATATTCATCTTCATGAATGGGCGAGAGCATGATGACGCCATCGACCCGATCTTCCTGGAACATGGAATGATGAAAAGATGAGAACACATCTGTAGAAACGGACAGCGCCAGGAAATAGCCTTTTTCTGCAAGTCGATCATTAACTTCCTTAACGACTGCATCCAGGAATGAATCGTTCAAAGTAGTAATGGCGAGCCCTATGATTCCGGTCTTGCCACGTGCCAAGCTGCGTGCAGCTGCGTTCGGATGGTAATCCAGCTCTTTCATGGCCTGCAGGACTTTCTGCCGATTCTTTTCTCGCACAGTACCTGCCTGATTAATGACTCGTGATACGGTAACAACTGATAATCCGCTTTTTTTGGCAACGTCAAAAATACTTACTTTCATCGGGAAACAACGCTCCTCCCCCAGATTTTCTCGGCAATGATTCTCCATCCCTAAAAGTTATATCGCTTTAACTTTTGGAGCGCACCTCCCCCTATAAAGTTCACTCGATATGTATTCTTAACAAGCATTGCTATTAGTAAGGTCTCAAAAGTTAAAGCACTTTAACTTTCATGTGTTGATTATATACGATGTGCATCTTGTTCAACAAGTATCTTTTTACAAAATAACGCAAAAGAGAGACCGTATCTAGATACAGGCTCTCTTTTTATTTGACTCCAATATTCATTTTCACATCTCCAATAAGAGCATTTCTTGTCTCATTTCCACCAGCTTCAGTTTGCTTTCCAGTACGGCTTTCTGATCACCTGCCGCGATAGCGTCTTGGAGCGTAGCTAATTCGTAGTCGATTTCCATACGCAATATCGGAATCCGTTCGTCGGTCCGTTTGGATCGCAGCGCTTGCATCACTTCTTCAAGTGTCACAGTGGGCTCCTTCTGATACAGCACTTTATGCTCGATGCCGCTTATCTCCACCATGCGAATAATTTCACCGAACATAATATTCTCAATGAGAATTTGCCGATCTTTAAACCTTTTTACCACCGCGTGCCCGCGTGTATCGCCAATCAATTTTTCCATCATTTCGGCAAGCTTCTCATCCTTGAAGGAGTAATTGCCAACAATTTTATATTTCTCACCAATTCGTTCGAACTTCAGCTTGATCAGCTTACGGCCGGTGCGAATCGAAATGATGAATTGCAGCTCACTCTCGTTCCAATACAAAGAATAACCTTCCTGAATAAGTGCTTTGATGAAATTCCGGATTAGCCGGCGATCAAATCGTAACTCTAGGTTGCAATACTCCACTTCATGACTCTTACTCACGGCAATCCCCTCCATATCGAATCCCTGCATTTTATTTAAATATTCAGACAACTTATCCTCTTACCCTTATCTTATTATGAATTCTATGTTTTAGCAACTTGGATTATTGACATTTTTTTAAGCAAAAGCGTACAAAAATAACTGGCGCCTAAGAGATCGCGGCCCCAGCCCAATTTTGTAAATATTCCCACTTCTTCTTTAGTGCCAGCCCCAGAAAAAGCCGTCTCTTTCCCATGCCGCTCTCCCGCCATGCAATTTCTTAAACGCTTTTTTCACATCTTTTCCAATAGCCTGATTGCCGTTCTCATTTACGTAGATGAACGATTCCCCAAAAGTTCGGCTAATATAATCGACAGCATCCTTTTGATATAAAATGCCGGCTGATTTTAATTCTTGAAACATCCATTCCGCTACATCATCTGCTGTATTAGGCATGTTCGCTGCCCTCCATTTCAGTCAACTCATCCTCACATTGTAACATAAACCATGATTTTTTTTCATATTAGGTACAAGAGCACAATCACAAAAGCACTTCCCAATAGCCCATTCATTCCTAGCCGCATAACCATATGCTATCTCGTAACTCAATTAGATCAAGACGAAAGGGTGAAATTCAATGAGCTATGGAGCAGCGGGTGTAGGTGTTGGATATACATCATCGGCGGCAATTTTGGTTCTTTTCATTTTGTTGGTAATTATCTCTAGCGCTTTCGTTATCTAATTTATTTCATAAATATGAAAGGGCAAGTCTGCAACTTAGCAGACTGCCCTTTTATTTGTGCGCTTAACTGGCTTCGGTTTTTCAGAACTAAGACTATCCTACTTTTGAAGCAGCTTTTTTATTTCCGCCAATTCTCCGCTCACTTCATTTCTAAAGCTTGAAAAGTCTGCTTCTATACGATGTAAATGCATTTGCATGTCATTAATTTCTTGCTCCGCTTTATAATTAATTGAGAAGTCAATAACAGTTTCTCGTTTATCACGTGCTGACTGTCGGTTTTGACTCATCATTATTATTGGCGCTTGGAAAGCGGCGGTAAACGACAAGATCAAATTCAATAGTATAAATGGCGGCTCATCAAAATGAATCACCTTGGTTAGCGCTAAAGTGTTAATTAGCATCCACAATACCAAAAAGACACTAAAAATAAAAATAAATTTCCAACTTCCTCCAAAGGCAGCTACTTGATCCGCAATCCTATCGCCACGTGTAGTTCTTTTGGCGTATTCATTCTCTAAATGCGATAAGATATGTTCTTCATAGTCTGCTACTAAGCGATTAATTCTAGTACCGTAATCTCTAAGCGCTTCATCGATTTTCATTTCTTCCACAAGTTCACCCCACTGATTTAGTGTTCGTATAAAATTCGACAAAAACCAATCATATCCCTTTCAAATCTACAAGAAAAGCACCATCCACACTTGAGTTCGTCACATCGTTTTTCCACTCTTTTTAGACTATTTGGAAAAAATTGACGAAACGAGTCGTGGTATCATAACATAGATGTCGGGGAGGATTGAGAAAAATATATGAAGAGAAAATTATTGGCATTAACAATTACTGTTGCATTGATGGCTAACACAGCAGTTGCATTTGCAGCACCATCGTCTGGTGGGAGTTCTCCAAGTACATCGTCGAGAACCGGATCGTTTTCGTCGAATTCAAATTCTAGTACGAAAACAAGCCCTTCTACAAGTACTAACTCCAGCAGTACAACGAAATCAAGCCCGTCAACGAGTACAAATTCATCAAGCAGCTCAAGTTCCAGCAGTGGTTTCTCAGGTGGAGCAAGCAGCAAATCAACGATAAGCGGAAATACAACAGCACCTTCTGCCGCACCATCATCAGCTCCATCGAGCACAAGTTCATCTTCAGGATTCAGTGGTGGAGCTTCTAGCAAAACTACAGTGCCAAGCACAAGCAGTACTGCCCCATCAACAAGCTCAAGTACGTCATCGGGTTTTAGTGGAGGCTCTTCCAACAAAACAACTGTACCGAATACACCGAGTTCAAGTAGCTCGAACAGTGTTTCAACTGGTTTCCAGCGCCCTTCGAGTGCAGTAAGCGGAAGCAAAGTAAACCCTTATTCAGGGAAAACCTACTATGGTGGTAGTGCATATTATAACGACCTACCAAGTGGATCTCGTGCAAGCAGTTTCTGGCCCACTGCGGGAGCTTTTGCCGCTGGAACAATGATGGGGTCAATGCTTCACCCATGGGGCGGTTATTACGGAAGCCCAACCGTAGGTTATGTGCATCAGCCATTTTCAATCTTAGCTTTAATCGTTGACTTTCTTGTATTGCTATTCATTATTTGGATCATTGTCTTTTTTATTAGAAGAGCAAGTCGAGAAGACTAAAGAGTTTTAAAAATATGGATGAAGTAGTTGAGTATGTAAGTTAGTACTCAACTACAAAATTTTAATGTCTCTTCACTTGGTTGATAAATGCTATTTTTCATCTTGAACAGTAACAAATTTCTCAAAAGCCTTGTCAAAATCTTCCTTCGTCTCTGCTTGTTTGTAGGAAAATACCCCGTTAGCATCTCTAATCTGATGTTCTTCAAGATCAATACATTCATAGAAATTTATAATGTCAAGCGGTGAACCTTCGACAACTAATTCAATTCCTCCTTTTCTCCTAGGTGAAACTAAATATGCTTTTTTGTACTTTGAAGAAGATGACTGAAATAAGATAAACTTCCCTTTTCGTGTCATATAGTCAAGTATTTCAGGATAATTATTTTTAGTTCCGCATGGTAATTTAAACGAGGACATCAATGGCATATAAAGTTCAACTCCAATATTTAATTTGATCAATTGCTCCTCAATAATACCACATTTAATGATCCAATTAGCCTAAAGGATTTAAAATCCGATTATCTTCCTAGATCGATGAAGCAAAGAAAAAAGATGGGGCTGTTTAAAAATAGGAAATGACTCATACCTTTCAGGTACCTATATATCGAATTATGTTGTAAGTATAGTCATAAGAACTAGTCACATTGACACTACCACATTTATCCATTTTATTATAGAGTTTACAATAAGACGACTTGTACAAAGGCGGACACCTTACTGGAAAGGTGGAGGCTGCAAGCATGGATATATTTCAATCTCTCTCAATCATGTTTGCGTTTGGGTTGTTCATACTCACATTACTAACCTACATTGACAAGAGGAAATGATCTGAATTGGCAATAGTTTTGGTTTGAAACCATACTAATTAAATCCGCCAATTACAAGCCGCCGTACAAGTCAGATCATTTCATATGATCTGACATTTTTTGTTTACGACGAACCAGACCAACGCTGAGAAACACAATAAAAAAAACCTGAGGCTGCGCCTCAGGCCCTTGTCTAATGACGTACATTTGGGAACGAACTTGTCTTTGTCAATCCGCCATCTTTTCGTTTGCAAAGATGAAAAATATCGTTCGAGACACGATTGAAGCATCCCCACTTGTCTGTTACAATGATAAACATCTTTCCAGCGTCGCTCCGCATACAAAACTTCATTTTTTCTCGTCTGTAAGCATTCAAAACAATTCAAAACATCGTTAGAGACACGACTTCATTTCCTCCTCACCACTGCAACGATGAAAAACACCTTTCCAGCTGTGCACGTGCTGTTTGTTGTTGTACGCTTTGCACCTACACCACGAGGCAAATTCCGAATACTTTGCGGGGACCCTATGGGAAAGAAGTTTTTATCGCCACTAGGAAAGTTTGATATGACATCTCTTCACCCTACTTCTGGCTCCCCAGGCTTTAAAATCACCGAACCGACCCCAAGCAAAATCAATCCGAACAAGGTAAGAATGCCCATGTGCATCCACATCTCGGATAACGTCTGCCCCGTTGCCATGCGTTCTATGGCGTCTATCGCCCATTTTTGCGGTACAAAGTTAGCGATCTTTTGCATCCATTCCGGCATGATGCTAACCGGCCAAAAACATCCGCCAAGCATGCAGGTTGGGGTTATAACAATCGAGTTGATAATGTTGATATTATTAGCATGTTTGACTACACTTGCAATCGTACACGCAATTCCCATACACGCCAGCAAGAAGAATTCCAAAATAATGAAATGTGACAAAAACGGCAGTCCGTAGTTATAGTTGGTTGCATATCTCGTGATTAGGAGGATGACCAGAACTTGTAAAGTGCCCACAAGGAAACTGCCTAAAAAATTACCGAGTACAATCTCTATCGATCTGACAGGCGCCGTAAACATACGAGCCATCGTGCGCTGTCTACGATCCTCCATGATCACACTGACCGTATTACTCATTAAGCCCATCATAAACAGCAGCATAAAGCCGATCACAATACTCATGCCCGAATTGATATACAAATTATAATCGGTGATGGTTGCCTTCACCTGGTGCTTCTCCATTTGAACAATCGTCTTTTCTACGGCATCCGAGAGCGCAGTATCCTGAAGCCCTAAGCTCTTTTGCAGTTCGATAAAACCTTGATAGCTGGACATAGTGCTGTCTATGTTAAGCTTCAGTGTGAATGTGGCCTCATTCAAGCCGATCTGGAACAAATCCACTTGAGCCAATGAGCCTTTCATCATCGTCTCGCTAAATCCTTCAGGGATCAGCATAGCCGCACTCACTTTTTGCTTGACTACGTGTTCTTTTAAAGCAGCTTCTGATGAAGCTTCAGTAAATTGATAATCAGGCAAAATGGATAGTTCGCGGATTAAATGAGCTCCTATTGGCCCGTGATCCATATTCATATATTCAATATTGACTCTCTGCGTCTGTTGCTGTCCAAGAATGCCTATGATGAGAGAGACGACTGCTGCCGGCATAACGATATAGATGAGAAAGCCTTTTTTCTGCAGTAGTGTCCGGCGCAGCATATTTAGCGCTATATAGAAACTATTCATGGTATCCCGCCTTTCGATAGACGATTAATGCAATCGCCAGAAGACCGGCCGCAATCGCGCTCAACATCCAAACATGATGAACGATAACCGAGTTGTCGCTCCCAAGCATAATCCGCAGGATCCCCTGCATCCCCCAGTGATTCACTGTGAATTTACCCAAGTTTTTCAATAAACCATCTGGAAACGGTGAAAATCCACCGCTCAGAAACGTCATCACCATAATGATCATTTGAAAAATCATATTGATCGTCTTTATCGATCCGGACATCATCATAACCAGTATCGCAAGACTCATCGATGCCACGATGACCATCATACAAACAAGAATGAGCATCACAAACGAGTGCCCCCAACTCACTCCATAAAGCCATATCGTTGCTATAATGATAACAAAAGCTTGGAGCAGCGCGATCCCTGTATTTCCGAGCACTTTGCCAACCAAAATCCGAACATTTGAAATAGGCATGGAATTTAAACGCGAAAGCGTATGAGATTCCTTTTCGCTCTGCAAACCAATCGCCGTAGACATGCCCGAGTACAACAAAAACATAACGAGCATGGAAGCCGCATAATACTGCGTTGCGGTATAGGTCTCATCCATGTTGCTCAACTTTCCGACACGCACATAGGATGCCGGATCAGCCGGTTTATGAAAAACGAATTCAGCTTGACTTTTTCTGGCTTCCATCGCAGCGGGATCAGCGGTAATGAATATCGCCTGGATTTGATTCGCTTTTTCCAAGAAGGAACGGAGCGTCATTTGTGCGATGAGGTTCTGACCGTAATTTTTGCCGGGAATCATCTCCCACTGAGCTTCTTTTCCGGAAAGTACCTGCGTACTGAAATCAGCAGGAATGATCAGGGCAAACTCGGATTCACCCGTTTTCACACGATGAACGGCTTCATCCCTTGTAGAAACGGGGGTCGCATTCAGAATCCGTTTCATTTCCGGCGCATCCAGAAAGCTTTGAAATTGGGCGCTTAAAGATCCGGTATCCGCTTGAATAATATCCACCTTTACCGGTTTCAACTTTTGATCCTCAATTTTAAATGCATTCGCCAATGCCGATCCTAATATGAAAATAAGTAAAAGCGGCATCAGAAATTGAATGGCTAGCACATATCGCATTCGCAGCATGCGCAGCATTTCGTACCAAGCGATAATCCATATGGTCATGGCTCACTCTCCCTAATCCCGCAAGGTTCGACCGGTCAACGATAGAAACAGAGCTTCAAGATCCGGCTCCACTTGAATGAGCGATACGATTTTCACCTGATGCTTAGATAAAATAAATAAGATGTCCTGTAAATAAGCTTGCGAGGAAGCAAGCATAATTTCGATCGTTTGATCTTGGAGCGTGACTTTCTTGATCCGCGGATGTTCTCTGAGTTCTTGAATCGCTGCCTCCACGATGTTCGCGGCTTGAATGATAATCTTATTGTCTTGTGCCACTTTGCCCCGAAGTTCCTCCTGAGTTCCACAAGCGATCAGATGGCCGTGATCCATGATCCCGACTCTTGTGGAAATAGCAGATACTTCCTCCATATAATGACTTGTATAAATAATCGTAGAGCCCATGCGGTTCAATGCGCGAACTGACTCAAGAATATGATTGCGGGACTGCGGGTCGATGCCCACTGTCGGTTCATCCATAATAATCAACTTGGGATGATGCATGATGGCGCAAGCAATGTTCAATCTTCGTTTCATACCGCCTGAAAAAGAATTCGGCTTATGTCCGCTCCGATCCGATAATCCGACAAAGTCCAGCGCTTCCTCCACCCGATTTTTTAGAAGCTGCCCGCGCAAACCATACAACCTTGCAAAAAATGTTACGTTTTCTTTCGCAGTTAGCCCTCCGTAAATTGCCAATTCCTGGGGAACAAGACCGATTCTTCGTTTCACCTCTATGGGTTGATTGGCGACGGATAGCCCGTCTACGTACATCTGCCCTTGATCGATTTGGAGCAAACCGCTCAACATCTTGATCGTGGTACTTTTTCCGGCGCCATTCGGACCTAACAGACCAAAAACCTCGCCCTCCTGAATCGTTAAATTCAGATGATCCACCGAGATATGGTTGTTGTATCTTTTCACGACATCTTTAATTTGAATAAAGCTCATAATATCCTCTCCTCAGAGTTTCGCGTAGCAAAACGCCTTCCATTGTTGTTCATGAAATTATTGTAACTGACCAGCCGATCTATCACAGGTAGAATTAGTCATCTTCCAATATGACAAAAGTCATCTAAGACCAATTCATCAGATCCACCTTTTAAAAATTGTGCTATAATTTGCGTAAACCAGCTGGAAAAGGACGGGAAAAGATTGACCGCATTTCTGCCTCTTACGCGTTATATGTTAATACTCATCCCGGCAATAGCTTCTATGTATCTAGAAAACTATGCCTCATATGGGAGATTCGTCTTTTGCACCCTGCTGCTCATTTGGATCGCAGATCTTCGCAGAACTGCTTGGCTAGCGTCTTATTCTTTTGTCATTTTGCTGATCGAAATCGGGTTTGGCGCTTGGATGAGCTATACTTATGGAGGTCTATTATTCATAACGTTCTATTCGACTCAGCTCTCTTATGTCCAACTTGCAGGAAGTCAATTTCGTTACGTTTGTCTAACGCTTCAACTCATACTCTTGAATATTACCATGCATGGACAACCCGCGAGTCATTATGTCATCGCCAACCTAATCTTCATAGCGGTCACGCTCCTTCTTTTGCAGCTCCTTTTCACTGCGCAAAATAAAGAGGAAGTGGAGATGGTATACGATCGACTGCGCAGAAAGCACTACGAGCTCGACGAAGCTCGCATGCAGTTGATCGATTATGCCCGCAAGGTTGAGAATATCGCACAAGCCGATGAACGCAACCGCATCTCAAGGGATATTCATGACGATCTAGGGCATAAACTCATTCGCTTGAAAATGATGATGGAGGCAGGCATCCGAATCCTTCCGACCCAGCAGCAGCAAGGGATGGATATGATGCTCTCCGTTCGCGACCAATTGACGGAAAGCATGGAGCTGCTCCGATCGACGGTTCGCCGGTTAAAGCCGGACGAGGAAACGATGCAATCGTATTCATTAAATAGGCTGATCGATGAGTTAATTCGGGACAGCGGCATCAAGGTCGATGTGGAGATGGAGGGCATGCCCTATGCCCTTTATCCGAGCTTGGAATTTATACTGTACCGCAACGCCCAAGAAGCCGTCACAAATGCAATACGACACGGCGCTGCGACGCAAGTGCGGATTCAATTATCTTACGAGTCCAAACAAGTTACAATGAATATCTCCAATAATGGGACGCTTCCTCCCGATACGAGCATAAAGGGCTTGGGGATCAGCGGGATGGAAGAACGCGCGAAGCTCATTGGCGGTCAGTTATTTGTTAGCGTCGATGAAAGGTATAACGTGACTACGGTCTTGCCCACCTATCGTCCCGCTCAATCCATTTAAAAAGGAGTTATCTGCTACATGATTCATGTACTCATTACCGACGACGATCCATTTATCCGTGAAAGTTTAAAATTAATTATAGGCCTGGACGAGGAAATAACCATTGTCGGCACGTGTACCCATGGCGAGGAAGCGTTGGATTTCATACAAGGCGGCACAAAAGTAGACGTTGTCTTGATGGACATACGCATGCCCGTTTGCGACGGTGTGCAGGGCACGCTCCGCATCAAACAGTCTTTCCCGCACGTTGCCGTCCTCATTCTCACGACATTTGACGATGATGAATTCATCGTTCAAGCTCTGCGCAATGGAGCGAGCGGGTACCTGCTTAAAAATATTTCACCTGACCGGATTATCCAGGGCATTAAAACCGTCCATCAAGGCAACTTGCTGATCCACCCCGATATTGCGAAAAAATTGACTTCGTTTATCAACCATAGTCCAAACACACCTAAAGAAGCACCAAAGCCAATCACCGCTTTCGGATTAACGCCTACTGAGCAAACAGTTGTAATCAAAATCTCAGAGGGCCTCTCGAATAAAGAAATCGCCCAGGTTTTATTCCTGAGCGAAGGTACGGTTAAAAATTATATTACTGAAATTCTAAGTAAACTTAACTTGCGCGATCGGACGCAAATTGCCATATTCTATTTAAAAAGTCAATCAGGTGCCGGGGCATAATTATTGAACCCTGGTTACCTGAATGTCTTCTTTCGAAGAGCTGCCTACGACATAATCCATTGTGCTGTTCATCGACATTACCTTCGTAAGTTTCAGAGTAGTTCGATAAAAGTGCCCGTTCTCCGTCAATAAATAACTGTAGGTGTTCTCTTCCGGCAGAGCATCCACGATAATTGGTGATGTCATATAGGGCACGTTATTGACTTGATAAAAACGAAATCCGTCTACGTATTCTTTAATAACTTTGCGTTTCAGGTCATCCGTCTCTCCTGTAATGACAAGCGGTTCATTCATGACATAAGATATCTGCGGTGTCTCTTTCCACCTGGTTTTTATCTCTGCTTCGCTAATATACAAGTCCCCGGTATACTTTTCTTTGGCTTTGCGCAAACCTTGTGTATCAATGCCCATCCGCTCCATATCCTTCAAACGATAGTACGTTTGATCCGTCATATTCGTTAATACGGGATAGGTAGCTCCGAGATAGTCCATATACTGCGCATACGGAGATTGCAGCACAATTTCCGTATAGTTTGTATCATTGCCTTCTGTCGGCTGTTGAGGATTGATTCGGCTATTGATATAAATGGTTTTGTTGCTGTCCTTCCAGTTCACCACCGCACCCAAATACGTGCTGAGCTCTTTGACCGGCAAATAACTCGAATTATTATAAATTAATGGCGGATTCGCCAGCTTCACCTGCTGGCCGTTAACGACAACGTTGAAATCGTTGCGCAAATACGCATCCACGCGTTGAATCAAATCTTGAGCGTACACACCCGCCGTGAAGCATGTACCCATCAAAGTACCGATTATTGTAAGTTTTGACCATTTTGGCATGCTCATCTTCATAATTTCTCCCGTCTTCGATAAATAGCACTTCTCAAAAACTTTCGCCAAAATTTGATAAATTTCCTTCTTTTCTCAGTAAAATGGATCCAATGACCTAGATCCTCTTGACTCAAAAGGTGCCATGCATTGCGAGAAAGGTCGATTTGCTTTAGAATTATTTTAAATAGGAGCTAAGAGAGGAATTGAACTAGATGACTTTCAACGGATTTACTTCACACGATTTTGATACATTTGCTATAGAGGGCTTGGATGGCAGAATGGAAGCAATTCGCGAGCGCATACAACCCAAATTCAAGACACTTGGAGACTCGCTCTGCGCGGATCTCACTCTCCTTTCCGGCACGGAAATGTTTCTGCACATTGCCAAACACGCCAGGCGCACCGTTAATCCGCCAGTAGACACGTGGATGGCGATTTGCCCGAACAAACGGGGGTACAAGCAGGTTCCCCACTTCCAGGTCGGCCTTTTCGACGATCGTGTTTTTTTATGGCTTGCCCTTATCTATGAGCTCCCGAATAAAAGCCTGATTGCCACGAGATATATGAAAGAAATTGATCGCCTTCGTAAGGAGCTCCCTTCCGATTTCGTCATCTCCTTTGATCATATGAAAAAAGATACCGCTTCTGTATCCGAGCTTGATCGAGCTGGGTGGCAAACAGCGTTAACCCGTTTCCGCGATGTAAAAAAAGCGGAACTGCTGATCGGCAGAAACTTGGCTTCCACAGACCCCATGCTGACCAAAGGCGCTGAATTCGAGCAACTGGTCAAACAAACGTTTGAGACATTGCTGCCCCTTTATCAGATGGCTGTCGGTGTGCAATAAAATTTATGCTGGCTTAAGGTTCCTTTTAAGTAAAATTACCCCCTCCTGCACAGACTAAGTCCTGTAATTCCGAATCTTAACCGGAAAGGAGGGTTCCCATTGAACCAAGTTTACTTAAAAAAATTGGTCGTTAGCACCTTCGCTCTTACCCTCGTGCTTGGCGGCAGCTCGCTTTATGGTTTTGGCCACGCTGCTGCTGCTCAAACTAGCAGCGTGGAGACGCAGCTAAGTGCGAACAATCAGCAAAAGGGCGAAAATAGTGATGGACGTCATGGCCGAAAATGGCCAATTGTCGAAGAATCTGCTTCCCTGCTGGGCATCGATAAAGATGCGATGGTGAAATCGCTGAAAGACGGCAAAAGCATCGTTCAAGTTGCGGCGGAAAAAGGGATGAGCGAAGCTGATCTGACGGCCAAGCTGCAGCAGATGCGCACTAGCAAAATTGAAGCGGCTGTGAAAGACGGCAAGCTGACGGCCGAACAAGGCGAGCATATGAAGCAAAAGCTCGGCGAGCACTTGAAGTTTATCTTGAACGAGAAAAACTTGTTCGAGCATGCGGATGGACGGGGCAAGTGGCACAAGCACGGATTAAAGCCTGATCCGGAGAAATTGGCCAAATCGCTAGGAATGAGTATGGATGAGATGCGTGCCCAGCTTAAAGCCGGCAAGTCGCTCACGGAAATCGCCCAATCTAAAGGAATATCGAAAGACAAATTGGTCGCAACGATTAAAGAACAGCTTACCCCATCAATTGAGAAGATGGTTGACCGCAAGAAACACGCTGAGTAATTCAGGTACCTTTAAGCATTAAATCGAAAAAAACTATCCTTGCAATTATGCGGGGATAGTTTTTTTGTTAATAAAATGAGTGATTACTCACTTCACATATTTGTCTTTTCGCAGTAAAATGGAATTATCTATAAAATATGAGTGATTACTCACTTTTATAAGAGAGGTGCTGTAACGATGATGACGGACATATCGATTCACGTCCAAGGAGTTAGTAAACAGTTTGGCGAGAAAGTTGTGCTTCAAGATATTACGTTGGAAGTTCCGAAGGCTCGTATCTTCGGGTTGCTCGGTCCTTCAGGCTCCGGCAAAACGACATTGGTCCGCATGATCGCCGGCATTGACACTCCAACTGCTGGGACTGTTCACGTTCTTGGCGAACGGATGCCACAGCTCCGCATGTTGTCCAAAATCGGCTACATGGCGCAGTCGGATGCGCTGTACGCAGAGTTGACTGCATTTGAGAATATGGAGTTTTTTGCGACATTGTACGGATTGATCGGAGTGAAACGAAAAAAGCGAATTCAAGAAGTTATGGAGCTTGTTGATTTGAGCGAGCATTTGAAAAAATTGGTCTCCAACTTTTCCGGTGGGATGAAACGAAGATTATCTTTGGCAATTTCGTTACTCCATGAGCCTGGCGTGCTAATTCTCGATGAACCGACGGTCGGGATCGATCCTGTGCTGCGAAAATCCATCTGGGAGGAGTTATCGAAGCTGAGCGCTCAAGGCACAACCATTCTTGTGACAACTCATGTTATGGATGAAGCGGACAAATGCCATCGGCTTGGCATGATAAGGGACGGCAGGCTGACCGCTGTTGGCACACCGGCTGAACTGAAACAAGCGACTTCCTCCGCTACCATTGAAGAAGCATTTCTTTACTACGGGGGTGTTAGGGGATGAGAATTCGCGCCATTGTCATTCGTATTTTGCGGCAGTTTTTCCACGATAAGCGGACGCTGGCTATGATGCTTGTGGCTCCGATGCTGATTTTATTCATGATGTCACTCGTATTTAACGGCGATACGTATGTACCGAAGATCGGCGTCGTCGATGTTCCTGCCCCACTCATTCAGAAATTGCAGGACCAGAATGCCAAAGTCACCGTATATACGGCGGAGCAGGCACAAAGCGAACTGGAAGCAACGCGATTAGATGCTGTCATCAGCTTTAGCGGCGGCGTGCCACAGATAAAACTGGAAGGCAGCGATCCGGGTAAAAATAAAGCCGTCCTTTTTTTGCTCCAGAAAGTCGTGCAGAGTACGACAGGAACAGCACTAAACGCTCCACAGCCCGCAGTCAGTTATTTGCACGGATCGGCCGATATGGCTGCATTTGATAATTTCGGCCCGGTGCTGATCGGATTTTTCGTTTTTTTCTTTGTCTTCCTGCTCTCTGGCGTATCCTTCCTGCGCGAACGTACCGGCGGTACGCTGGAACGGCTCCTAGCCACACCGCTTCGCCGGTGGGAGATTGTCATCGGCTACATTTTGGGCTTCGGCATTTTCACCCTGCTTCAAGCCACCCTTATCGCCTGGTTCGCGACCAGTGTACTTGGCTTAATGCTTGTCGGCTCCTTTTGGTACGTTCTTCTCATCACTGTACTTCTGGCGCTTGCCGCACTTTCCTTAGGAACCCTGATATCGGCGTTTGCCAATAATGAATTTCAAATGATTCAATTCATTCCGCTGATCATTGTACCGCAAGTATTCTTCTCCGGCTTATTCAGCCTGGATACGATGTCCGTCTATCTGCGCTGGATTGGCGTCATTATGCCGCTAAAATATGGGGCTGAAGCACTTCGGAATATTATGATTCGCGGAGCCGGCTGGGATCGGATCTGGCTCGATGTCCTCGTGCTGGCCGCTTTCACCTTATGTTTCATGATACTGAACATCGTAGCGCTTCGAAAGCACCGTAAGATATAATGAGAGCATCAAAGGAGGTGAATGCAATGCCCGACACAGAGCCATGGCTGAGCGAACTGCTGCGCATCAACGATGAAGAAGAAAAAATGACGGACAAACAAATAAGAATCGTTCAAGCGGCTGTGGAAATTTTCTCTGAGAAAGGGTTTGCGGGTTCCTCGACCAGTGAAATCGCGCAAAAAGCGGGAGTAGCCGAAGGTACGATCTTTCGTCATTATAAAACGAAAAAAGAGCTCCTTCTCTCTATCGTTGTGCCCATTATGACAAAACTGATCGCACCGTTCGCGGTCAAGGATTTTACAAAAGTTTTGGATGCCGATTATCAAAAAGTAGAGGATTTCTTACGGGCCGTTACGCTGAACCGTATGGAATTTGCCCGCAAACATTTCCCTATTCTTAAAATATTTCTGCATGAGATCCCCTTCCATTCGGAGCTCAAAGAGAGTTTCAAAGAGAATGTCGCGAAGTCCGTGCTTGAACGCGCCTATAAAGTCATTCGTCATTTTCAAGCTGAAGGGCAGCTTGTTGAACTGCCTCCAGCTACCACGATGCGTTTGATTGCATCAACGATTATCGGGCTTATCCTGTCCCGATTCCTGCTAGTACCGGAATCGGAATGGAATGAACCGCAGGAAATCGAGTACACGATCGATTTCATTATGCACGGCTTGGCGCCGCGCAAGCCGTGAAACCTCGCCGGCTCATGCATGAAAAAAAGCTGTACACCCGCTCCTCTCAGAGGAGCGGATGTACAGCTTTTTTGAGCATGTCAGGCGGCTTGCTGGACCGCGTTCTGACGGTCCAGGAGCACGAAACGCAGCAGCAGCAGTGTCGCTGCCAGGCAGAGCGCGCCGCCGATGATGAACGGCAGCGAGTGCGCTACCGCGAAGACCGCTCCTCCGAGGAGCGGGCCGGCGATGCGGCCCAGGCTGTCCATCGAGGAGCTGAGGCCTGTGGCAACGCCCTGCCCGACCTTCGTCCGCTGTGTAATCAGCGACGTCACACAAGGGCGGATGAGCGCGTTGCCGGCGCCGAAGATCGAAAGATACAGCGCGGCGGTAAGCACGCTGGATGAGTACAGCAGCAGGAAGAAACCCGCTGCCGATAATAACAAGCCAATCGCGATGACTCGTTGCTCGGCGCCGTTTTTGACCAAGCGTCTAACGACGCCGCCCTGAATAAGGGCGCCAACGATGCCGCTGGCCAGGAACATCATGCCAATATCAAAAGGTGTGGCGCCGATTTTGGCCATTTGAAAATATTGCAGCGTTGCTTCCAATCCAGCTAAAGTAAAAGAAACGAAAAACGAAAGCACATATAAATACTTAGAAGCACCAGAGAACGCGGACCATCTGGATGGTTTGACTTCCTTCACCGCGGTGCGTCGTTCTTCGGGCAACGATTCTTTTAAAATCGCAAAAGCGAATAAAAAAGAAGCAAGCGCTAAACCGGATGCGGCAAAGAACGGAAGCGCTGTCCAAGAGCGGCTCAAAATACCGCCGATAGCCGGGCCGAAGATAAAGCCTAAACCAATCGACATGCCGACCATCCCCATACCTTTGGTACGGTTCTCAACTGTCGTAATGTCGGCCACATAAGCGACTGCGCAAGCGGTAGCCGCGCCGGAGAACAACCCGCCAAAAATTCTGGACACATACATGATCCACAAATGATCGTTGGCAAATCCGAATATAAGGAAACTAATGCAGAATCCTATCAATCCGATTAATATAATCGGTCTGCGTCCGATGCGGTCGGATATTGCTCCCCATACCGGCGACATGAGAAATGAAGCCGCTGAGTATACCGAAAGCAAGAGTGCATTATGATATTCGGCACCTGCACCTTTGACGACTTCCGGAAGAACCGGGATGATGATCCCGAACCCAATAAATATGGTCATCAGCAGCAGCATGATGATACCTATTTGTTTATTCATGATGCTTGTCTATCCTCCAAATGAAACTTTTTCCACTATCGTACCACACCTTTTTTTCCGATGGAAATGAACATTTGAAGAACGAGCAGTATGATCAAGCAAGAACCGCTCACTAAAAAAGGTGCGTGATAGCCATATACATCCCACAGCTTGCCTGATACGATTGGTCCTACAATCATACCTAATCCTTCTATGGTTAAGAAAAAGCCCCAAACGGCCCCTCTTTTCTCCGGAGGGATCGCCGATGCAATAAGCGCATTCCATGATGGTATGATGAATGCATAGCCAACTCCTAAAGCAGCCACCATTACATAGAGCAGTCCCATGGACCGTACGAATGTGAAGAACAGCAGCGTAACCGCACTGATGGAGAAGCCTGCAATCAAGAACGGGCGTATGCCGAACCGATCTACCAGTTTGCCCATTGGGACCAGGCAAATAACCGTAATTGCACCACCTGCGATAAGAAACATGCTGAACTGAAAGGAAGTCAACTTCAATTCTTCTTTTGCGTAAAGCGTCAGGATTGGCGACAAGATTCCAAGAGCGAACGTTTGCGCGAACATAGCCGGGAACATTAGCGGGCTTACATTCATGGAACGGCGTACTTCGCCCAAATACGCGGTTATTTTCTGCAGGAGAGAGGTGTGTGCCTGAGCTGTACGCTGAACATTCTCATGCTTCGTTCCAGTGACTCCTGGCTTTCTCGGCAGTAACAAGGATACAAGCACGACAATCGTCATACATCCAATCAGCAAACGGAAAGCCATGCTGTAGTTGTTGTCTTTTATGAAAAAATTAATGACAACTGGCCCTAAGCCTGTGCCCGACAACCAAGCCATATAAACAACGCTCATGATCGTTCCTTTCGATTCCTCTCCTGCAACCTCAGTTGTGCCGGTAATCACACATGGCCATAACGGCGCCGTACCTAAACCAAGCAGCGCACTACCGGCGATTGTCCATATATATTGAGAGGTTGTCGCGATGAGAATCACAGAGACAAAAGTGAGCAGAACACCGGTAAGCATCGTAGTTCGGTAACCCATCCTGTCAATAATCCAACCCACCGGCGTACGCAGCACATTATCTCCTATGTATTGAGCAGCTAATGTCCAGCCGATGATAAAGGCGGACGCGCCAAGCATCGTTTTCATATAAACAGGTAAAATGGTCAGAAGCAGAGCTCCCTTCACAAATTCGACAACAAACATAATCACCAACAATTCCAGCACAAACGGTGAAAACAATCGTTTTTGCTGCCATTTTTGCAGTGGATTCACGGAATTACGCCTCCTTTTCCATTTTTTTATATGGTTACTGTTAGTTTTGCCGTATTTAACGCAAACTATTTTCAAAAATTTAGCTTGCATGTAATTTCTATTTTGTTATACTTTTTTTGTTTGTTGCAAAGATCGACAAGCAATCCACGATAGAAGGGAAGCGATAATCAGGTGGATCATACCCGTACCCCCCTGTTCTCCGCACTGCTGGCGCATGCCGAGAAAAATCCGATTCAGTTCCATATTCCTGGCCATAAAAAAGGAGTCGGCATGGACCCCGAGTTTCGTTCCTTTATTGGGGACAACGCCCTGTCCATCGATCTCATCAATATAGCACCTCTGGATGACCTACATCAACCAATGGGCGTGATTGAGGACGCTCAGAAGCTTGCTGCCGACGCTTACGGTGCCGATCATACATTCTTCTCCGTACAAGGAACAAGCGGTGCCATCATGACGATGATTATGACCGTCTGCTCGGAAGGCGATAAAATTATCGTGCCTCGCAACGTGCACAAATCCGTCCTTGCAGCGATTATTTTCATTGGCGCTAAGCCTGTCTTCATCCAGCCTGCCCGCGATAGAAATCTCGGGATCGACCACGGAATCCCGACTCGTTCCGTACGCAGAGCCCTTGAAAAGCACCCTGACGCTAAAGCGGTATTGGTCATTAACCCTACCTATTATGGCGTCTGTACGAATCTCAAAGAGATCGTTGATCTTGTTCACAGTTATAACATGCCTGTCCTTGTCGACGAGGCACATGGCGTACTGATTCACTTTCACGAGAAACTGCCGATGTCTGCGATGGAAGCCGGAGCAGATATGGCCGCAACAAGCGTACACAAGTTGGGCGGATCAATGACTCAGAGCTCCGTACTCAATGTGCAGGGCAATCGCGTGAATCCAAAGCGCATTCAAACGATCATCAGTATGCTGACTACCACGTCTACCTCCTATATCTTACTGGGTTCATTAGACACGGCACGCAGGCATCTCGCTCTCAATGGCCGCGCCATGGCTGAACAGACCATCGAACTCGCGCAATACGCGAGAAAACAAATTAATGAAATTACTAATCTTTACTGCTTCGGTGAAGAGATTCTTGGTGAAGAAGCCACTTACAACTATGATCCTACTAAAATCTGCGTCCATGTTCGCAAGCTTGGCATCACCGGTTTTGAAGCGGAGAATTGGCTGCGCGAGCACTACAACATTGAAGTGGAAATGAGCGATATGTACAATATCCTTTGCCTGATTACACCCGGTGATACGCAGGAGAACGTGGATACTTTGCTGGATGCTTTACGCAAGCTCTCCCATGTCAACGATGATGTTGTCGATGTTAAAGAGGTTGTCATCAAAATACCGGCGATTCCGCAACTTACGCTGACACCTCGAGATGCGTTCTACGGCGAGACCGAAACGATCCCGTTCAAGGATGCGGCTGACCGCATTATCGCCGAATTTATTTATGTGTATCCGCCAGGGATTCCTATCTTGCTGCCTGGCGAGGTTATTACACAAGAGTTGATTGACTACATCGTCGAGCATGTGGAGGTCGGTCTGCCTGTGAAAGGCCCCGAGGACCGCAGCGTGCAAAATGTGAAAGTTATCGTAGAAACGCAGGCAATCTTCTAGTCTGCTTGCTTCCTTAGACCATACTTACGATGCCAGTTTTATAACGAAATCTCTTAGGGAAAATATTGTAAAACCGTTTACATGATGCTATGATGATGGTGATGTTTAGTCATGATGAGGTGATCAAGGTTATGGCTCAAAGCGCCTATATTAAATTTGTATCAGGCTCCGCTGTCCCTGCTTTATCCTTGGAAGAGCTGAAAGAAAAGCTGCTCCATTACAGAGAACAACTGTCTCTTACCGCTAAACAATTGGGATGGGAATACGATGATGCCGGATTTCCCTATACGATTGAGACGAAGCCGGAAGGCGAAGGCAAATGGTTTTACCTGAAAGGCAAAAACCCGCTGTATAAATATATTGTCGTCGGCGTCGGCAGCGAGCGGAACCAAGAGGAAGAACGCCACTTTGTCCAAGTTGTTTTGCCGGATGATGCTACCCACGGGGACAAGAGCAAAGGCAATGAGTTTTGCAAATATCTCGGCAAACAATTGAAAGCTGAACTTCATCTATTTAATGGCAGAATCATGTATTTCAACCCTAGGAAATAAATAGCAGTCAAACAGAAACCCCCTTCCAGATTAGATCTGAAAGGGGGTTCTTATGTATAGATCCTACTCTTCGCCTTCTTGAGCTACGATTTCATTATAAATGGTCACGACGCGTTCCCATTCGGCTTCATCTTCGATATTGACCAGATAGGCCTCTTCATCCTCTTCTTCAATACGGAAAATGACACCATCTGCCTCAGGATCGTTTCGATCGAGCAAAACGGCATATGCCTGCTCTTGAGATTGGAATGTATACACCATTACCATCTCATGTTCTTCACCGTTCTCGTCGGTAACGATAAAAATATCTTCTCCATGCTCGTGATCGTGGTCACAGTCCGGGCCGTGCACATGATCGTGCTTATGATCGCTCACAGGCAGAACCTCATTTCGTTTAATAATTGGTTACCCAATTATCCTAACATTTTCATATAAAGAGGTCAAACCACATCTTGGAAAGGAAGTCCTATTCCGATTGAATTTGCTTCTCGGATACCACGGAGTAGTCGGAAGCTCCGCTTTGCTTCATGGCAAACTTCACTACGTATGTACCGGCTTCATCAAAAGATACGCCATAGAGCGGAACCTTCAGCCAGAATGATTCCTTGGATTCATTGATCGATTTGACAACCGGCGTCACGACACTCTTGCCGCTTGGAGAGATTACGGAAACTTGCACGGAATTAATGCTCGTTTTTAAGTTGTCAACTTGGGCAAAAACGATGAAATCCGCTTGCTTGCCTTGCTCGACGACACCGAAAGGCACGATTGCCGAATCTTTGCGAACTTCTGTCGTAAAGAACATATGCACATTCGGTTTGTACAACGATACGGTTTTGTTCGAGTTATCCCACTTTACTAACGCTTGCAGCGCATCGCTTACAGCACGAAGCGGCAGGACGGTCTTGCCGTCAACAATAAGCGGTGGGACATCTGAATCGCCAAATTCCGCAGTAGTGTCATTGACGACCAAGCGAGCAATATTAAACCCCTTATAATCCCCCCATATCGATGAGGCCACCACTGCAGCCGTACTTAGAACAAAAAACACCAGCATCAACGCAAATATACGCTGAACTTTCATCCTCTTAACCTCCAGCTCTCGTTAGTAATCTTGTGTCTGCATTTTTATACTCCAAAGGTTAAGAAGAGTTGCGTTGTTTTTACAATTTTGAAAAAAAAGAAAGAACCCGTTTCGTATACGCTTCAGGCTGCAGTTTGTATGAACCTACATGCGCAGCTTTTTGCGTAAGCCATATTTCGAAAACATCCGGATGCCTGCTCCACATCGCTTCACTATTGGACCAAGGTATCGCAGAATCGTCCTCGCTGTGTATGAACAGCGCAGGCCTCGGATACAATTGATCGACCGCTTTAAGCGCATCAACATCACGAGGGTGTATACCTATCAATCGAGGCAATATCGCTAGTATTAGCGGGGTAAATGGGAAGCGCGGCAGCTTGGACCAGACCGGTAAATTCGCTTGTAAGTAAGGGCTGAGCTGACTGAACGGACTGTCGGCTACTACGCCTCGCACAGCTGACTCCTCTGCAGCCGCCAGAATGGACGTGCTGCCTCCCATGGAAAAGCCGATCAATCCGATTTTACCAGGGACATGCTCCTTCACCCAATCGATCGCTCCAAGCAAATCCTCTTTCTCTAAGTAGCCTACTGTCGTCAAATGCCCTTCGGATTCTCCCGAATTACGAAAATCAAACATCAATACGTTATACCCGGCCTCCACTAGCGATTTAGCCAGAGCTAACGCCGGAAGACCTTTCTCCAGACGTGTTCCTGCGTATCCATGAGAGATAACGAGTGTCATCGAAGTCGCAGTCTGCTTCGTGGGGAGAAACCAGCCATGCAGCACCACATCCCTCATCCTGCTTGGGAACGTAATGGCTTGGGCATGCAAGCCGTATTGCTCCGGAATTTCATCAATCGGTTTGCGGACCGGGTGTGTGAGCTTCCAGCCAATATACGTGGAAACGCCTATCAAACCCAATGCAATAAGCATAATAAAACAAACTAGGACCCATAACATGATAACGAACCACACCTCTTTATGAGCATACCAATTTCGTCTAGTTCTTTCGGCTTAATGCTTGGAACTGAACATACATGGCAACCCGCCAAGGAAGCAGCATGCCATAAGCCAAAATAAAAAATAAGGCTCCTGTCTGATAAATGGAGACAAACTCTTCTACATATCCATGCAAAGCAAGTCTAATGATCAATAGAATGAGCAATATCCCTATAAATGCCTTCGATCGTTTCATATAAACTTGACCGTCTTGCACATAAAACTTCGACGTACGAATTAACGGATAAGCAAAAAGTACCGCACCCACCATAAAAGCTGCAATCCCCCATAGGACAGGGATTCGCATCATCGGCGCCACAAACATCAGAAATCCTGTTGTCATGCCAATAGGCGGCATAATAATTTTCATCGTATTGACCGGCTTCGCGGACGCACGCATTCGGACGAACATGACCATTAGCGCCGCGACTAAAGACCCGATCAGAGAAATCGCATGCAAATGGGATGTAAATGTAAAAGACATCTTTAAAGCCTCCTAACAGCTTTTGCCAAGGCAAAACTTGTTTCGTAACATAAGATTAGTATAACTAATTCTCGCTATGCTCATTATATCACTGCCCTAACCGCTTCTAAAGTGAATTCACATAATGGTTGAAATTCGGCAAGCTCCCATGCTACATTAGAAAAAGATGATTTTTGTCGAAATATGGAGGCGGCTGAATGAGTTTGCATATTCAAATGATTGGAACCGGCAGCGCTTTTGCCAAAACCTATTACAACACAAGCGCCATGGTTATGACGGAACATGCCAAGATACTCATCGATTGTGGATTTAATACGCCAAAATCGCTGCATGAAATCGGAATTGCACCCGATCAAATCGATGGAATCGTCATTTCCCATATCCACGCCGATCATGTCGGCGGATTGGAAGAAGTCGCATTTCGCTTGTTGTATCAGTACAACAAAAAGCGAATCAAGCTCTTTCTTACCGAGCCTCTGGCCGACGTTCTCTGGGAGAATACACTCAAAGGCGGCATGTTCAATCCCGAAGAAGGTTTTAACTCTCTCGATGATTATTTTGATGTGATACGAATTGAAGAGAACAAGCAGACGGAAATACTGCCAGGCCTCGCCATCGAATTCATGCCTACGCAACATATTCTCCGCAAAATCAGCTACTCTCTTTTCATTAATGGCCAAACGTTTTATAGCGCAGATATCCGTTTCGACGCAGAGTTGCTTTTACATGAAGTGGTTCAGAAAAGACAATGTCATACGATCCTTCATGATTGCCAACTAACCGGTCAAGGCGCTATTCACGCAACTCTATCCGAATTGCTTACGTTACCGGTCGATGTGCAGAAACGCATTTATCTAATGCATTATGATGATAAAATGCCCTCCTTCATCGGTCAAACGGGCAGTATGACTTTTATCGAACAGTATCAAATTCTAGCGCTGTCTGAATAATAATGTCCTTTGGCTTCCATACTAAGCTGTGGAGGTGATTGTTATGAATCCAAACAACAAAGAACAAGTCGTCGCTGTCAGAAAAAATGGCGATGGCGATATTATTCAGCTCCAGCTGTCCTCAGGAACTGTTGTCGATTACAAGCAAGCTCAACAGATGGCAAAAGCCGGGCAGATCGAACATGTCAATGTGTTTAGGGGACGCGATGGAGATGAGCATTTGCGTTCTGATGCAGACGGCGATCCGAACAATAATCTAGATCAATTACCAACTTTTTAACAGATATACCAGAGCCTGCACAGGAAATGTTCCAGCAGGTTCTTTTTTCGAGAAAATCCGTGATTATTTCCTATTATTTACGAATTTGTTGAAGGGATTTTAACGCCAATAGAGAACATATGACAAGGGTGTAAATACCGTCATGCTTGCACTCAGGAGATGATACGGTGGTAATCAACTGGATTCTTTATGCTTATGCTATCATTTTTACCGTTTATGCGAATGTTTCGCAATCTGCGATCAACCCGATTTTGCTCATTCTGTCCTGTATTCTATTTGTAGTCAGTCTGCATGCTGGCCGTTATTCTTCCGTCATGCCATGGATACGCATTCTGCTCATATGCTGCTTTCATTGGGCAAGTCAACTTAATCTCATTTTGCCCTTATACTTGCTTACCTTGTCGCGTGATATTTATTTGGAAGACAGCCCGATAAGGTCATGGAGCTTAGCCACTTTCCACGCTCTGACTTTTATAATCACCGCTTACTTTGTATGGGATCATGGATCTCAATATTTGTTCAGGTTTTACGAAGTTACAAGCGTACTCCATTTCATTGCGGCTGCACTGTTAACCAGAAAGAGTCACACGTCGATTAAGCAGACCGAAATTCTCAGGAAAGAGCGAGTTTTGCTTTCTAAACAAGATTCATTAACAGGTCTGTATAACTATGAGGAATGCCACCACCGATTGAAACAATTGATCGAGGAAAAGCAAGGTTTGGTCCTTATCCTGATCGATTGCACCGACTTGAAGTCAATGAATACGACTCGCGGCTTTCAAGCGGGGAACTTAATTTTGAAGCAAATCGCGGAACTGCTCAAAATTTTATTTTCTGACGCGTTGTTCATTTCAAGATACGGCGGCGATGAATTCGCCGTTGTGATGCCGCTAGCGAAGGATAACCAACCCTCTTCCATTTCTTACAAACTGCAGCTTGATTCTGAGCTGCCGAAATTGACCGGCATTCAAATTACATACGGAATTGCAGCCTATCCCTCGGAAGGGTTGACGAAGGATGATCTGATTTTACTTGCGGAACATAATTTATTTATGAAAAAACGCGAAACCTGGCTCAAGCGCGAGGAACATATGCTTCGTTCGGAGAAACTTCGCGTCGTCGGAGAACTTGCTTCCGGTATGGCGCACGAAATTAGAAATCCTTTGACTACCGTAAGGGGCTTTCTACAGATTTCAAAAGCAAACGGCTACAATATCGAAAATTGGTACTCGATGATTATGGATGAGATCGATCGTATGAGTGATTTAACGGCTGAATTCCTCCAATTCTCCAAACCGCACTCGACCCAATTCCGCGTCCATTCACTTCACGAATGTGTATTGAAAATAATTTCGCTAATGGAATCAGAGGCTACCCGACTCGGACATGAAATTCACTACAGCGAATCTTTTAAACCGATTTTTATGTTGATGGATCAGGATAAGATGATACAGTTGCTGCTGAATTTGGTGAAAAACGCTTGTGAAGCGATGGAAGAAAGCGGTATCATTCAAATCAAATTAAGCCGCGATCAAAAGAACGCGACCTTGATTATTGAAGATAATGGACCTGGGATTTCAACTGATCTCCTTGAAAAGATATTTCATCCCTTCTATACGACGAAAGAAAGCGGAACGGGACTGGGACTGTCCATTTGCCATAAAATCGTGCAGGATCATCAAGGTACGCTGGAAGTGGAAAGCGAGCCCGGTCGAGGCGCACGCTTCATAATCATGTTTCCGCTTGCTACAGAAGAAGATATGAATTACGAAAAAGCCGCTTCTAGTTAAAGTGGCTTTTTCATTCTTACATGAAGAATATCGGCATCATAAAAAGGCTCTTCCGAAATCACCCTATAGCCTAACTGGCTATAAAATCCTTCCGCTTGGCATTGAGCGTCCAATATCGCAAATTGGGCATCCAACTCGCGAGCTTGCTGCTCCATTTCCAAAATAAGCTGCTTACCCAGTCCTTTGCCGCGGTACTCTTTCAAGACGGCAACACGCTGAAACTTTGCTGTCTTATCCTCATAGAAGTACCAACGGGCTGTTGCAACAGGCCTTTCTTCATCTACCATGAGAACATGATGGCAGGCAGCCGGGGATTCATCTTTTTCATCCATTTCCAATTCCTCAGGGACCTGTTGCTCCTCCACAAACACTTTCATACGTACTTCAAAACATGCTTCCAGCTCTTCTATCGTTGTGACACGAATCATTTCCATATTGACTTTCATCCTTTCTGAGAACGTTTCTTGATCTTATCCCATTCTCAAAAAGTTGTCTATACGCTTTATTTGTTTCGCCACTCAAGCAAATAGCTAAAAGCACCAACAGCCATACCCAACAAAGCTCCGCCCAGCACTTCCGTTGGCAAATGACCTAGCCGCTCTTTGAGCTCTTTGCGTCTGCGCGCATGATAGAGCCCCGGATACTGGCGTGCAAGTCTCTCCACCTGCTCATCCAAATCATTCACTTCGATGGCTATTTCCCCGGCAGCCCGCCGAATGCCCATTGCGTCGTACATGACAACGGCCCCGAAAACAGAGCTCACAGCAAAATCAATAGCCGATACCCCTCGTTTTAAAGCAATATAGGTTGCCAGTGCGGATACGCCTGCAGAGTGGGAACTGGGCATGCCTCCTGTTTGTATGAGCTGGGACCAATCCCACTCTTTCGTCTTCGCATATGTGATAGGTATTTTCGCCGCCTGTGCTGCACCTATTCCGATTAACGCGGTCGTTAAAGCTCGATTCATAAAATCACCTCTCACATAGAATCCATCGCAGGTTTAGATTCTATTCGCTTTTTTTGATACAATGGAGGAGGTAACCCCCCCTGTTTTACGTAGAACGTTTTTCTTACCGAAAAACTCTAAGGAGTGTTAACGAATGAATATTGCATTTTTCCTTTTACCTAAATCCGAAGTCATAACTACGACTTTACAAACGACGCTGCGCCAAACGCTAGAGCGTATGGAATTTCATCGATATACGGCTGTACCCATACTTTCTGATGAGGGACTTTATGTCGGAACTGTGACGGAAGGCGACCTGCTGTGGTTCCTTAAAAACTCAGAAGGCGTAGGCTTTGAAAACGCTCATCGCCATCTCCTGGAAGAAGTGCCGCTGCGCATGAAAAATAAGCCCGTTCACATCCATGCCGAAATGGATGATCTAATCGAGCTTGCTAAAGTACAAAACTTCGTTCCTGTCGTTGACGATTCCGATAAGTTCATTGGCATCGTGCGCAGAAGCGACATTATCGAATACTGTGCAAAACAAATGTTTAAATCCCCTTCCGCGGCATTAGAGATGTAGTCCAGGCGTATCGCACCAGAAACCCGATCTGCGTCAAGAAGTAAGCTGTTCCCAACATAAGAAACGGAAGCATCGCATACAGATATCGATCAACGGGGATGAACACCATATGCACACCTAAAAAAACCAGAAAGCTAACTGCCAAAAAGCGGATGGAATGGTTTCTCCAGCTCAACAAGGACAGCGTTAAACTGCCAATGACGATCAGGTCATTATGCAGTTTCAATAACAAATTTGCATACCACGCCGGCACGGAAAATGGGTAAGGCCCCACCCACATCGTTTTGAAAAAGATGAGCAATTTTCCAATAGTCATCCATTTGATCCATAGAATCGGATCCTCTTTGAACCCTTGCCGAATCCGTTTGACGCCTTCAGCAAACTGATGATCTTTGTCGATATGGTTCCAATCAATCGTGCCTTGGAAGTAAGGGTCCGTTCCGCCCAGGAACGGATTGCCTGCTTCTCCTTTGGCGATGAAAATAAACTCATGAAACGTTAGCGCATTTCGAATCCACCATGGCAGCATAACGAAAGCGAACGAAGCGGCGGCAAGCATGGCGGGCTTCATATCCAATTTCTTCTCTTTGATCCAAAGGAATAAATAAGGAATGACGGCCATCGGGAGCGAATTGGGCCGAATTAGCACACAGACCCCCAGCAACAAACCCATCCAAAGATGGTCCCTCCATTTATTCTCCTGAATGATCCGCACTTGCATATAGAGCATACCCGTAAAAGCAGTCAAAAATGGTACTTCCGTTAGGATAAGTGAAGCCGACCATACATAGGAAGGATAGATCGCAGCAAAACCTGCTGCCAGTAGCCCCGTTAGAGGATGAAACAAGCGGCAGCCCAGCAAATAAATGAATGTAATTGCCCCCAGCGCTATGAAGCAGTTCAGCACTCGAACGACCATTAAAGCGGACTCAAGCCGATCATAACCAGTTAAGCTAAATATCGCCGCTAAAAGAATCGGCCATCCAGGTGTGACGAGCGAATTCGGTATCGTATCGCGGTATGCATATATGCCTTTATCCAGAAGTTGAATCGTTGTTTTCGTATACTCCAGTTGATCCCATTCCAAAGGTGCATACTCAGCTTCGAGAACATAATGAAGTCTTAGATACAAGGCGACCCCCAATAGAAGCATAAGCCCAATCAAAGTTCCTTTTTTCATGAATCCCTCACTCCCTATCTAGCTAGCATCCAAGCGCCGCCAACAAGCAGTACTAACCCCATCCATTGTGAGGTTGAAAACGTTTCTTTGAACACGAGCAGACCGCAAAGCGCCCCAATGACATATGCAATAGATTGCAACGGATATACGCGGCTGAGATCAAAGCGGCTAAGCGCTACAAACCATAATAGGGTTGCAACTCCATAAAGCAAGCAGCCAAGCAATAAGTAAGGTTGCAACAGAACCATACCTAGGTTGTCCAACCCGGTTAGCGGCGTTCGGCTTAATGCCAGCTTCCACAATATTTGTCCGCCAACAAGCAAAAACACATTCATCAAGACGATAGCAAGCGGCGTTACTTGAATCATTCCGATCCCTCTCTTCCTACCTGCTCCCGGAGCAAGGCCACTTCTTGGACAAGTCTCGTCAGTTTACGGTGAAGTTTGGAAATGACAATGGTTAAATGCATGATAAATACGAGGGAAAACAGCAAGCCTACCAGGAATAGCAAAGAAGGCGCATAGTAGATGCGCATCAAACGCGAGATTTGACTGAGCATATTCGGAAACATGCTGAATAGTGCCATAATGAATCCTAGGATTAACCATAGGATCGCATACTGCTCTTGAAGCTTTTGACGTCGAATTAACTCTATCGTTATAAATAAAAACATCAAACAAAAAGTTATGGCCAGGATATATATATTCATTTTCATCAACTCACATTGCGGATTCTTGTTACACATACGGCTATGGAAACTTTGATCATATAGTACAGCGACTTCAAAGGCGTAATCGATGAACGGCCCGCTTGCCGCGAATGCATCACAACCGATACTTCCTGCACGCGGAATTTCTGCCGCTCAAGCAATACTATCGCTTCAACTTCCGGATAATCTTCAGGGTAATAGGCAGCAAATAATTGAATGATCCCTCGATTCACAGCGCGGAAACCAGAGGTTGGATCCGTATAGGTTTTGCCAATCATCCACTGAATCATCCATGTAAAAAACCAGATCCCGATTCTTCGGCCTAAGCCGGAACGGTAGTCGGTCTTTTGCAAAAATCGGGAGCCGATGCAGCAATCCGCTTGATGGTTCAAGATGGGCTCAATGAGTTTACAAAGTTCGCAAGGATCATGCTGTCCGTCAGCATCGATTTGTATGGCCAGTTCATAACCATTCCTCTCGGCAAATAAATAGCCGGTTTGCATGGCGCCGCCGATCCCTAAATTTACGGGTAAATCCATCACGATTGCCTGTTCCGTCGCGCGAGCAATACTTGAAGTTCGATCCGTGGAACCATCGTTGATGACCAAGATATCTACCTCCGGCACCGCGCTTTTTACCGAAATAATTACATTTGCTATACTCTTTTCCTCGTTGTAGGCAGGGATTAGGACGATTGTCTTCAACTTGATGATTACACCTCCGATAAGTCCTCTTCAGTTCCAAGCATTCCCGCTTCACCTTGGAAATAAACTACACAAAAAGAAAGAATGGGGTTCAGTCCCCATTCTGCTAATTGTTGAAATATAAATGAATCGTTATACCATCCATATACGAAGAGTGGAAAACGCGGCGTACAAACTAAAAGGCAAGTTCCATGGAAGATCCATCTGACAGATCGGCGAGCTTTTCAACTGGGGTCTCGATGATGCAAGTCTCCTCAACATCGGCACGATTCTCCTCATCGGATTGCCATTTCATAAAATCAACAGTAGAAAGTCCGAGCTGGCTCAATAAGCGGTTAATATCGATTTCTCTCATGACTCCACACCTCTTCAATAGTTTGTCTATGTATAAACATTTACTATTCTATACTTTATCGGTCATTCCAGCTTCTGTAAATAAGTGCATATTGTCGAATCGCCTAAAAAATCGATCAAATCCATCTTAATAAAATTTGATGAAATTGATCGGAATTCGACAAAAAGAACAAAAGAGCCGCGTCGAGCGGCTCTTTTGTCATTGAGAAGACATTTGTCTTACTGTACTTGTCCGTTGGAGGAGGCTTTTGACGAAACAAATTCGCTTGCCCAATCCACCATACCATTCATCAGAGTAAGTACCAGATTAACTGCATCTTTTTCGGTTAAAGAACCATTGGTCTGACTGCTTACGTATTGCGACGTTTTCTGCTCCAGCTTCTCAACTAGATCCTTTATTTTCAACAATTCGTACGCTAGATCCGATACTTGTTGTCCATTAGAACTTTGTTGATTGGCATTCTGATTTTGTCCCTGGATTTGACTTTGTCCTTGATTCTGAGCTTGATTTTGGCCTTGGCTTTGTTGGTTCGAGTTTGAGAATTGTTCATTTTGACCGGAATTCTGGTCATCGTTTTGAGCCTGATTTTGGCCTTGTCCGTAACCTGAGCTTTGCGAACTCCCCGTGTTCATCAACATTTTCTTAACATGTTCCAGCTCTATGAGCACCATGTCATTTTGTTTGGTCAACTCGTCAATTTGTAATTTCAGGTCCTGTGTCTTAATCATGTTGTTTCTGACCGTCCCTTCAATTATTTCACCGCTCCGCAAGCAATGCGTTTACCGGAGTTGCCAGATGGGTCTGTTTTATAATCATCCACTTGTTCATGAATGACGATGCTGGTGCCCCCCGGTTTCAGCAATGAATTGGGCTTGTCCGGAAGAAGAACAACACTTTTCGAAATTGCGTCGAATCTCCCGTTGCCCTGCTCATCAACGAGCATATTTGGCAAATCTCCCGCGTGATACCCTTTGGGATTGTTGAACCCATGCTGCTTATGAGTAGGATTCAGGTGGGCTCCTGCGGATTCAAAAGTCGGCGCCTCGCAGACAGCCTTCTCATGAACGTGCAGACCATGTAAACCTGGCTTCAATCCGCTGGCTTGAACCTCAATCCGTACTCCCTCTTGGACTGCTGTAAGTTTAGCGGTTCCTATCGTTTGTCCCGTAGTGCCAATCAATGGTACGTTAATTTCTTGTGGCGGAGCTTCCGCATTTGCCGTCGCTACGTTTTGAGCAGATTGACAGCCGCTAAGCATAAGCACGGCCAAACTGGCGGACATTAGGATATTCATTGACTTCATGGGAAAGTTCCTCCTAGTTGCTAGACGTTATACAAAAACTACCCTTAGGATGCGCAACTGGTTTCACCTGTAAACGTCGGAAGGAACAAAATTTAAGTTATCTTCCATTAAAATTAAGAAAAGCCTGCAATACCACGATTGCAGACTCTTTCCAGATATGCAGGAGCCCCAAATGATTACAATATAGTCATCAACTTTGCGATCGTTTGTAGATTCTCCAGCTTCCGTTTGTAAAAATGGAACTCAACTTTCGTGTGCTCAACAGTTGCTTCCATACGTAGAACTTGCTGCTGCAATTCTTTGGTGTACAGCCACAGCTCAGCTTGACGTTGCAGCTCGTTCTTCCCCGTTACCAATCCTTCCCCGATGATCTCGCATTCTTTGGCCAACAATTGATGCTTGGCCAAAGCCAGATCATTAACCGCATCCACATAAATAGCTTCGGCTTGCTTTAACAATTCAGGCACGAGCTGAAGTTCCAAAATAACATCGGACCGATTCATTTGGATTCCTCCTACTGAGTTTTGCTTTGCCTCATATATATTCAAATGAGGACAAAACATGCTATGTAAGCTTTCTCGGAACGGCTACCCTTGCACCATTCAAACTTAATACGTTATGTATCACACGATATCATCGTATGGATCCTTACTTTTCTCGCTGTGCATTCAACTTTATAGATCATCTTCCGACAGCATCTGACGGGGATATTCGCGTAATGTGACAATCACATTAAGTTTCTGTTAAATCGTATTTTTGAGCCTTCCCCCTACTTGTCCAATTATTAAGAAAGCGTTATCATGATACTATACGTATCGGAGGAGGTGACTAAATGAGCCAAGAGGAAGAAGTAGTATCCGTGAACGAAGAAGAAATCGTCGAAGAATCCGCTGAAGACGTAGTCAGCGAAGAAACAATCGAGGAAGAAACTGATGCTGTCCAGGAAGCTGCAGCAGCTGAGGAAAGTTCGGAATCCGAAGAAGAATAATTCTTAATATACAAGTGTCCCCCTCTTCATTAGAGGGGGTTTATTTATGTTGAAATGTAGGAAAAAGCACAATTGTAATTTTTTTAAAATGAAGCGTATAAATAATCTGAACATTCAAATAATACTAGTGTACCAAAAAAAAGGAGATGATTTTGAATGGCTAACAACAACACTTTAGTCGTGCAACAAGCAAAGGCAGCATTGGATCAACTAAAGTTAGAAGTCGCTCAGGAAATTGGTGTTCCTCTCTCCCCAAATGGCTACAACGGTAACTTAGCTACTCGTGATGCTGGTGCCATTGGCGGCAACATCACCAAGCGATTGGTGCAAATCGCTGAACAACAACTGTCCAGCTTCAAACGCTAATCCTTTGATGTAGGAGCAAGCACAAAAAGACTGTATCACTCCATCCTCCTTAGAGTGAATAACAGTCTTTTCCTTTTTCTTCGAAATCATCTTGAAATCCTTCAATATTCTCACTAGTTTGCTCCAAGCCATTTTCATCGTAAGTTGCTTCTAGTATGATAGCCTTACGACGTAACTTAAAGGAGAGCTTAGCGTGACCGAACAATATGAAATTTTCCGTGACCCCTACCGGATGCTTATTCTCTTGGCCACATTGGTTAGTGAGAAAGTTGGCGAAGCCGAGCTTCAATTCGACAACGTGCCCTATTTTGAAAACGAGACCTTTCTCATTCAACACGAAAAGTTCGTGTACAAAAAAGAAGCAACCGAAATCACCTGGTTTCAATTTCTAGGAAGAGACATCGCTTGCAACAAGGATTACACCCGTGAGGAATACAATCGAATGTTCGTGGATTGTCTTGCCTCCCTATACAATATTACCTAACCCCTAAAATAAGAAAAGCGCCACCTAACGGATTCTACCGTCTAGGCTGGCGCTTCATCCAATCATCACTTCTTTTTCACTTCTTCAACAAATACATCGCCTGCATCCTTTGAGCTGCCAAGCTCCAGAATCGTGTACTTCTTATCGCCGATCATGATCACATCTTCCACTTCCGGGAGAGGATCTCCCAAATAAACGGTCCCCAAATAAACGTTACTGCTTTTTAATCGCAAATTCCATCTATGTTGCTGCTTAGCCATTTCCTTCGTTCCTCCCATGCTCTAATGATTAACAAGTTACCATAAATCGTTGGAAGATGAAAGTCTAATAAAAAATCTTCAACGAAACTGTCACGAATAGACATATTCTCTCAATTTACACCTCTTCCATTAATTCTCATTTGGTGTTAATTTAATATATACATCAAAGTGAAGGAGATGGAATAATGAGAACAATCTACGATAATTACAGAGGATTCAAAATAAGCAAACTAGAAAATAAATATAATGCCGTTCAGAATGATATCATGTTTAGTCAATGGCGATTAAGCGAAGTATTAGACACCATTGATCATTACATAGAAATTAACTTTCAAAATGAACTTGCTTTCATGTCGCCTTTAATTCAAGAAATATGCCATCCCGAGCGTCAAACGCATTGACTCAGGGAAAAAGTGGACAAGAAACAAGCACGTAGAGAAACTCCGCAGCTTTTTTAGGCTACGGGGTTTTGTTTATTAGTATTGATCATAAACTCTTTTGTTTCATCTTCTGCTCTTTATTTTCGTGCACTCTTCTTTCACGCAATTATTATTTATTTTTAAGGTTGGGTTAATCTGCATTAGCTATTCTAATAACGAACCTTTTTTTCTCCTTCTTTTCATATAGAAAATTAGACTTACAACCTCACACCGTTGTAGGTCTAAATTTCATTTCTAGGGAAACTCCTTTTTAATTCATCACCAACCCCGCCTTTTTTAGCACATTATAAATCTACTGCGCATTTTATATATAGAATTTAAAAAGAATCGAGGTGAGAGGAATGGCTCGTGTCAAAGCTGTTCAGCAGCCTGATTTAATATTGATCAGTTGGACAAGAAACCCTCTGATTCCTGGATCTGCTCGCAGGTTATTGCTGCTCGTGTTATCGGCAGTGCTCAACCTTGTAGGTTTACCTTGGTACCCTGTCAGGGAACAGTGAAAAGCACTGTTCCTTTATTATTTTACAAATAGGATGAGGTTTATAACCGGGGTACTCTGGGGATTCTATAACAAATAAAACTTTGGAAGGACCTATACAAATGATCCAAGAAGAAACAACTCATAAAAATAAATTTATTGCATTAATTTGGTCTATTGCTATGCCGGGTTTAGGCCATCTTTATCTAGGCAACAAAATCATTGGGTTAGCTTTTATGGTTTATAGTGTATTATTCTTGATTCGTGCTAAACTGAATAGTATCATTTTTTACGTCTTTTCAGGGAATTTTAAAAAGGCCAATTTGTTATTTATGGAAAATCCAACATTATTTTTCCCTGCTGCTTACAGCTTCGCAATGTGGCACGCATTTAATTACAGTGTAATCGCACGTAAAGGTAATCCATTAGAGTACAAACTTACTGGATTCTTTTTCGGACTTATAATTGGGGGTGTTCCTGGGTCTAGCCAAAAATTTTTAGGAACATACATCATTACAGGATTAGTAACAGGTATCGTTACCGGAGTTCTATTTCATTTTATAGAAAAGCTAATTATGTTCATCGTAAAAAGGCGACTTCGTTAAAACTTCCTCTATCGTCTCTCTTTTTCTCCCTCCCCTTACTTCATTTCTTGGGATCAAACCTGCAACACTTGAAAGATTCGGATCTACTCCTAAACCTTCAAATCAAACGGACAAAAAGAAAAAGCCCTGATTTACAAGGCTTTTCGCTCTGATAAGATGTATGACCTGTAGTGGGCTCGAACCACTGACCCCCACCCTGTCAAGATGGTGCTCTCCCAGCTGAGCTAACAAGTCGTTTTTGAGGACAATTAGTAATATACCAAGGATCAAGATGAATGTCAACATTTTTTCAACATTTCTTTTTGACTTTGTTTTTGTCCTATCCAAAACGACCATAATAACGTACAAACTGGCAATGCCCAAAGAAAAGGTGCACATATTACATACTGCTCGACCGGTACGCCAACTATGGTTCCACAAACAATAGCTAGCATATTCCAAGGGACCATTGCAGCAAAGATCAAGCTGGAATCCGCGACGACACGAGCGAGATGACTTCGAAGATAACGTTTCTCCCAGAACGGCAACAAGCTTCGTCCCGTCATCATAATGGGCAGCGTTTGCGTACAGGCAACCAGCCCCAGACCAAGCCCAAGTAGCGACGTCCGCACAGTAGCCCCGAAAAGCGTGCTTGACTTATCGCCTAGCAATTTTTGCATATAAGGCTGAAGAACGCGACTCTCTTCAAGTATACCGTTATATGCGCCTGCCAGACCAATCAGAACAATCAATTCTATCATGCTGGATAGTCCCTTAGTATGCAGCGATGCGATTGTAGTGGATTGGTAGCCCAGCCATATGTAATGAAGCCAATCACGAAAGCCTATATGCTGTAGGAGGGTACCTAGGACAATCGCAAATGCTATCGAAAGCAGGAAGCCATATTTTGACTTCAAACGTAGCAATATGGAGCTAAGCAAAATAAGTACGGGCAGCACAAGCCAAGGCGTATAATGATATCCCCGGTCGAATTGCGGCTTAAGAGAAGCGATTTCACTGTAGTGCCAGCTTCCGCTTAAATCTTTGGACAAGAAAAAAACGATCGAGAGAACCAGAGCGCCAACGGTTGTTGGCAGTAGGGATTGGAATTGCGTTTTTACGGATACACCTGCGGAGGCTGCAACTAGTTGATTAGCGCTTGAGAACGGAGATGTTCGATCACCAACAAAGGCTCCGGACACCAATGCACCTGCTGCCAGAGGGAGAGGAATCTGCAGCAGAAGACCAATCCCGACCAAAGGAATGCCAACTGAACTAAGGGTGCCCGTAGAAGTCCCCAACAACATCGAAATTATAGCCGAGAGCAGAAATGAAAAAGTAAGAAAATAACTAGGATTAATGAATGATATTCCCTTATCAATCATGTAAGGAATTGTTCCGCTGGCTGTCCAAGTAGGGATGACCAGGCCTACAAGTGCAAGTATCCAGATTACTTCTTTGGTATGTTTTATCCCAATCCACATATTTCTCGCAATAACCGACCATGCTGTCCCGCTCCGCAAACTAAATGCAATTAATGTAAAAAGACCCAATACAAAGCCGAAAACTAAAGGAACATGCAACAAATATGCGATAGCAAGTCCAATAATTGTAATAGTAACCGTTAAACTTAGCTGGTTTTTCGTTAACATGTCGTTTCCTGACCTCACTTACATGTTTGCTTGATTATTTGACAACATACTTCAGCTATTTTAGCACAAATCTAATTTGATGGGCATGTACCATTTTTCTTTTATTTGCCGTTTCGATATGTCTTTTTTCGGTTCATAATTTAGTCATTTTAAGTAAAAACTTGACTGTGGAGCCTGAATGCAAGGCCTCCATCCATTGCTTCGTAGATACCTTACAGGAGGACGCCTAATTATGTATCGATTCCGAGCACACAGCTTGCTCAGAAAGCTGTTCTTCGTATTTATGCTGCTCCCCCTGCTGACAACCGGTTTGCAAACGGGCAGCGTTGCTGCGAATAGCTCCTTACAATTGAAAGAAGATCCCGCAAGTGCCGTCCCTTTGCGACTTATCGTTAAAGCGACGAACCGGTCCACCTATCAGACTGAAGCCAAGTTTACCGACAAAAAAATGATAAAGGAACTCGAAGCAGGCGTACCCGGAGCTCCGTTCGATGAGCCATTGCTCCCCGATACCACCCTTTCTTTTGAAAAGAATGGGCATACCTGGAACTTTGGGGTTACCGCCAAAGGCGAGGTCGTTGATCTTTCCCGAAAAATCATTCTGCAGGTTCCTCCTCGTATGCAGGAACGGTTGTCCATTCAGGTACAAACGCTAAGATCTAAGCACTATGGGGAATTGCTCCCTTGGGAGCAGGCCAGCAAGGTGCTGCCTAAATACAGCAAATTTACGATCACTGACATCGAGAGCGGTCTTAGCTTTGAGGGTCAGCGCCGCGCGGGCTCCAGTCATGCGGATGTGCAGCCGCTCACGAAGACCGACTCCGCAACGCTCAAAACCATTTATGGCGGCGCCTGGAGCTGGGACCGCAGAGCGGTCCTCGTGAAGTTGAATGGCCGTACGCTGGCCGGTTCTATGCATGGCATGCCGCACGGAGGAGATGGCATTCCCGGAAATGACTTCAACGGTCATTTCTGCATCCATTTCCTCGGGAGCGTCACCCATCGCTCCCGTTCCAGTGATCCGGCGCACCAGGTCATGGTGCACCGGGCCGCCGGCTTGCTGGACGAATACGTCAGCAAGCTCTCGCCTTGGGCGCTGATCGACGTATGGATCACCGCGGCGAATCAAGGTGACCTGCAACTGCTGCAAGTCACCACCGGGCAAGAACAAGCTGTGCATATGCGAACTATGCGCAGATTGTCCAAATTCCCGGAGCTGGATACATCCCAGCTCCTGAAGCTAGACGCCGCGGTAGACGTTTCGGCTACGCCGGAAGACTCGAACGCGACGCGAAAAAGGCGAGTCCTCTTTCACCTTGAAAGAGTCTCGCCAGAGGCGCGCTGGTACATACGCAGCGCAGAAATTCAATGATGAAAGCCTGCTCTCTGGCCAGCGTGTGCATACAACTAGCGAGCAGGCTTTTTTATTCCTCCGGCTGGCCGGACGCTTTACGCAGCTCATTTGCCATACGATGGAATTCGTCACGAGCGGCTGAAGAATTGGTTGCATTATATCCGGCTGCAAGAAATGGAATAAGAATATTGGCGTCTTGAACGGATAGCGGGTAGGTTACCGGTTTCGCTTGCAATTGCCACCAACCTTCATTTCCGTAAGATTCATCAAAGTCCACGCCGATGCCATGAGCCGTCACATCGTTCTCGAATTGGTACAGATTCAAGAAGGTCGACTTGCTGCCTCTGCTCCAGGCATATGTCTGCCAAAATCGAGAACAAGCGCCTGCCGCGCGTACCGCCTCGACAACGTCATAAGAACCGTATACACCGGTAAAATAACCTGGAGTCGCTTCACTCGCAGCTCGGATGTAAGCAAGGACTGCCGGCATTTGCCCTACGGTGGCGTCAAAGTCAACCGCGAAGTAAATGCAACTGCCTGCTGGTTGACCAACCGCATTAGCTACCTGTAAGGCTGTAGCCCCGTCCTCTAGTCCGGCAGTGCGTCCGCCGAGCGCTCGGCTCGCCGTCGTTTCAAAAACGGAGACAATTTGCAAACCCGCCTCCGAAATGGTCTGCGCTTCCGCTTTCGTTAATGCTTTAAATCCGCTCGGAACGAGATATCTGGCAACGAACCTGTAACCATCCTTGAAGAAAGCCGCTGCCGTTTGCGCCGTTAGTGGCGTCGAGCAATCGAATCCTTTGGTCATTTCAAACACCCTTCCCTTCTACTAGTTTCATATAAAATATGCTGGCATAGGGAACAATGCAACTGACGCCTACCTTAATTATGTAAAACTAGGTCGCCCGTTTCAACAAATAACCAAAAAACTCTCAACAAAAATGAGAAAACCTCTATCGAGGCCACTCAATGATGAGCGACCGCGCTTAGAGGTTGGTTTTATCGCCAATAAGAAAGCGGTTTTCGGGAACCGAAAACTTATACTTTCTTATGTGATAAAAAAACTCTTGCATTTGCAAGAGTTTCATCATATGGGCCCAGAGGGACTCGAACCCCCGACCAATCGGTTATGAGCCGACCGCTCTAACCAACTGAGCTATAGGCCCAAATACAAGTGATTTGGTTGCGGGGGCAGGATTTGAACCTGCGGCCTTCGGGTTATGAGCCCGACGAGCTACCGAGCTGCTCCACCCCGCGTCATTGGTTGCCGATTACAGCGACAAAAATAAATATACACCAACCGCGTGTGGAAAGTCAAGCATAATTTTATTGGCACTATTGGAAAAATCAGGTGCTGAAGCGGACGCCAAAGCGACCTTTTTTGGATTTATATACTTCGACTTCTTGCGGGCATTCGTAACCGTAAATCCACCAATCCTCTTCCATTCGCTTTGCCAAACAACCGGCTTGGAATTTGGAATCGTAAAGTTTGGCCCAATAAATCCAATGCATATGTGTTCACTCCGTTTATTTATGATCGATATCCCTATCATAACCAAAAAGGGTTCTGCTTATGAGGCGTTATTTCAATTCCTGCAGTTTTAGAAAAAGCAGGAAAGCGGTATAATAAGAGAACACTCAATCTAAAGGAGGAATCAATATGAACTGCGGAATCGCCATTTTTCCATCCAAGCAAGTTCAAGACGCTGCCAACAGCTACAGAAAACGGTATGATCCTCACTATAATTTCATTCAACCGCATCTGACAATCCGGGAAAAAGAAGAATGGGACGAAATGCAGCTTGCATCCGCAGTGGATCGATTGGAACAAGTAACAAGATCCATTGCTCCTTTCGAGATTGAATTCAATCGGTTCTCTTCCTTCTACCCTGTCAACAATGTCATTTATTTAGCACTCGCGGACACGACAAATATGATAAACCTGCACCAGGCCATTTGCACGGAGGAACTGGTGGAAACGAATAGGACTTTCACATTCAATCCTCATCTCACGATCGGTCAACAGTTAGGTGACGACGAACTGCACGACGTATTATCCAGTCTTAAAACAACCACGGTTGATTACCGATCCCGTGTTGATCGCGTGCATCTACTGTACCAAACTGAAAATGGAGCATGGACCGTTTATCAGACGTTCCTGCTCCGTGGATGAAAAAAAGCCGCAAGAAAAGCTCGATTTTGAGCATTTCTTGCGGCTTTTATCTCATTGCTTAAATGTTGTCAACAGACGTTTTACGGTTTCACCGTTTTCACCGGCAAAAGTCTCGAATACTTTGACGGTCAATGGGAAATCAAGCTGTCCGGAATTAACGTTTAACGTTATCGTATTGGTGCCATTAAACAAGCGACCTTCACCCGATAAAGCCTGTGTTGAACTGCCTACAGGGTCTCCGGTATTGTTGTACAATTCGAACAAGAGCTTAGAATTAAATGAATCGGCAGTTACTTGTTTATCCGATACGATATCCAGATCAAGTTTCAATTTATAGTTATAAGTCATGTTTCCTTGGAATATAGCCGAGATGGACCAATCTTTGATCTTCACATCATAAGGGTACACCTTAAGCACATCGTCTGTTACATCATTTGTCTGAACTGGCACTTTCGCAGTCGCAAGCAGTGACTTATAGGAAGTTTCCCCACTGGCTTGATTGCTGTACAAGTTCATTTTCAGCCCTTCTCCTGTCTCAGATGAAGGTAAAGCATAAGCATAGCTCACAACGTAGGAAGCTTTAGGAACAACACTAATTGCAGTTTTTGCCTGTCTGCTTCCAGCATAAGCAAAACCATCTTTACTAACCAATTCCGTTTGGATCGCAGGGATCGGGATCGGTCTATCGCTGTTGTTAGTCAGCTTGAATTTTGCAACAGCCGTATTGAAGCCGTCATCTTCATTTTTTGTTATATGAAGCTCTTCAAGTGTAACATCTACATTCGACGGCACAAATTTATTCGTAGAATCCAATTTTACCGGAGTTCCCAGCTTGTAGTCCGGAGCAGGAATAACACCTTGAGTTACAGCGCCGGTAGGTAACAGAATATTCACACGACCTACCCTGTACGTATCGTCACCACCCGTGGAGGCGAATTTCTCCGGCGTTACAACATTCAAGCTTGAGAATTCAGTGTCCAGATCACTTGGAATGACAATATGCACATATTTCTTTTCACCAGGTTCCAATGTTACGGCTGCTTCCGCACGATCGCCCGAGTATACTTTGTTCTCTGTCTTGCCGTCGATGCCAAAGCTAGGAACGGTTTGGCGCTCGTTCGTAGGATTCACGGCTTGAATTTGAACAACTGTGGATACTCCTTTTGCCGTAATTTCCTTATGAATATCAATCGGTGCAAAAAGGACCTGTGAATGCAGGGATGGAAGCGTGAAGGCTTCGCCCCATTTCAAAATAGCCGATTGTTTTGTGATGGCGCTGTCGCTACCGTTCCACACCATTCCGGCATCGGCAGCAACTGTCAATAATGTCGTTTCTTTCTTCGGATATACTTCCAAATCCACATCGACAAAGCTGATATCCGTCAGGGCGACATCGTCACTCCGGTCAACCGTAGACATATAGCTCAGCTCTTGTTGGCTTTTGGGCTGAACGGATTTTGGATTTTTCGAACTTGGTTGGAGCGTATATTCCACGCCATCAGCCATGCGGACTCGCAGTTCATAGTCAGGAACCCGGGTAACTTTGTTACCTGTATTTTTTATACGGACGACAGCACCGAGTTTCGTTGTATCAGAATTATGCTCATTTAGGATACTTTTGATTTCAACATCGATTTGATCCTTTAGATTATAGCTGACAATGTTGTTCTGCGCCGCAATTGCTGCGTTCACGGCACTAGATGGCTCAGCTGCCCAGGCCGGGAAAGCTGCTGTTGTAAGAAGCGCGGCGGAAAGTGCGATGGTGGCCAGGGATTTTTTCATAGTCTTGTTCAATTGTTTCTCCTCCTAATTCGATACTTTCACTTTGTCTTGATCTTTAAGTTGATGCTGACCGGAAATGACGAGTGTCTCGCCCTCTTTAACCCCGGAAATAATTTCTTGATTCGTCTCATTAAGGCGGCCCAATTCAACTTTACGCTTTTGAACCGTGTCTCCATTTAAAATGAACACAAATGAATCTCCGCCTTCTCGAACGATACTAAGGCTCGGTACCACTGGAACCACTTGCTCGTCTTCTTTTGTCAATTCGACTTGTGCCTTGGAGCCAGGCTTCAATTTGCCGTCCGGATTCGGAACTTCCATTTCCAGATCGTAAGCATTGGATTGACCATTAATGACATCAGATAAGAATGTGACTTTCGCGTTCGTTTTGTCAATTACCCCTGGTATGTAAAAAGTAAGTTCCGTTTTCCCTCTAACGAGATTAGCTGCTGCATCTGTCAATTGCGATTTAATTTTAACCGGATTGGTTTGTTGGACCTCGCCAACGCGGCCGCCAATTGTAATCGTCTGACCTACTTCAACGGTCAGGTCTGTTAAGACACCGGATGCCGGAGCTTTCACTTCTAAATTACTGAGCGTTCTTTCAATGCTTCGGCTATTTACTTGAGCTGTTTCATATGCGGTCTCGGCTTGAGATAGAGAATTCGTCTCTTGCAATGCTTTAAGTTTTCTACGCGCGCTGTCCAGATCCTTTTTTGTATTATTCAATGACGTTTCGGCTTGATCCAGTTGAGTTTTCGTAACTAGCCCTTGGTCATAATCATTATGTGCCTTATTATAAGCTTTCTCTAAGTCACTCACCGCTGTTTCCAATTTGGATACGCCATCCTTCGCATCTGCGATTCCATTATTAGAGTTTTGCTTTGCGGAGGACAGACCTTCTTGAGCGCCTTTCATATTCACTGCATTCAGATCTTTCTGAATCAGCGTATCCGTTGGATCTAAACGAAAAATGACATCGCCCTTCTCCACTTTCTCTCCACGTTTTTTCAGGATTTCAATGACTTCACCGTTTGCCTTCGATACCACGTCAAGACGGACTGATGATACAACATCTCCAACTTGTTCGATGGGATCTCCGATTTTTTGCTTCTCGATTTTAGCTGTTTTCACGATTTTATCTTGCTGCTGAGCAGCCGGTGTGTTGGTCGGGCTCGCAGCCGGAGCTGCTGAGCAACCAACGGCTATCGCCGCGCTAAGCGCGACGATACCGAATAATTTGACACTGCGTTTGATGGTAAACAACTGACGTTTCATTTTCGATTTCCCCTTTTCCCCTGTTCAACTTAGCGTTTTTGCAGACACATGAACTTACTCTCATTGAGCCGTAGTCACTGATTGCTCCACTTGGTTTACATCCGATTTGCCTTTTCTTTTGAACCAACGGCCTTTTCTTTTCCTAAATAAAATCTCATAAATGATAGGCACAATGACGAGCGTCAACAATGTCGATGTCGTAAGACCGCCAATAACAACTACGGCCAGCCCTTTGGAGATAATCGTTCCCTCGGATAAGCCAAGTGCGAGCGGCATGAGCGCGATAATTGTAGCTCCCGCTGTCATGATGATAGGTCTAAGACGCGTTATTCCAGCTTCAATGAGTGCGTCACGGATCGCATAACCTTGTTCTCTAAGCTGTTGTACCCGGTCTACAAGTACGATTGCATTCGTTACAACGATACCGATCAACATCAGGAACCCGATCAATGAGGTTACATTTACCGATTCGCGGCTTACGATCAGTCCGATTAGTCCTCCAATTGCAGCTAATGGCAGTGAGAATAGAATCGCGAGTGGTGCTCTTGCATTGCCAAATGCGATAACCATGACCATGTAAACGATGAAGATCGAAGCTATGATCGCCATGAACATTTCCATAAAGCTCTTCTGAATATCATCGGATACGCCTTTTACTTCACGAGTCACGCCTGAAGGCAGTTCCAGTTTCGCAAGCTCTTCGGAAAGTTTTTTGCTGACGCCTCCTTTATCCACACTATTAATTTTTGCAGTAACGCTGATGATTTGATCTTGATTTTCACGACTAATGCTATTTGGAGCCTCAATTTGTTTAACTTTAGCTACTTCATTCAATTGTATGGTTTGCCCGGTAGGCGTCTTTATCAGCAATACGGCTAATTTATCCACTGAATTTTTATATTCCGGATTCAGCATCACTTTGGTCGAATAAGTCACGTTATTAAATTTCAGGTCGCCTAGTTTATCTTCGGAAATCCAACTATTGACGGTTTGCAAAATTTGCGCTGCGGATAGACCGTAAAGTCTCGCTTTATTTTGATCAACCGTGATTTCGACCTCGGTTTTGGAATCGCTCAAGGTGTCTTTAATGTCATTAAGCTCAGGGAACCCCTTCAGTTTATCTTTGACCATTTGTGCAGCTACTTTGAGATATAGCAGATCGTCTCCCTTAAGCGAATAGGAAAAATCTCCTCCGGTAGACGTTGGCGGACCTCCTGTAAACAATTGAACATTAACTTCAGACCCGACGGGCAAAAGTTTCAGCATTTCTTCTTTATACAATTTAGCGGCTGCGTCAGCCTCTGTGCCTTGACTAAACTCAAAGAACATCATCGTTCTATAGGCGAATCTGTCACTGCTTTGGTTGTAACCAACAAGAGATTCGATGTACTTGAATGAAGGCTGGCCGGTTTTATCTTTAAACGATTTCAGATGCGCTTCAATTTCTTTCGACTTCTCATTCATCATGTCGAGCGATGTTTCCCTCGGCATTTTGATTTGAATAGCCCCTTGCTTAACGGATTCGCTGGCAGGCATGAAGGAAACCGCTAAATTAGGGACGGTTGTAATAATCGACAAAATGAGGACTAAACCAGCAATCAGCAATGTTTTGATGCGGTTATTTAGGGACCAAATGAGCACCTTTTTGTACCGCAATCCCATTGGGCCTACATGATTCTCATCGTGGTGCGTAACCTTCTTGTTGCTAAGCACCATAAGCTTTGCCAGCATTGGAATAACTGTTAGAGCGACGATTAAGGAAGACATCAAAGCAACGACGAGCGTAATTGCAAAGGGACGGAACACTTCACCGACGACCCCGCTGACAAAGCCTATCGGACCGAACACGCCAACCGTCGTTATGGTCGAAGAAGTGATCGCATTAGAAACCTGCTGAGTCGCTAACTTAATCACAGATTCATTGCGTTCTTGCGCCTTCTGCAATTGACTATAGATATTCTCAATGACGACGATACTATCGTCCACGACCCGTCCGATTGCAATGGCCATGCCCCCGAGCGTCATAATGTTCAAGGAAATACCCAATGGTCCCATGACTAATAACGTTACGAGGATGGATAATGGAATAGAAACAAGTACGATGACCGTCATACGAATATTACGTAAGAAGAGTAAGATCATTAAAGATGCCAACACGGCACCCAATCCGCCTTCTTGCACCATACCATGAATCGATTTCTTAATGTCATTGGCTGAATTGTAAATCGTATGGAATTTTACGCCAGGTAGTGTTTTCTCCCAATCAGTAATGAGCTTATTGGCGCTGTCTGCAAACTCAACGGCATTGGCTGCTTTGGTTTTATAAAGCAGGACACCGATTGCCGGTTTATCGTCCAATCTTGCGATAAACGTGGACTCGCTGATCGCTTCAACTTTGGCAAGCTGCTTAAGTAAGAGCGTATCGCCGGTTTTCGTCGTTATTTTCAAGTTATCCAAATTGTAAATCGTATCGAATTCGCCTTTAACCCGAACCATCTGTGAGTTGCCATTGAAGTCGACCGTACCGGCAGGACTTGAAACAAGCGATGCTTTAATTAGACTCGCAACGTCCGCAGGCGTTAAACCGTAATTGTTAATGGCCGGCGCATCCAGCTTGATGGTAAGTACGGCATCCTGATTGCCGACGGAATCAACGTGGTCAATCCCTTTTAATCCATTAAAGCCAGGAAGAATCGTATCCTTGTAGTTCTTATCCAACTCGGTTTGATTGATTCCTTTTTCACCATACACAGCCAAGTAATACACAGGTTCAGAAGCAAAACCTGCCGTTAAAACTTTTGGCTTTTCCGCACTCTGTGGAAGCTTGACGTTGGAGATTAAACTTTCAACGTCTTTTTTGACATCCTCAGGCTTCTTGCTCTGTTCCAATTCCAGAACGATCTGGGAGTAATTATCCTGCGAACTGGATGTTAAATTTTTTAGACCATCCAACCCGGCTACTGCTTTTTCCAGCGGCTTTGTAATTTCATCTAGCACGTCCTTCGGAGGTGCTACATATGTAGTGCTTACGATAACAACCGGAAACGTAATATCCGGCATGCTTTCTACCTTAAGTGTTGTCGTAGAAAAGGTTCCTCCTACTACCAACAGCAGCATGATAATGAAAACTGCTGCAATATTTTTCATTGAAAAATTTGTTAACTTGTTCATTCCCACTTCTCCCCCATCACCAGCTTTGTTTCCAAGTATTACCGGTCTGTACTCATTCATCATAAATGACATTTCTTAACAAAACATAAACAGGTGTTGAAATTTTTATGTATTTTTTCTTTTTTCCAGTAGTCTCTCTTGCCTATCCCACACTCCTCCAAACAGTTTCCAAAACATGCATTATGGATTTATTATATATGCGACAATTCGTAAATGCAGGTGAATTAAGTCATATCCTAAGTCATATAATCAGTCATGCCATTTCCCCTATGATTATGACTTCATGTGACTATACAATTCCCCCGTTATAAATAACAAGAAGCGAAGGCATGCGGCCTCCGCTTAGGTAGAAAAAGTATGAATTAGTCCGTTGTAACAAACCAGTCCGCTTTTTGCGAAGCGAGCAGCTTTCTTTGACCTTGAAACTCGTCGTAGATACTAAGCGTGTATTGTTTAAGGAATTGCGTCCTGAAAATGAGTCCTGCATCAGAGATCGAAATTTTGAAGTTTTCCCTCTTCCCTAGACGAATCTTCGTGTCTTCATCCGCGGTCGAATCTCCGTTAATCACATCGAAATCTTTGAAATCAAATTTTTTCTCAAAACTCTTCTCACCGCCACCGTCTTCAAAAACGAGCAGCAAGTTATGACCTTCCGTATTAATTTCGGTCAACTTTTCCTTTGTTAATTCATAATTGAATTTCAGCGTGAAATTGCTGCCGTCGATCGAAGTACCGATCTTATTAATATTGATCGTATAAGGGAACAACTCGACATTAGCCAACGTCTTCTTCACATCTTTATTCTCTTCCGGCAACCAGTAAGAAACAGGATTTACATAGGAATCCGCCACTGCTTTGTCGCCTTCGGAAAGCTTGCCGTCAGTAACTGCGTCGCCGAGCAATAAGCTCATATTCGCTGTTGAATAGCCTTTTGGAAGCGAAGCCCAGACATTTAACAGCGCTTTGCCGGTAGGACTCACTTTATTTTTCACTTCGGCGACGTTCGCCGGAAATACCGTTCCATCCGATGAACGGAAATTGGCAACCAACTTGCTCACATTCGTGAAACGCTTCTCCAGATTCGTTGCCTCAACCATTGCCGAGTACATGACATTCGTTTTATCCGCATAGGTAGATACGCTTCGAACGACATATTTCGTTTTGCGCCCTACATCGTTCAAGGTATAAGCTTGACCCATGCCAATATATGGAATCGCTTGAAGTTCAGCTTGCGTGGAGAATTCAAGCACATCCGTTACAGTTCCGCCATCAGTACCGGTTCCAGTACTTGTCGTAGATGTCGTGCCCTCTTTTTCCTGAAGGACAAGCTTAATGTGAGAGAAGTCATATGTATATGGCACTTTCCCAGCAAGCTGCAGATTCACATTAGCTCCAGCACCCAAACCGATCACTTTAGATGTCTGGATGACTTTTGCTTCAATTTTTACCGCATCGTCAAGGAGGAAATATCCCGTTAAATTCGGAATCGGCAGTGATTGGTCGCCTTTGTTGCTCAAGGTCAAATCGGCCGTCAAAATATCCTGATCCTCCCAAGGCAACCTATGCAGCGCATTCAACTGTGTCGTATAAACACCCGATTTATTGGTAAACGTATACTCTTTTCCGACCGAACCGCCATCTCCTTGGGTGACTTGAGGTAATTGGAATGCGGCAACGGATACGTTCAACTTCAAATCAGCAATCGGTTCCGCTATTGTCAGCTGCCAATTATCCGGTGCTACCGCGACTGGAATCGACCCGGAAAGCTGAATCTCCTTATTTTCCTTAGGGTTGATCTTCAAGTCTTTAATCCCTTTAGCCTCCAGAGGATACAACAGTCCTTCCGAAGTACGGATGGAGAATAGGTAGGAAGGAATTGTTACCGTGTTGCTCCCCGCATTCTCGAGTGTCAAATACACCGTTGGCACGTAATATTTTTCATTTTTGTTGCTAATAAACTTCTTAATGGATGCTTTTACGTCAGTTCCACCTATGGAAACGATGGCAGCTCCATCCGCCGGCGTTACGTCCGTATAGGTATCCGGAACAGCGACTTCACCCAGCACACGCTCAAAATTCGATTGACTGAAATCCCATTTAATAAATTGGACAACGAGATCCTGTAGATTCGTATTGGCATTGACAGTCGCATAAAAAGTCAGATCAGTGCTAGAACCTGGAGCCACACGATTCTTGTCTTTGTAAGCAGGTAGCAATCGTGCTGAGAATTGGTTACCCGTCTTACTTTTCAACCTTACCCAATAGTCTATAAACTGAAGCTCACTGCTGCCTTCATTATGTATGGTTATGGTAAATGTCGCCAATTTACCGTTTTGGTCTGGCAGCACATGAATTTGCTTTAGTTCAAAATAGCTGCTTGCCGTAATAGAAACCTTGCCCACGGAAGATATAATTGAAGCCTCAGTACCGTCCGCCCATACGGGGACAACCGCACCTAGCACTAATGTTGCAGACAAGGCAATTGTAGCTAGACTCTTATAACGAAACTTGTTGTTCATATCTTTGATGACCTCCTTAGAGTTTTGCTTTAGCAAAACTTACATCGTAAGCATAAGCTGAGTTTTTCGTGAGAAAAACTGACTTCGTAAGCATAGTCTGAGTTTTGCTTTAGCAGAGCTTGCTTCCATAATAGGAAGCAAGCTTCTCATATAACGTTAACCTGCCACGCCCATCGGTACTGCCTGTTGAACCGGTTGAGTCGGATTATCTTTCATCTGCTTCAGCATCGCGTCTCCTTGCGTTTGCCACTCTTTAAGCGCTTCGCGAGCTGTCTTCTTGCCCTTCAAGACGCTATCAAACTGTTGACGCCCGATATCTTGAACTTGGTAAATATTCGGCTTTTGCTGATATATTTTCGTGTTGTTCTCCATTGGAGCCGGCGTCACGTTATAAAAAGCTTCCATATGAAATTCTTGACCGTCTTTCGGCTTCAAATATTTGGAGCGCGCTACCAGATTATAAGAGCTGTGTGATTTCAGTTTGGCCCATTCATCACCATTAATAAATTGAATGAATTTCCAGGCATCCGGCGAATTTTGTGCTTTTGCGTTAATGCCCATAATGCCGTTCATGTAGATCGAACCGCCGACCCCTTTCGCTTCCGGATGAGAAGGCATCGTGACAACATCCCATTCAATCGGCGTAAAGCCTTTGAAGCTTGCCGCATTTTTGTTTGCGTTCGTAAGCTGTTGAATTTGACCATAATGGATAATGCTCATGGCCAGACGCCCTGACATGAAATCGTCGTACGCAAACGGATTTTGCTGATCAAATTGCCGATTCATCGGCTTCTGAGGATCGAAAAGCTCAGGGAATACATTTTCCTTTTGCATTTGCGCCATTTTCGTCCAAACTTTTTCCCATTGATCCGTATCTACGGTCATTTTCTCGCCTGCGTCATCGAACATTTTCAACTGCAGCGGTGCTGTATACATTTGCATTCCGTAAAAGAGATCCCCTTGAGCCTGCGTAGAGAATGAGAATCCGCTCACTTTGTTCTCGCCTTCTCCTTTCGCTACGCGTTTGGCTAGATCAAAAACTTCATCCCAAGTCATACCGTCTTTTGGAAAATCAGCACCGGCATCCTGGAACATTTTCTTATTATAAATGAGTGCGGATGAGCTGAAAGAAGGTGCCAATGCATAAAGTTTGCCGCCTCCGGCATTTTTGATGCCGTCAATGACTGCGGGTACGATTCCGGCTGTATCGAATTTATCCTTAGTAATGAGAGGATCAAGCTGAGTCAGCAGATTGCTTTCGACCATCTCGGGCAGCTGCTCATAGCCGATCATGACCAAATCCGGCGGATTGTCGCTTTGCATCACTTCTTTGAGTTTCTCTAAAGGATCGGGCATCTTCTCGCCTGGTTGCATGCCGCCGTAGCGATATTTCTCATCCATTGTCGGTATGATTTCAATTTTGATATTTGGATTGGCAAACTCGAATATTTCCGTAAATTGTTGTCTGAAGTATTCATCATCACCACCGTAACCTGTGGTTGCGATTTTAAGTACACGCTCTTTTTTATCGTCCGCCTTATCGCCTTTACTGCACGCTACAGCAAGAGGAGCAACCATGGCCAGCGTTAAGGAAACTGCAACAATTTTGCGATTCAAAGTTTTCATTTCATTTTCCCTCCAACAATTTGTGTATTTGGTTCCATATCTTCCTTTTTATCCAGCTGATTCGGAGCTTTGATCATAATCTTCTCGCCATCGAACTCCATTGTCGCTTTCCCGTTAATTTTCAGGGCGGCCAAGTATTCCTTGGGCACCTGCAAACGTCCGGCACGGTCCAGAACCACATATTCTTCATGGGCCTGCGCAGTGAGTCCGGGCAGGGAAGTGCCGTCCTGAGCATGTATTGACGGATTACGGGCAATGAATTCAGAACTCGTCATTCCATCACGGATGGCAACCACCCGACCCACTTTACCCGCCATGGACAAATCGTGCGTAACAATGACAATCGTAACGCCAAGCTCCTTGTTCAACCTCTGGAAAATGGATAGAATCATATCCGCCGTCTTCGTATCGACGGATCCGGTCGGCTCATCCGCCAGCAGCAAGCGAGGGCGATTGGCCAGCGAGATGGCGATCGCAACACGCTGTTGCTCACCCCCCGACAACTCTTGCAACTTGTTATTCAACCGGTGACCGAGCCCGACCCACTCGAGCAGCTGTCTGGCATACGCGCGATCATACTTGCCGCTTAACATCATCGGCATCTCCACATTTTCCAGCGCGGTCAGGTAGGAAACCAGATTCCGCGCATTATTTTGCCAAATGAAGCCCACGGTATTGCGCTTATATTCAACAAGCTGCTTATCGGTGATTTTGAGCAAATCCCAATCGCCGACCTTCACTTGACCTGCAGACGGGCGATCCAATCCTCCCAAAATATTGAGCAGCGTGGACTTGCCGCTTCCGCTGTTGCCGATAATCGCCATAAGCTCGCCAGGCTCGATATGAATGTTAAGCCCCTGCAGAGCGACAACCTCGATGTCGTCGGTTTTATAAATTTTGACCAAACCTTCACAAGTAATCATCAATTATTTCTCCTCTCCGAGCTTCACCGCTTGATGAACGCGCAGCCTGCGTATATGCAAGAATAACAGCGTGGCGCCTGTCAGCATCATGAAAGCAACGACGAAGTAGAGCTGATACGTGTCCTTGGAATCGAAGACAACGCGAAACGGCGGTACCTGCGTCTTCACATTTTCAGAAGTTTGCAGGAACGGAAGGAAGAAATAGCTCGTAAGTTTACCGATGCCGATGCCCAGCGCAATCGATAACCCTGCTGTGAAGCCCTGCTCGAGAAGCAGCATGCCCGTCAACTGTCTGCGGGATAGCCCCATCGCACGTAGAACACCGAACTGCACAACCCGGCTGGAAAGATTAAAGAACCAATACAACATATATCCGATTAATGATACGATCACGGATACCAGAAAACCTAAACTGAGAATACCGAACACGCCGCCACGAGCCGGATGTTTCTTCTGTGTAATAAGTTCATTGCGCACGTCTTTGACAGAAGCGATTTCGATGCCTTTGGCTTGCAGCGCAGTCACCAATGGTGTAACTTTGGCGTCCGGCTTCATCTTCAGCCAAACTTCATAGGGTGCAATTGGTGCTTGATCATATAAATATTCCAGATTCGTTATAAAAAATGGCGTTTGATCCGGGTATTGACTCGGCCAGTAAGGCAGTATGCCGACAATGACGAATTCAACAGGCTGCTGCTGAATCGAAATGGAAAGCAAATCGCCCTCTTTCAGCGCATATTTGCTTGCATAATTAGAAGGAATAATAACGGCTTGCTCGTAGGTGCCAAGCAAGTTCAAATACTGGTTCGGATGCGCCGGGAACAGGTCCGATCGGAACCAGGCGACTTTGGCGAAGTCGACATTATCGATGCCCATGACCATGCCTTGGCCGGTCGACTTGCCGGAGACGACGACATTCCCTTTCGTCTGCAGCACTCTAGCTGCAGCCTCTACGCCTTCGAGCTCGCGAAACATTTGGAAAGGAGGCTCCACGTAGCGAATTTTGGACGGTGTCTCTTCGCCTGGCTTCGGACCGCCACCTCCAGCGCCAGCCCCTTGACCGCCACCGGCGCCACCGTTACCGCCATTACCGGCACCATTGCCTTGGCCGCCTTGGCCTGTACCTTTACCTCCGCCTCCATTACCTTGACCCGCATTCGGGTCCTTGGGCAGATCGTCGGAGAAACCTTCCCAAACCGTCTGCAGCACAACGTCGGTACCGTATTGATACAAGGTCCGCTCCGTTGAGTTCAGATCGATCGTACGAGCGGCCGAGGAGTTATAAACGCCGAGGCCGAGCGTGAGTACGAGCAGGAGCATGAGCGGATAGTACGCTTTGGCGGATCGGGAAAGCTGCGCAAGCGTCAAATATAGCGGAACGGGCAGGAATCTCCTCCCGAGCCATCCGAACAGACGCAGCAGCCATGGGAAGATCCGCAGGAAAAACAAGCCCAGCGCGAAAATCGAGAGCGCCGGAACGAAGAACAATAACGGGTGCACCTGTAATTGATCCGTCGTCAGCCCGGTTTGTACAGACAGTACTTGCCGCTGATCGAACAAGTAATAGCCATATCCGACAATACCTAGCAGGACAATGTCGATGAACCACCGCTGCCACAAGGGAGAACGGTCGGAACGAGCAAGCTGCTGTTTATAATTCACGATCGAGGATCTCGCAAAGATGACCGCAGGGATCACGCTGGCCATAATCGCAATGACGATTGCCAGACCTCCGTACAGCATCGCTTCAGTCGTGAAGCCGACAGGAATGGATTTACGATCCACGAAGGTAAGAAAGCCGCTGGAGGAACCGATGCTTTTGGCCATAAACCATCCGATGAACGGACCGACGAGCAGCGCGATAATGCCGAGCGCCAAACCTTCTAGAAAGTAGATGCCGATAATCTGCTTCGTACTTCCTCCCCGGCTGCGTAGAACTGCAATTACACTGCGCTGACGGTCCAGCGATTGTCTGGCGTTCATCACAATATAATAGAAGACCATCGCAATCATTGGCGCTGCCAGCGTAAACAGCAAAATCTGCATCTGCACGCTTTGCGCTTTGAATTCATTCAAAATCGGTTGGAAGGATACGTCCACCTTCGTATTTTTCAACTTTTGAAATAAGTTAATATCCAATCGTTCCAAACGATTCCCGAGTGGAGACAACTGACTCGTCTGTATGTTCCGCAGATCGAAAGCATAATACCAGTTTGCGAGTTGAAGCGGTATTTTTTTATCGGTTAACAACGATTTCAAGAACACATCGTCGCTGACAATTAGCGAATTGACCAGCCCCTCCAGACCTTGAAACCAATACGGATCGTTTTCATTCTTCGGTTTGAACGAACCGGCGATCTTCACCTTAAGCAGTTGACTCCCGCTGGCTCCGGATACCGAATAATTAAATATATCTCCCACATGCAGATCGTTCCGGTACATGGCTTCTTCCAGCACTACGGCTTCGATGACACCATTATCGGTCTTGTCGGAAGCCATCTGCCCCATCGACCATTCGACTTGATCTTTTAAGCCGCTTAGAGAAGTCAACGTCATCTGCCGGCGCTTGCTTGGATCCACTTTCGTAGTTTCTGTCGGAGTTAACTGCGCTCCTTTGATCGTATAACTTCTGGCATAAGCTTCTGTAGGAAAGCCGATGTCCTTCGGAATCTGATCCTGGATATAGACATTGACGTCCTTCAGCTCATCTAACCCTGCGCGATCGGAACCAACGGCCTGATAACGAATAAGTAGTGAGCCCGCCGGCAATCCGCTGCTTTTCTCCTCCAGCGATTTGGCGACGACCCGCTTCAGCGAACCGTTTGCATACATCGGGATGCTGGTTGTAAAAGCGACCGCCATCACGAGTCCAAGCAGCGTACTGAGGGTCAGCCAGCGGGTATTCCACATTTTGCGAAACAAAAATCGCAGCATTGGCATGGACATTATCGACCCACTACTTTCTGTCCCGCTGTAAGACCTTTGACAATCTCCACATCCGTCGAAGTCTGCTGGCCGATTTCCACGTCCACTTCCTTCTTGTTGCCTTGATTATCAATGACCTGCACATAGTTGCGCCCTGAATAGGAACGTAGGGCAGCAAGCGGAATGATGGTCGCATTTTCTTTTCTCTGGGTAATAATGGTGACACTAAGCGGAGTTCCACGGTTCAAACCTTGCGGAAATTCATCCAGCTGGACGACAAGGTAGTTATCAATAGAGTCTTGCTGACCACTCTGCCCGTCTCCGGGATAAAATCCGCCCCCTCCATTGTTGTTGTTGTTCGCCTGCGGATTGGGCAACTGCTTAACCTTTCCTTTGTGCTGGCCGGCGGAATTAATATCCACCACAACTTCCATGCCGATCGCTACTTTCTTCGCATCGTCTGCCGTAATGCTGGCAGCCACGGTCAATTGCGTTAAATCGGCGATTGTCGCTACAGACTCATTGGATTTCACCGTATCGCCTTTTTTTGCCGTTACGGTAACAATCGTTCCGCTAAACGGAGCGAGCAGTTTCGCTTTGCTCACCTGAGAATCCAACTTGCTCAGATCTTCCCGCTTCAGCTCAAAATCAATTTTCGCCTGCTCGATTTGCTCCGGCGTCATCTCATCGGCTTTGCGCAGCGTTTCAATCATCGTCAGTTCATCTTTTCGAGTTTGCAGTCGTTTACGCTTCAGGTCGCTCTCCATATCGGAGACGTCAAGCTCGGCAATCGGCTGACCTTTCTCCACCGAATCGCCATTTTTCACAAGCACCGCACTAATCCGCTTGCTGGTCATATCTTCGGAGAAAAACAGCTTTTCCTCCTGCAGGGCCATTAAACGCCCGCTCCCTCTAACTTTCGTCTCAAGGGTATCGGTTTTCACCACGTACTCTGGCTTTTTAGAAAGCTTAGGCGGGTTGATGGTCGGAAGTGCTTCCTCTTCCTGCTCTTTAGGCAGCAGTGAACATCCGGAAGCGAAAATAAGACTAGAACATATTAAAAGTGCAGCTAATGGCTTCATCGTCCGATTACGAGACGAATCTTCCGTCCACCATTTCGTAAACATGATCGGCAACCTCCAAAATCGTAGGGTCATGAGTGGTCATACAAATCGTGACTTGCTCGCTCGCGATGATATTGCGGAACACAGACATAATCTGCGCGCCCATCTGCGAATCCAGTTCGGCAGTCGGCTCATCCGCCAAAATCAGCGAAGGTCTGTGTGCGATCGCCTTGGCTATCGCAACCCGCTGCTGCTCGCCGCCGGATAGTTCGAAAGGGCGATGATGCATCCTTTTGCCGAGCCCGACAAGTTCCAGACAATGGGTCACTCTCGATTTCCACTGGGAACGAGGCGTGCCAGCCATCCGCAAAGCTAATTCAACATTTTCCCATGCGGACAGAAGCGGCATTAACGCGAAAGATTGAAATATAAATCCAATTTCTTTGCGCCGAATTTGCGTTCGTTCATCATCGCTGCAGCGATGGAAGGGATGCCCCTGAAACAGGATCTCCCCCTCATTGGGTTGATCCAAGCCGCCTATCAGATTCAGCAGCGTAGTTTTCCCCGAACCCGAGCGGCCTTTCAGCATAACTAGCTGCATTGGACGAAGCTCCATTTCAATACCTTTGAGCACATCCAGCTTCTGACTGCCGACTTGAAACGATCGCTGTACGCCCGTGACGGTTAAGAGCGGACCAGCCGCTCCGAAATCCCGTGAGGGAGGAAAATCAAATTGCGGTTCATCCTTTATTGCTATCGCCACTGTCGTGCTTCTATTTTTTTTACGAAGCCAACCTGCCAAGCCTATTCCTCCCTTTCATTTCCAGTCTGTATGATAAAGTAGACGGAGCAAGTTTCGAAAAAGTTCCAGAAAGCTGAAAATTTCCTGAAAACAACCTGAAAATAAGCTGAAATTATATATATTTTGGTCCACGCACATTCATTTATACCATTATATGGTTTTTCTATCAATCCCTCTCACTTCCTAATTTTGTCATCCTATACATCGATAGAAATATCATTAGGCACAAAAAAAAAGCCTTGATGGAATCAAGACCTTACTGAATCGATTTCGATTATTCCAAAGCTGCGTTACGTAAGACCATATGATAATGGTCCTCCCAGATACCATGAATCTTTAAATACTTGATGGCCAGGCCTTCCTCATAAAATCCTAATTTTTGCACCACTTTCAGCGATGCCTTGTTGCGGGGCATAATATTCGCTTCGATACGATGCAGCTTCAATTCATGAAAAGCATGCTCGATCACCGCTCTAATCGCCTCTGTCATCAGACCTTGATTCAACTCCCGCGCATCCGATTTATACCCCAAGTGACACGAATGAAATGCTCCTCTAACGATATTGCTTAGCGAGACCGAGCCCACGATGCGATCTTGAAATAAAAGCCAAACTTTAAATAACTGGCCTTCTTCTATCTTTTTCTGTTCTTGCTCCAAGGTCCGGGCTTGGTAATCCAATGTATAATACTCCTCATTACGTTCGGGCTCCCATGGTTCCAAAAAAATACGATTTCGTAGGATATAGTCCAATACCAAATCCGCAGACGAGCTGCTTAAAACGACCAGCTCCATTCGTTCTGTTTGGCAAATTCGCTTCATATATGTAGGCTCCTTCAACTTAAGTTTGATGAACATAATACCTAATTTTATCCAAATGGTACAAGTATGTCATCACGGAAGCAGTAAATAATTAACCATTGGCAGGATTTTTTCTTCCCATAGGGAACTTTAAAAGTTAGAACCATTAATTGCTATCCAGAAGGAGACTTTGCACATGATCGAAACTTTAAAATCATACTATGAGCAGCATCGGGACAAACACATAGAGGAATTGATGCAATTTTTACGAATTCCAAGTATTAGCGCAGTTGCGGAACACCAACCGGATATTATCCGCTGCGCCGAATGGACGGCAGCTTCATTAAAGCAAGCCGGTCTGGAAAATATTGAAATTATGCCGACAGACGGACACCCAGTCGTATATGCAGATTGGCTTCATGCGCCGGGTCAACCTACAGTTCTTGTTTACGGTCATTACGATGTTCAACCGGCAGAGCCGCTGGAGCTTTGGTCGACGCCTCCGTTCGAGCCCATTATTCGCGATGGCAAATTGTTTGGGCGGGGCAGTACGGACGACAAAGGTCAATTGCTGCTTTACGTCAAAGCCGTAGAAGCTTTCTTGCGTACGACCGGGAGTCTGCCGGTGAATATCAAATTTTGTATTGAGGGCGAGGAAGAGATCGCCAGTAAGAACCTGCCGCCATTCGTCGACAAACACAAGGAAAAATTGAAGGCGGATGTCATTACGCTCTCGGATACGCAAATGCAAGGTCCCGGTAAACCTTCGCTCATGTACGGACTACGCGGCCTCGCAGGGTTCGAGATCATTGTAGAAGGAGCGAATAGCGACCTCCACTCAGGCCTTTTTGGCGGCGCTGTGCAGAACCCGATTCATGCGCTCTCCAAGCTGCTCAGCTCGTTTCATGACGACAATGGCCGAGTGGCGGTCAAAGGTTTTTATGACAGAGTCATCGAGCTTACCGAAAAAGAACGCGAATCATTTAAACAAGTAGAACCGGATGCGAATAAGGTCCGCACGGATCTCCAAGTGGACACCTTGTACGGGGAAAAAGGATTCTCGTTCTACGAGCAAACGACATCCCGACCAACCTTAGAGATTACATCCGTTAGCGGCGGATTCCAGGGAGAAGGCATCAAGCCGATTATCCCGAATCGCGCTATTGCTAAGATAGCATGCCGTCTCGTCGCCGCCCAAGTACCGGATGAAATCATGGATGCCATCGAAGCGCATATACGGGCTCATACACCACCGGGCGTGAAAATCAGTCTAGATCGACAGCTGCGCGGCAATCCGTTCCTTACCCCGATCGACGAGCCCGTTATGGTCGCTGCCTCCGAAGCTTATGAAGATACTTATGGCTCCTGGCCGGTGTATACGCGAAGCGGCGGTTCCATCCCGATCGTCGAGGTTCTGGGACGTCTTGTGAACGCGCCGGTTGTCCTGCTGGGCTTCGGTCTGCCGGGAGAAAACTTGCATGCGCCTAATGAGCATTTTCACTTGGAAAATTGGGATAAAGGGTTGGAGACCATCAGCCGGTTTTGGTTGAAATTAGCTCTTTAAGGAGAATCGCATGAGCACAAACGATTTAACGATTCGTGAAGCACGATTAGAAGATTTACCCGAGATCGTGCGCATTTATAATTCAACCGTCGCCGGACGTATGGTAACCGCTGATACGGAACCTGTTGAAGTCCAAAGTCGTGAAAAATGGTTCTATGAACATTCCCCTGACTTTCGCCCATTATGGGTACTCGAAAGCGGAAACAATATTTGCGGCTGGCTCAGCTTTCAGTCCTTTTACGGAAGGCCAGCGTATAATGCCACCGCTGAAGTTAGTATCTACATGGATGAAGCATTCAGGGGCCGCGGCATCGGTCGTTACCTGCTGCAGCAAGCGATTGACGCTTGTCCAAGGCTGCAGATAAAAACGCTGCTCGGTTTTATATTTGGTCACAACGAGCCAAGCTTGAAGCTATTTCGCAGTTTCGGTTTCGAAAATTGGGCTCATTTGCCCGGCATTGCCGAGCTAGATGGGATCGAACGCGATCTAATCATTTTAGGCAAACGTGTAGTATAGACATAGAGCTGCAAACTTTTGCAAGTTCACACTACTCTCGAGCCAGCATTCTGTCGAAGCACGCAAAAGGACCGTCAGAGTCTTCCCTGACGGTCCTTTTGTGTGTAAATCCATCCATTTGTGAATTAGGAGAAAATTAGGTATCGCATCTAACCACTTCAAATCAGTAGCGATGAAAAATATCATTATGGGATCGATTCCATTTTCTCTAACGTCTGTAACGATGAGAAACATCGCTATTCCTTCGTTCTGGGATCATGATACTGCCTTTTTCTACTCTGGAACGATGGATAACATCGCTATTCACTCGTTTCCAATTACTTTTACTTCTGTAACGCTGAATAACACACTAAGCATGCACGAAAGCTGACATGAAAGAGATTTAAAGAGG